>JBIISL010000041.1:0-17481 GCA_044341035.1 Ilumatobacteraceae bacterium | reverse complement strand
ATGATCACGTTTGCCAAAGGCGCCACTAGTGGGTACTCCCCTCTTGGTGGAGTTTTAGTAAGCGACAGTATTGCTGCGCCATTCTTAGAAGAAGGAGACAGAGTCTTCTTGGCCGGACATACATTCGGTGGCCACCCCGTTAGCTGTGCTGTAGCACTCGCCAATATCGACATCATCGAGCGTGAAGATCTCTGCGGAAATGTTTTACGACACGAAGCATTATTTGACGATGTCATGGCGTCTCTTGGCGAGTTACCAATTGTGGGCGACGTGCGTGGCTGCGGTTACTTCCGTGTTGCGGAATTGGTGCGAGACTCAGAAACCGGCGAGACATTCACCGACGAAGAAAGCGAGTGGCTCTTACGCAAAGTGGTGTCACCAATGATCTATGACGCCGGGTTGATTTGTCGCGCAGATGACCGCGCAGACCCTGTAATCGTTTTGTCCCCGACGCTTATATGTGGTGAACAAGAACTCGAATTTATTCGATCAACACTTACGACAGTATTTACAGAAGCCTGGCGCCAGTTTCAGAATCGTTAAAGCGAGTTAGCTTTCGAGGTTTGCCATTACGTGCTTGATGCGTGTGTAGTCATCAAGTGCATAGGCAGACAAGTCTTTGCCATAGCCGGACTTCTTGTATCCACCATGTGGCATTTCAGCAACAACCGGAATATGCGTGTTGATCCACACACAACCGAAATCAAGGTGCTTGGCCATACGCATAGCTCGTCCAAAGTCTCGTGTCCACACTGACGATGCAAGTCCGTATTCAACACCGTTAGCCCAACGCAATGCTTCATCTTCATCTGAGAATCGCTGCACAGTGATGACCGGCCCAAATATTTCATTCTGAATCATTTCGTCGTCTTGCTTCAGGTCTGCAATAACTGTTGGCGTAAAGAAGTACCCATCGTTTCCTTGGCGTTCACCACCAGTGACAACACGAGCGTGCTTCGGAGTGCGATCAACAAAACCTGCAACTCGAGTTAATTGATTCTGATTGTTTAGTGGGCCAAAGGCAGCTTCAAGGTCCTTCGGGCCTCCCGTGCGAGTGGCAGCTGCTTGCTCTGCAAGTGCGGCTACGAACTCTGCATAGATCTTTGGTCCGCACACAACGCGCGTTGCTGCTGTGCAATCTTGTCCGGCGTTGAAATACCCCGCAGCAGCGATTCCGGCTGCAGCAGCTTCAATGTCTGCATCATCAAACACTATGACTGGCGCCTTGCCACCCAACTCAAGGTGGACACGCTTCAAACTTTGTGCTGCAGCTTCGGCAACTTCAATACCGGCACGAACCGAACCAGTAACAGACACCATGGACGGAATGTCATGAGTAACCATGGCGCGACCTGTATCACGGTCTCCACAAATCACATTAAGCACGCCGGCAGGCAAGAACTCTGCTGCAATTTCGGCAAGCAAAGTAGTCGAGGCAGGAGTTGTATCAGAAGGTTTCAGTACTACTGCATTTCCCGCGGCAATGGCTGGCGCAAACTTCCACACTGCCATCATCATTGGGTAATTCCACGGAGCAACCTGTGCACACACACCGACTGGTTCGCGACGAATCATTGACGTCATATTTGCCATGTACTCAGCAGTTGCTTTCCCTTCCAGCATTCGCGCTGCACCAGCAAAGAAACGAATCTGATCAACCATTGGTGGAATCTCTTCGCTCATCGTAAGTGCAATCGGTTTACCAGTGTTCTGAACTTCTGCTGCAACAATTTCATCAGCGCGCGCTTCAATGGCATCTGCAATGCGGTACAAGGCAAGCGAGCGTTCGGATGGAGTTGTTTGACCCCAGGACTTAAATGCTTGCGACGCAGCCTTCATTGCAACATCAACATCTGCAGCGCCACTTAGGGCAGCCTCACCATATTGCTGTCCTGTTGACGGGTCAATGATGGCAGTTGTTCGACCATCTTTCGCGTCGACGTATTCACCGTTAATAAAGTTCTTGAAGCTCTTCATGTACTAAGGATTCCACAGATTCGACCATGCCGTCCACACTGACTCAGAATTCTGGGATAAACCTATTGCTATGACACAAATACTTTCCATTGGCGTTCCTCGCGAAGTAAAGACTGCTGAGGGTCGAGTGGCTATGACCCCAGATGGTGTTCGTGAATGTGAGCGATTCGGTATTCAGGTATTCGTCGAGACGGGCGCTGGTGTTGGGGCCTCTATCTCTGACGACGATTTTGTCGCCTCGGGAGCCACCATTGTCACTTCCGCCGCCGATGCATGGTCACAGCCCATGGTTGTAAAAGTAAAAGAACCCAAAGAAGAAGAATTCGAGTTTCTTCGCCGTGATCTCACTTTGTTTACGTACCTTCACTTGGCCGCATATCCGAAAGTGGCTTCCGCTCTCATTGCAGCTGGAACAACATCGTTTGCCTACGAGACCGTTGAAATGCCAGACGGCTCCCTTCCACTTCTTGCACCCATGAGCGAAGTAGCTGGCCGATTGGCTCCGCAAATGGGTGCCCACTTTCTTGAATCACACAATGGTGGTCGCGGAGTATTGATGGGCGGCGCACCCGGAGTACGCCCGGCAAAAGTTGTGGTTCTTGGCGCGGGAAATGTTGGTTGGAATGCCGCATGGATTGCTGCCGGCATGGAAGCCGAAGTTGTACTAATTGATAAGAACATCGATCGCTTGCGGTACGTCGACCAGATTCATCGCGGCCGAATTTCTACTCTTGCATCAAATCGAGGGTCAATCGAACGAAGCATTCTTGAAGCCGATCTTGTAATCGGTGCGGTGCTTGTTGCAGGCGGACGTGCACCTGTTGTTGTTAGTGAAGACATGGTCCGATCAATGAAACCAGGTGCAGTCATTGTTGATGTTGCAGTTGACCAGGGCGGCTGCATCGAAACCACTCACGAGACAACACATACTGACCCTGTGTACTTGAAGCACGGAGTCGTGCACTATGCAGTGGGAAATATGCCAGGCGCTGTGTCACATACGAGCACATATGCACTTACCAACGTCACCTTGCCATTTCAAATCGAGATTGCGCGGCAGGGGGCACTTGGCGCCGCGCGGGCAAACTCGGCGCTTTCGCATGGACTCAACACCCACCAAGGCCACATCACCTACGAAGCAGTTGCTACGGCGCTGGCGCAACCCTTCGTTAAGCCATTGGACGCCTTGAACCAATAGATTGTCATGATGGCTTCACTCGCAACTGACCTCCAAATTCCTAAAGTCCCCCTCGTCATCGACCAGAAGCGATCTGATCGCCACGCCCAGTTGCGTGACATTGCAAAAGAAAGTTGGCTGGCCCGTACAGACATCGGTTACTCCGTTCTGACATATGACTCCGTGATGGGAATCCTGCGTGACAAGCGCTGGCATTCGGCCACAGGAATGGTCGCCCAATTGCAAGGCATCACTGATGAGGCCTTTCTCGGTCGTCGCCAAGTTTCTATTTTGAGTGCTGAAGGTGAAGTGCATGTTCGTCTTCGCCGCTTGGTAGCGCCAGCATTTTCTCCTCGCAGTGCTGACCGACTTCGCCCATTCATGCGCGAGACAGTCAATTCGCTTCTAGACCCATTTATGGCGTCCGGCAAAGCCGAAGTAGTACGTGATATCTGCGAGCCATACCCAATTCCCATTATTTGTGAGTTATTAGGTGCACCAAAAGAAGACTGGAAACTTTTTAGTCGACTTGCATCTGAAATTTTGTTGATCTTTAGCGAGAACTTGGCAGAAAACATGCCCGTCTTTCTTGCGGCACAACAAGAGCTGGAGAAATACACAGAAGGGCTCATTGAAAAGCGCAGAAGTGTCCCTGCGGACGACTTGATCACAGACCTCATCGCGGCCGAAGAGGCCGGAGACAAACTCAACACAGAAGAACTCACCATGATGGTTGATGCAGTCATCGTGGGCGGCACTGACACCACTCGTAATCAACTCGGGCTCGCCCTGGCGCTGTTTGCTGAGTATCCAGAACAGTGGGCAATGCTTGGCAAAGATCCGTCACTTGCACAACGCGCAGTGGAAGAAGTGCTGCGCTATTCGGGTGCAGTCGGTGGCACTATTCGTTTTGCATCAGAAGACATTGAATACAACGGAGTGCTTTTTCCAAAGGGAACATTTATGAGCACGTCAATGAGCACCGGAAATTACGACGCCTCGGTCTTTCCTACTCCGGACACCTTCGACATCACACGCGAACCAGTCGGTCAACCACACTTGTCGCTTGGTGCTGGTATTCACTATTGCCTAGGTGCATCACTTGCGCGTGCTGAACTACAAGAAGCATTTACTGTGCTGTCGCAACGCATGACAAACCTTGAACTTGACGGCCCAGTTGTCTACAAACCATCAGGTATCGGCATCTTTGGACCAGCATCCTTGCCTGTGAAGTTCAGCCCGAACAATTAGTCACAGCAACTGTCACGCCAACCGCATGTGCGACATTTGAAATGCGCATGCTCTGGCGTGAGATCACCTGTACATAGCGGACATTCCGCAAACGTACCGTAGCGAGTACGACAACTATCGTTCTGAGAAGTAGTTGTTTTGTCGGTGATTAGTTCATTGAAACTCACACTGTCATTATTGTCACATTCAGACCGTTATGTGTGGACCAATCCGCCAAACGCCCCTCATGAGAAGTAGCGTCGTGTCGCCCCTATGAACCCAGATCTGCAACCACGTCGCACACACCATAAACCTGGCACCATCAGTGCGGCTTTGAGTTACCGAGATTTCCGAGTGATGTGGATCAGCAGTTTTCTGTCCAGCATCGGGGTCTGGATGCAGCAAGTAATCCTGCCGGCCTACATCTATTCACGCACTGGCAGTGCCTCGACCGTGGCACTATTCACTTTTGCGCAACTAGGTCCTTTGCTTCTTCTATCCATTCCCGCGGGGGTAATGGCCGACAAATTTGACCGACGCAATTGGCTGATCTTCGCACAATGCATTCAGATGGCAGGGTCCGTGCTGCTGGGAATACTTACATCTGTCGACAGCTCAATTGCTCTTCTTTTCTGCGCTCAACTCACCGTCGGTATTGGCAACTCGTTTAATGCCCCCGCGTTCTCTGCGGTTTTGCCAAGCCTTGTTCGCCCCGAAGACCTTGGCGGATCCATCAGTTTGTCGTCCACCTCTATCAATGGTTCACGAGTAGTGGGCCCAATTCTCGCTGCACTTCTGATGCACTGGGGAGTCACCACTTCGCAAGTGTTTTTCATCAACTCATGCACCTACCTCATTGTGATGTCAGCAGTTGTTCGCATTGCGCTACCTGCGGCTAGACGCAGTTCAGAATCTGGATGGAAATCATTGACTCTGGGGATTCGCACCGCACGTGCTCGCCCTGTCTTGCGAAGATTACTGGTCACAATGTTTTCATTTTCGCTTTTTAGTCTTCCCTTTGTCGGACTATTTCCCGCTGTTGCTGACCTCACTTTCGATATCCAACCACGTACACCTGTGTACAAATGGCTCTACGCAACCTGGGGACTTGGGGCGATGTTTGGAGCCCTTGCAATTGGCACGGTATTGGCTGGAGTGGATAAGAGAAAAGCAGTACGCGGAGGGTTTGTTTGTTTTGCAATCTTTATGACCGCATTCGCCTCAGTGCGCTCCACTCCACTTGCGTTCATCACAGGGTTTTTTCTCGGAGCGTCATATTTTTCAACAACAACTGCTCTCATGACAGTTCTACAAAGTCGCCTTGAGTTGGAAATTCGTGCTCGAGTTTTGTCGTTGTGGTTTATGGCCTTTGGTGGGACAATCCCCATTGGAAACTTAATATTCGGTCCAATTATGGACCGCATCGGACCACGTCCGGTTTTATTGTTCGGTGCAGCTTGGGCTCTGTTTCTCGCATGGTCCTGCAATATTGAAAAGATCGACAAACGCGTTGACGCTCAGCTGATCAAGGAATGAACAACTCGTTCTGTTGCGGCCATACGCGACCCTTTGACAACAACAACATTGTTTGAATCAAGTTCGCGCAATGCGTCGACTATCTCAGCCACTGACAGTGCCGGTGTTCCGTAGAGATCAGTCTCTAGAGCTAACAGTTCAATTCCTAGTTGGCCACACAATGCGGCTATCCCGCGATGCACGTTCACCGAGTCAGATACTTCGGCCATAACGCCCAGCACTGCGAACCTCTGCCTGGCCGGCGACTCTGCAATCGTTTGCAATGCAGCTGCTACTGACACTGGGTTTGCGTTGTATGAATCGTCAAGTATGCGAAGACCGTGTTGTCCGGTCACCCACTGCATACGTTGAGGCGCGCTCTGTACATTCGCTAGCGCTTCAACACATTGTTCAATTCCGATTCCGCATGAGTGACCTACAGCAACTGCTGCTGCTGCATTTGATGCCATGTGTATTCCTGGCAACGAAACCACGCCGACAGCGCTTTGGTTATCTGCAGTAAAGCGCACCGTGCAGCGCCCGCGATCATCTACCGACACAATTTCCCATCGAACTGTTGCCGTCTCCGATGACCCGAAACTCATTACGCGTGCCGAAATATTGTGCACCGTTTTCATTGCATTGACGGAATCAGAATTTACGATTGCAATTCCAGTTTCAGGCAGTGCGTGTAGAAGTTCAGCCTTGGCCCTAACTACTCCATCAATTCCGCCCACCCGTTCGCTATGTGCATCTCCAACTTCGGTAATCACACCAATCTGTGGAACCCCTACTGCACATAATCGTGCGATTTCACCCAGACCGCGCATTCCCATTTCCAACACCAAGGCATCACACGAATCAGGCGCATTGATAATGGTGACAGGAACTCCAATGTCGTTGTTCAAAGACTTTTCAGGTCCATGTGCATTCGCAAACTTTGATCGCAAGACCGCCAACACCAAATCTTTTGTACTGGTCTTGCCAACCGAACCAGTTATTCCAATCACGCGCTCGCCAAGAGTTGCCGTGAGACGTTCTCGACAATGACGACCAAGCGCAGTCAACGCCGCATCACAATCATCAACTTCAATGCATGTCAACGCGTCAACTGATTTTCCTCGTTGCACAATGGCGAACGACGCACCTGCCGCAGCCGCCGACAAAAGATAATCATGTCCATCGGCATCACCACCCAACGCCACAAACGCTTCACCGCGACGCAAGGTTCGGGAATCAAAAGCAATGCCTGATGCCTCACAATCAAGCCCCACAAGCGTTCCGTGAGCAACGGACGCCACTTCAGAGGCGGTAATGAGCATGGAATGACCCTAGTGGCGAGTACCGTCTTACCGATGGACACCACAGACCGGCGCACCACCCTTGTGGTTATTTTTGGTGGGCAATCAGCCGAACATGACGTCAGTTGTGTGACTGCAGCGCATGTCCTTCGTGCTGCGAACTCAACGACCTATCGCACAGTGCCTATTGGTATTGCACGGGACGGAAAATGGCATTTACCCGACATGGCGGAATTACCTAACGGCGGCATAGACCCTGATTCGGTGCCAACACATCTGCTCGCAGCCGGAACCGTGACAACGTCAACAGTTCTTTCTCAGTTAGCTGAATCCGGACCCATCGTCGTCATGCCTCTCCTTCATGGCCCACTAGGAGAAGACGGAACAATTCAGGGACTCCTAGAAATGCTTGACCTTCCCTATGTCGGTAGCGCAGTCTTATCAAGCGCAGTCGCGATGGACAAGGGTGTATCGAAGTCTCTTTTTGCACAAGCAGGAATTCCACAAGCACGACATGCCACACTGCGCGAAGACACGGTTACCGCTGATTCTCTGAACGACGTTGTGCTTTCACTTGGCTTTCCCATGTTTGTGAAACCAGCCAATATGGGTTCATCCGTCGGCGTTTCGAAAGCACATGACCTTCACGAGCTTCGCACAGCAGTAGAACTTGCTGCTGCCTACGACCAGTGGATCGTGTGTGAAGAAGCAATAATCGGACGAGAAATTGAAGTTGCAGTCATAGGAAACCGCGCACCTCGCGCGTCAGTTGCGGGTGAAATTACTCCGGGCAATGACTTCTATGACTACGAAGACAAGTACGTTACCGACGCTGCAACCCTGAATATTCCGGCGCGACTTACGCCTGAACAATCTGACACTGTTCGGTCATTGGCCATCGCTGCATACGAGGCACTTCATTGCGAAGGAATGGCCCGTGTTGACTTCTTCTTTGAGGAAAACGGTCGGGGCTTTCTCTGCAATGAAATCAACACAATTCCGGGGTTCACACCAATTTCGATGTACCCGAAGTTATGGGCTGCAACTGGGCTTGCATACCCAGACCTCATCGATGAGCTCATTGTGCACTCACTTGAGCGCCACGCGCGCCGCAAGCGCAATACAGCGCGTTAACTGCCAGCGGCAGGAATGTTAATTACTTGTCCGACTAGCAAATTCTGACTGCTGTCTGGCCAATTGTTAGCTGTCAACAACGCACCAAGTGATACACAGAATTTTTTCTGAATCTTGAAGAAGGAATCATTTGGTGCGATTGCATATGTGCCAGCTGGTCGAGTGCCGCATCCGGGCCCGACAGGCGCATTGGTAACGCCAGGGGTGGCTGGGTTTGTTGCTGTTGGCGTGTTCGGATCGGTCGGAGCAACAACGGCCTGAGGCGGGATGCGCAGCGTTTGGCCAGGGTATGGAAACTGTTTAGGCGTCACCATCCCGTTATAGGCAAGAAGTGTCGTAAGAGAGATTCCGAACTTATTGGCAACTGCCAGTGGCGAGTCCCCCGCTACAACGGTGTAGGTGGTCTCGGAACCGACCGCATTAGACGGCAACGTAGTTGAGGTACCAGGCACAGTGCTTGCAACAGGCGGAATGGTTGCAAAGTTTGTGGGCGTTACATTGACCACAGTGGTGGCAACACCCAATGTGTCTCCCCCACATGCGGCAAAGCCAAAAGTCATGACAAGCGCCATCGCTAGCGTTACAGACTTCGATTTCGGAATGACGCGGTTCAACAACACAATCAACAACAGTAGAGCCTGTGAGAGGTCAACTGGTGGCGCTTTGAGGCAACCGCTGTTATACCAATGGGCGCTCGGTGGGAAGTATCGGTGATGGAAGCGATGTTTCGCCCATCAGATATGTGTCGACACCCGCTGCGCATGCACGACCTTCAGCAATAGCCCACACGATAAGGCTTTGCCCACGGCCCATATCGCCTGCCACAAAGATGCCAGGAACGTTTGAGTGATACTCGTTGTTACGGGCAATGTTGCCGCGTTCATCAAGCGCCACTCCCAATTGGTCTAGCCACGAGCCCTTGTCAGGACCAACAAAGCCCATCGCAAGAAAGACAAGGTCAGCTGGAATCTCAGTGTCGGTTCCTTCTTTTTTCACGAATCGACCGTCGACCATCTCCACTTCATGAATCAGAAGTGCGCGCACGTTTCCATTTCCATCATCTACGAATCGTTCGGTGTTAACGCTAAACATGCGCTCGCCACCTTCTTCATGCGCAGACGACGTGCGATAAATCATGTTGTACTGCGGCCAAGGGTTACCAGCAGAGCGAGTCTCTGGTGGACGAGCCATGATCTCAAGTTGAATCACTTGCTTTGCACCCTGGCGCAATGCCGTTCCTAAACAGTCTGCGCCAGTGTCGCCGCCACCAATGATGACAACGTTCTTTCCCTTTGCGTCGATGTCATACGTTGACGTATCGCCTTCTTGCACTTTGTTTGCGATCGGAAGATATTCCATTGCCTGATGCACACCCTTGAGTTCACGCCCAGGAATTGGTAATTCACGCCAAGATGTCGCACCACATGCAAGCACAATCGCATCGTGCGATGCACGGAGAATTTCGATGTCAACAGAGCCGCCGACGTCTGCATTAGTACGGAATTCGGTTCCTTCTTCACGCATCTGCTCGAGGCGGCGATCAAGGTGACTCTTTTCCATTTTGAACTCAGGAATTCCATAACGCAAAAGTCCGCCAATGCGGTCAGCACGCTCGAGCACAACAACCGAGTGTCCGGCACGAGTTAATTGTTGAGCAGTCGCAAGACCTGCAGGTCCACTACCGATAACGGCAATGCGCTTACCTGTCTGCAATGAAGGAATTTGTGGGGTAACCCATCCTTCGGCCCATGCACGGTCAATGATCGACACTTCAACTTGTTTGATGTTGACGGGGTCTTGGTTGATACCGAGCACACATGCTGATTCGCACGGAGCTGGGCACAAACGGCCTGTGAATTCAGGAAAGTTGTTGGTTGCATGAAGTCGCTCAATGGCATCGTGCCAATGATCGCGATACACCAAGTCATTCCAGTCCGGAATGAGGTTGCCGAGCGGGCAGCCGTTATTGCAAAACGGAATACCGCAGTCCATACAACGACCAGCTTGACTCTTCAAGATCTCGCCATCGAATGGTTCGTACACCTCTTTCCAATCTTTCAAGCGAAGTTCCACTGGTCGACGTGTCGGGCCGTTGCGACCCCACTTTAGAAATCCTGTTGTCTCACCCACGGGCAGCCTCCATCACTCGATCGGACGTTTCTTGCTCTGTTAATCCATCAGCTTTGGCAGATGCCATTACAGAGAGAACCAGTTTGTAGTCACGCGGCATCACTTTGCGGAAATGTGTAACTTCGGTGTCGAAGTCATCCAACACCCTTTGTGCAACTGCTGAACCAGTGAATTCCAAGTGGCGCGCAATGGTTGTACGCAACCATTCAGCATCAATGCCTTCGACGGTCTCAAGTTCCACCATCTCATAGTTCACTTTTCCAGAGAACTCATTCTTCGGGTCATAAACATATGCAATACCACCCGACATACCGGCCGCAAAGTTACGACCAGTTGCGCCAAGAACAACAACGTTGCCACCTGTCATGTATTCACAACCATGGTCGCCAACACCTTCAACAACTGCAGTTGCACCCGAGTTACGAACACAGAAGCGCTCGCCCACCATGCCGCGAATAAAGATTTCGCCGCCAGTTGCGCCGTAACCAATGACGTTGCCCGCAATCACGTTGTCTTCAGCCACGAATGGAGAATCACGATGAGGGTGCAACACAATGCGGCCGCCAGAAAGGCCCTTACCCAAATAGTCATTGCTGTCACCTTCGAGACGCATATCAACACCTGAAGGCACGAACGCTCCGAAACTTTGACCAGCAGAACCGGTGAAGTTGATGGTGATGGTGCCATCTGGCAAGCCCTCGCCTCCCCACTTCTTTGTTATTTCATAACCGAGCATTGTTCCGACAGTGCGGTTCACGTTACGAATCGGCAACGAAATTGATACCGGTGTTGCATCAGCAAGTGCTGCCTTCGACAATGCAATCAGTTGATTGTCCAGAGCATCTGCCAAACCGTGATCTTGTGCAACAGACATGTACGGAGTTGACGAATACGGATTCTGTGGAACCACGAGCATCGGAGAGATATCAAGCCCTTGAGCTTTCCAATGATTCACAGCCTTCTCAGCATCAATGAGTTCTACGTGACCAACGGCTTCCTTCAATGTGCGGAAACCAAGCTCAGCCAAATACTCACGAACTTCTTCTGCAATGTATTCAAAGAAGTTAATGACAAATTCGGGCTGGCCATTAAACCGCTTGCGCAATTCAGGGTTCTGCGTTGCGATTCCTACAGGACACGTATCTAAGTGGCATGCGCGCATCATGATGCACCCGCTCACCACTAGTGGGGCTGTAGCGAAACCAAATTCTTCTGCGCCGAGCAACGTTGCAATGATGACGTCACGGCCAGTTTTCATTTGTCCGTCTGCCTGCACCACAATTCGGTCGCGCAAGCCGTTCAACATCAATGTCTGTTGTGCTTCTGCAAGTCCAAGTTCCCATGGGGCACCTGCATGCTTCAACGAAGTCAATGGTGATGCACCAGTTCCCCCGTCATGACCAGAAATTAATACAACGTCTGCTTTTGCTTTACTCACGCCAGCAGCAACTGTGCCGATTCCAACTTCGGCAACCAACTTCACATGAACGCGTGCCAACGGGTTTGCGTTCTTCAAATCGTGAATCAATTGCTTCAAGTCTTCAATGGAATAAATGTCATGGTGAGGAGGCGGACTAATCAGTCCAACTCCAGGAGTCGAGTGACGCGTCTTTGCAACTGCTGGGTTCACCTTGTAGCCAGGCAACTGTCCACCTTCACCGGGCTTTGCGCCCTGCGCCATTTTGATTTGCAAGTCGTCGGCATTCACCAAGTATTCACTTGTAACACCGAAGCGACCAGAGGCCACTTGCTTGATAGATGAACGCTTGGAGTCTCCATTAGCCATGGGTACAAACCGCTCTGGGTCTTCTCCACCTTCACCGGTATTGCTCTTTGCGCCTAGACGGTTCATCGCAATTGCAAGGTTCTCGTGTGCCTCAGCAGAGATCGAGCCGTAACTCATTGCACCAGTCGAGAATCGCTTCACGATCTCTGACACTGGCTCTACTTCATCAATCGAGATCGACGGACGATCACCTGTGCGCAGGTGAAAGAGTCCGCGCAATGTTGCAAGACGCTCAGACTGGTCATCAACGTCACGTGAGTATTGCTTGAACACGTCGTATCGACCTGCACGCGTCGCGTGCTGCAAGCGGTACACAGTCTCTGGGTTAAAGAGGTGGTATTCCCCTTCGCGGCGCCACTGGTATTCGCCGCCAAGTTCAATACGACGGTGCGAGCGAAGGTCAGGACGCGTTGGGTGTGCCAAAGCGTGACGCGTTGCAACCTCGGCGGCAATTTCATCAAGGCCAATGCCGCCCAAACGCGAGACTGTGCCGGTGAAGAATTCATTTACTAATTCAGTTGACAAACCAATTGCTTCAAAAATCTGTGCGCCCGTGTACGAGGCGACCGTTGATACGCCCATCTTTGACATCACCTTCAAGACGCCCTTGCCGGATGCCTTGATGTAATTCTTTATGGCCTTCAACGGATCCATTGACCCAAGCAGGTACATGTCGTTGGAAATGATGTTCTCTACGGTCTCAAATGCAAGGTATGGGTTAATTGCACCGGCACCAAAGCCAACCAGCAATGCCATGTGGTGCACTTCTCGAGCGTCGCCACATTCAACAACCAAGCCCACCTGAGTGCGTCGTTTTTCACGAATGAGGTGGTGATGCACGGCACTTGTGAGCAACAACGACGGAATTGGCGCGAACACTTCATCCGAGTTGCGGTCTGACAACACAATGATGCGTGCACCATTAATGATTGCTTCAGTTACTTCTGCACGAACATCATCAAGAGCTGACCGCAAGCCAGCCCCACCATCAGCAACGCGATACAACCCGCTAATCACTACCGCGGCAAGATGCGGATGCGTATTGTCATCATTGATGTGAATGATTTTTGCGAGATCATCGTTATCAATAATGGGGAAAGGCAGAACAAGTTGGCGGCAGCTTTCTGGCCCAGGGACCAACAAGTTTGCTTCCGGCCCAACGCTGGTGCCAATAGCTGTCACCACTTCTTCACGAATTGCATCAAGTGGCGGGTTCGTGACTTGCGCGAATAACTGCTGGAAGTAATCAAACAACAAGCGAGAACGATCTGACAAAACAGCTATCGGAGTATCTGTTCCCATGGAACCAAGTGGCTCAGTTCCAGTTCGTGCTGTAGGACCAAGAATTACCTTGAGTTCTTCTTCGGTGTATCCGAACATTTGTTGACGGCGCATCACGCTGTCATTGCTGTGGACCACATGTTCGCGCGCAGGCAACGACGACAGTTCGGTAAGGCCTTCTGTCAACCACTGCTCGTACGGATGCTGTGCAGCCAATTCAGCTTTGATTTCTTCGTCATCAACTATGCGGCCGAGCGCCGTATCAACAAGGAACATCTTTCCTGGCTGCAAACGGCCTTTGCGAATGACTCGCGATGGTTCGATATCAAGAACTCCAGCTTCAGATGCAAGAACAACGAGGTCATCGTTCGTGACCCAATAACGACCCGGACGCAAACCGTTACGGTCAAGAACTGCACCAATCAATGTGCCGTCTGTGAATGCGACGTCTGCTGGACCATCCCATGGCTCCATCAATGAGGAATGGAAGCGATAGAACGCACGCCGTGCTGGGTCCATGCTGGTGTTGTTTTCCCATGCCTCAGGGATCATCATCAACAATGCATGTGGCAATGAGCGGCCTGACAGGTGCAATAGTTCAAGCACTTCGTCAAAACTTGCAGAGTCGCTCATGTTTGGCGAGCAAATTGGGAAAGCACGCTCGAGACCAGGAATCATGTCGCTATCAAGCAGTGCTTCGCGCGTTGCCATCCAGTTGCGGTTGCCTTGCACCGTATTGATTTCGCCGTTGTGGGCGATGTACCTGTACGGGTGAGCGAGTGGCCACGACGGGAATGTGTTCGTAGAGAAACGACTGTGCACCATCGCGAGGCACGATTCCATGCGCTCATCCCACAAGTCAGGAAAGAAATCTCCCAGTTGAGGAGTCGTGAACATGCCCTTGTACACCAACGTGCGCGATGACAATGACGAGAAATACGTACGCATGTCACCGACTAGAGCAGATTCAATGCGCTTGCGAGGAACAAAGATTTTGCGATCAAGGTCAATACCTTGTGCGCCAGCCGGATCATCAACAAAGAATTGGCGAATGATCGGCATCATTGCGCGGGCAGATGCGCCAAGACAATCAGGGTTGATAGGAACTTCACGCCAACCGAGCGGACGTAGACCCTCTTCAGTCATTATTTTTTCTACTGTGGCAACGGCTGTTGCCGCACGTGTTGGGTCAGCAGGTAGGAACACCAAGCCGGCTGCATAAGCGCCAGCAACTGGAAGTGAGAAATCTACGACTGCACGCAAGAACGCATCAGGAACTTGAATCAAGATTCCTGCACCGTCACCTGTTTCTGCTTCAGCACCAGTTGCACCACGGTGTTCCATGTTGCACAACGCAGTGATACCAAGCGTCACAATCTCGCGACTGCGCACACCCTTGATGTTTGCCACAAAAGAAACACCACATGCATCGTGTTCAAAACGTGGGTCATACAAGCCGTGGGCAAGCGGGAGATCTGGGTTCATAAGCGTTAGGTCCTTACAGGAACCGTGCAAGCACGGCGGAGAATCAAAATGTGTTCTCCCGGGACAACGCTGGCCCGAGCAGAGTCAAGACTACCGAGGCAGACGGCCCCTCACCAAGGGATTATTGGCTTACTTGGCGTCGATATAGGCGGGAGCGCGCTTTTCGAAGTCGCTCATCACCGATTCACGCTGATTATGGCCACCAATGAGGCTGCCGATGATGCGACGCTCGGCTGCGAACTGAGCAGCAGCAAAATCCATGGTCATGCGATTGAGCAATTCCTTCGCTCCGCGCACTGCGTCTGGGCTGCGCTTGCAGATCTCTGCTGCATAGACAAAAGCATCTTCGCGAGGAGTGTCAGACAAACGAGTGACAACTCCAATTTCATGTGCTTCACGACCATCAAAGATACGAGCAGACATCACGATGTCTTTCATGATGTCCGGGCGAACAAGACCCTGCAACAACACTGTGCCAGCCATGTCAGGAACTAAACCCCAATATGTTTCGCGCACGCTGAACTTTGTATCGGGATGCGCGAAGCGAATGTCTGCACCAAGTGCAATTTGGCAACCGCCACCTAGAGCGTGCCCGTGCACTGCTGCAATTACGGGCACTGGAACTTCTTGCCATACCCACGCGGCTTGCTGGCCGAGGTGAGTGATACGGCCATCTTGCATGTCAGACGCTGACGGTTGCTTTTCGGCAGTGCTGCTATCTCCGCCACCAGCCATTGCGCCCATTGAAGCGAGGTCAAGACCTGCACAGAACGAAGCACCTTCGCCCGACAACACCACAACACGAATCTTCTTGTTGGTCTTCAGTGACTCACCAGCATCGACGATGGCTTGGAATTGTGCGCCATCAAGGGCATTGCGCTTGTCTGCACGGTTAAAACGTACGTCGGCAATGCCGTCTGAAATGGAGATTGTGACTCTGTCGCTCATCTGCCCAGTTTGGCATGACTCCACCCGTCATTTGTTATTCAACCCGTGGCAGACTGCCAACTATGCATTTAAACCTTTCAGCCGATGAAGTCCTCAAAACAACTCGCAGTGTGCGCAAGCGCCTCGACTTCGACAAGCCAGTAGAGCGCGCCATCGTGGAGGAGTGCCTTGAAATCGCACTTCAGGCTCCAACCGGATCAAACAGCCAAGGATGGCATTGGATCATCGTTGAAGACGCCGCAAAGAAAAAGGCACTCGCCGATATCTACCGCAAGAACTGGGACCTATACGCAAACATGCCAGGCCGTGAATTTGCAGCTGGCGACTCACGTGGTGAGCGCATGCCACTAGTGCGTGACTCAGCTGGCTACCTTGCCGAGAATTTCGAAAAAGCTCCAATGCTCATGATCCCTTGCATCGATGGTCGTCTCGACAACTTGCCTGCATTTGCTGGCGCTGGCGCATGGGGCTCATTGCTACCCGCAGTGTGGAGCTTCATGCTCGCCTTGCGCGAGCGTGCAATGGGTTCAGCATGGACCACCATTCACCTCATGAACGACGGTGAAAAAGAAGCAGCAGACCTTCTTGGAATTCCTTTCGACAAAGTGACTCAAGGCGGACTCTTCCCCATCGCATACACAATCGGAACCGATTTCAAGCCTGCAAAGCGTGAGCCACTCAGCAAGGTTCTTCACTGGGACAAGTGGTAATCACTTAATCGACTAGGCGTATTCCGCTTGGCGCAATTGATTGCTCTACAAACGGCAAGTCAACAACAAATTCTGTGCGGTGAGCCGGAAACACATGTCGCGATACAAGCACGGTTTTACCGTCAACGCTTTGCGTGGTTCGTTGACAACGCAACACGGGTGAACCAATAGGGACTTTGAGGAGCGATGCTTCATCTTGTGTTGCAGCATCCGCACCAATTGTTTGTGTTGCCCCCGCAAACGGAATATCAAGCAGTTCATAAAACGGCGAGCGTTCAACATCGGCACGAGACAAATGTTGACCAAGTTCAGCCGCACACCACACCGTGACAATTGCAAATGGTTCGCCGTCTGCAAGATTGATGCGACGAACGCGCAATACCTGAGACGTACCCAATGCCTTCGCCACATCTGTCGGTGCTTTTTCAAATGCGAATTCGAGAACCTGCCGTTGCGGGGTCATGCCCGATGCCCGCATCTGATCTTCAATAGTTGCCAAGCGAGCAAGCGGCTGACGCACAGTTTCTCCAGCAACAAACCACCCGAAGCCTTGCCGCGCGTCAACAAGACCAGCATCCCGCAACACTTCCAGTGCTTTTCGAATAGTCACACGACTGACGGAAAACTCTGCCGACATGTCTGATTCACTCGGCAGCAACCGGCCTGCGGCGTAGGCGCCTGACATCACTCGGCCTTTGAGCTCTTCAGCGATTTGGTGATAGCGAATGGTGCGCACTTGTATTATAGTTGTATACATCAAGACAAAACGCAAGTACATATTTCTTGCCCTGTGAAAGGCCCACTATG
>JBIISL010000076.1:0-5211 GCA_044341035.1 Ilumatobacteraceae bacterium | reverse complement strand
GACGTCATGCCGTCTACCTCAATTGCTGATGAGGCCATTACCACTGAGACTGAAAATAGTGAGACTCCAATCTCCAATACAACAGTTCCTCTCGTCACCACGTCAGTAGCGCCCACAGTTACAACATTGACGCCGGTTCCTTAGTCATGTTGCAAGTACAAAACGTCACCGTCGAAGTTGGTGGAAAAAATGTGGTGCAAGGCGCCACGTTTACCGTGATGGCGCGAGACAAAGTTGGCATTGTTGGGCGAAACGGCGCGGGTAAAACGTCAATGTTCCGTGTCCTCGGCGGAGAAAATGATCCAGCAGCTGGCAAAGTAATGCGCAGTGGTGCGTTTGGGTACTTGTCGCAAGACCCGCGTACTTCGCCAGAGCAAGAGGCACGTTCAGCAATTGGTCACGTGTTGTCTGGTCGCAACATTGATGCAGACCTAGCCCGGTTAGAGAAACTGCGCGTCGTCATGGAGAAAGACCCAAGCGACAAGAACGTTGCAAAGTTTTCGAAAGCTGAAGAAGAGTTCACCTTGAAGGGTGGCTATTCAGCAGAGAGCGAAGCTCGCTCTATCGCTGCTGGTCTCGGACTAAAAGAAGACCGACTTGACTTGGCACTCGGAGTGCTTTCTGGTGGAGAACGCCGGCGTGTGGAATTGGCACGTATTTTGTTCGCAGGAAGCGACATGTTGTTGCTCGATGAGCCAACAAACCACTTAGATATCGATGCAAAAACATGGTTACTGAATTTCTTGCGCAACTACAAGGGCGCATTGCTGGTAATTAGCCACGACCTTGAACTTCTTGATGAAGCGATTACGCGAGTAATCCACTTAGACCGCCCAGACGAGGACGACACCGGCATGGTGTACGAATATCGCGGCACATATACGCAGTACAAGCGTTCCCGTGCAGAAGATGAATCTCGTGCCGAGAAGAAGGCGTCGCTACAAGCAAAAGAAGTTGCTCGCTTGCAAGAAGTAGTTGACAGGTTCGGGGCGAAGGCATCGAAGGCAACCATGGCGCACAGCATTGAAAAGCGCATCGCGCGAATTGAAGGCGAATCCACTGGTATGCGCAAGAAAGATCGCGCAATGACCGTGAAGTTCCCTCCACCACCACAAAGCGGTATCACAGTTGTGACCACGAAGGGCCTTTCAAAGGGCTACGGCGGCCCAGCAATTTTTGAGGATGTCTCATTCGACTTAGGTCGTGGTGAACGCCTTCTGGTTCTTGGTCTCAACGGTGCCGGTAAGACCTCACTTCTTCGTATCTTGGCCGGCGCTACTCAAGCAAACATTGGCGATATTGAGTGGGGCTACAAAGTTGAAGTCGGCTACTTCGCCCAGGAACACGACACCATTGACCCAACCCAATCTCTCATTTGGCATATGCGACGTGAATTGCCTGCAGGTTCAGCGCTGACTGAAACTCAGATGCGTGCATTACTCGGCATGTTCGGGCTTCAGGGCAGCAAAGTGTTTCAAGAATCCGGTTCATTGTCTGGTGGAGAAAAAACCAAACTGGCACTCGCCATGTTGATGGTGGGTCGCAACAATGTTTTGCTTCTCGACGAACCGACAAACAACCTTGACCCTGCAAGTCGTGAGGCAGTAGCTGACGCACTTGAATCATGGCCAGGCTCCATCATCATGGTGAGCCACGATGAAGAATTCGTCCAGCGTCTCAAGCCCACAAAAGTGATCCTGATGCCTGATGGGCAAGTGGATTACTTCAGCAAGGAATGGCTCGACCTCGTCAGCCTCTCATGACAATTCGTTGTGCTGTCGACATTTTCATGAACATTTGTTTTTGGTCTGTTGGCGAAGATACGAAATTATTCCTTCGATAAAAGCTAATTGCAGCATCATCAATTGCATCGACCGTAATGATGCGTGCACTAGGTCCGCTTTCAGAAGCTCGACACAATCGCAGTAGAGCATCGATAAGCAATGACCCGCCAATCATCTGATTCAGCACTTCTTTCGTTACCGCAAGTTTTCCAATGAGATACGCCGGAATGGCTAAGGGAGCGCCGTGCGCCAGTCGATTTGGCAGTTCATCTGATTGAAGTTGATGCGCAGACAATGAGTAATACGCAATGACCTCAGAATCCCTGACGAACACGTATGTATTAGCAGTACCCATGAGGCGGGCATGATGTGCATCGCGGCTCAACCATGTGTTGAGAGATTCATTGCCGCAATCAAAGGAATTGATGTCATGAATCGAAGGACTGTACGCAACCGAACGTGGTGACGGAAGTGATGGGCTCAATCGAGTTCTAGTTTCCACAAATTGTCGTATGCAGAACGCAAGCGTGGCGAAATTTTGTCTGGCTCGTCAATGTTTGCCATGAGGGCGTTGAACTGTGTCGCTGGAATGACAGTCACCTCGCGTAGGCGTAAATGTGACACCAACTCCATCGCGCGTTTAACTGCGAGAGTGCGGAGGTAATCGCTGACACTTGAATTCTCGATCTCAGCTGCGAGCTTGATGAGCTCTTTGTCTTCCTGAGAGACCCTGAACGTGATCTCTGATGATGCGGTGGTTGTTGCCATAGGGGAACTGTACCCACTTTGTACCCACAATGTGCACACGTAGACCTAAGGTTCTTGCGGTACTGCGGATAACTATGTAGTGTGTCATTCATGGTCAATTCAAATGATGAGTCGCTCGACCGGAGCCAGTTAGTCAAAGGAGTCCTCGACCTCGCAGTTCTGTCAGCTCTCAGCCAAGAAGATGGATACGGCTACGACGTGGTCCGACGTTTGCGTAGTGCTGGCCTTGTGGATGTTGCAGAGGCCTCCGTGTACGGAACACTGCGCCGCCTATTCGCCACCGGAATGCTTACCAGTTACGTAGTTGCTTCAGACGAGGGGCCACATCGCAAGTATTACGGCATGACACCCGTTGGCAGAGATTCAATTGCTGCGCAACGTGACCAATGGGTTGCCTTTTGCGAAGTCATTAACACCATCATAAAAACAAAGGAAGACAACTGATGTCAACGAACATGGAAACTGCAATCGAATTTGCAAACAAGGTACGTGCAGAGTTGGGCCACCTCACATCGGAGCAGATTGCAGATCTCACTGATGGCCTTGAAGCTGATATTGCATCATCACTTGATGACGGCGCTGATATCGGATCTGCCGAGAAGTACGCTACAGATCTTCTTGCGGCTGCTGGTATGTCCAAAGGCGTTGAAGTTGTACCCGGTGCTGTTGATGAATTCATCAATAAGGTTCGCCGTTGGTTCTCGTCTATTTCTGATCTTGAGCCTGCGTGGTGGATCTTCAGGGCTTGGGTTGTCACGCAACTAATCGGTTGGCTTCTGTTCCGCGATCAGTCAAGCAGCCCTGGCTATTTGGAATGGCGAAATATCTCTTGGCTTGGCGTTCTTGTCCTTGGCGTAATGCTTTATGTGTCTGTTCGAATAGGTCGCGCAAAACCAACAAAGTGGAAGAAGGTTTTATCTATCTCTCACGTTGTGCTTGCAGTCGCCGGACTGGCATTCATGTTTGTCTCGCCTCGTGGTGAGTCTCTATTGATTGGATATTTAAATCCACCTCCAGGGCAATCATCGTGTCAATTTGTTTCAGTCCCTGATGTTGTCGGACTCCCGATTGCTGAAGCCAAATCAATTCTTACCAGCATGGGAATGGCTGGGACCATTTTTGATCAAGATGCGATGACGACACTTGCACAAGTGCCTGACGATGTTGTAGTGCTCCAACAAGATCCACTTGCTGGAAATCAAGTCTGTTGGACGTCTGAAATAATACAGTACAGGATTGATTTGGTTGTCGACTTAGCTGGGCCAATGATGACTACGTTCCCACCAGATATCACAACACAGACGACCATTTTGCCCGAAAAATCCGAGGTAACGACGTCAACATCTGTGAAGCCGAAGGCGACAACAACAACGTCCCCCTGATACCGTCAGCCACTATGAAATACGGAATTTTTGGTGG
Organism: Ilumatobacteraceae bacterium; assembly: GCA_044341035.1. Lineage (GTDB taxonomy): Bacteria > Actinomycetota > Acidimicrobiia > Acidimicrobiales > Ilumatobacteraceae > UBA2093. The sequence goes on along the minus strand of JBIISL010000076.1, from coordinate 1,240 downwards.
AGCAGTAAACGACGGAACGGTGGACGATGTCGTCGCGGAGGCCCGTTTGACCGAACAGGACGGGTTTGCCAGTTACTGGGCACCAAACATCTTTGGACACGACGCACTTACAGCACTGGCCATTGTTGGCCGCGAAGTTCCTCGCATTGAATTGGGTACGTCTGTAGTTCCTACATACCCGCGTCACCCACACGCCATTGCTCAGCAGTGCCACACCGTGGCTGCGGCGTCTGGTAATCGCCTCACGTTAGGAATTGGTCTTAGTCACAAAGTGGTCATTGAGAGCATGCTTGGCATGTCATACGACAAGCCAGTGCGACATCTTCGCGAGTATCTCAACGTGTTGATGCCGTTGTCACGTAATGAAACGGCGCACTTTGATGGTGATACCTACAAAGTGCATGCCAACATTATGGCTAAGGGTTCCAACGGCTTCGGTGTTGTTGTAGCTGCGCTTGGCGAACAAATGTTGCGTGTTACTGCGGCACTTGCTGACGGCACGCTCACGTGGTGCACTGGCCCAGCAACACTTGCTGGTCACACCATCCCAACTATCACCAAAGCTGCAGACGAATTTGGTCGACCTGCACCTCGCATCATCGCCGCCCTTCCAGTGTGCGTGACAAATGACAAGATTGCTGCGGCAGAGCGTGCAGCAAAGGTATTCGCCGTGTACGGCACGTTGCCTAGCTATCGCGCCATGCTTGACCTCGAAGGCGCAGCAGGCCCAGCAGATATCGCCATCATGGGTTCTATTGGTGAGGTGCAAGACAGAGTTGCAGCATTGGCAGACATTGGCGTCACCGATTTTGCTGCAGTGGAATTTGGTGCAACGCCAGAAGAGATTTCCAACACTCGCGAAGCCATCAAGGGTCTATTGAAGTAAACATGAACTACGCGGGCTTTCAATCATTAACTGTTGAGTTGATGGATGGGGTAGCCCACGTCATCATTGATAATCCGCCGATCAACTTGTTTGATCTTGTTCTGTACCCCGAAATGGTGCGAGTGAGTGCTGAGCTACGCGATGACGAAGATGTTCGTGCCGTGGTCGTGTCGTCTGCAAACCCGGATTTCTTCATCGCTCATTTCGATGTTTCACTCATTCTTCACCTGCCTACCGGCAGGCTTGCGCCGACGACTCTCAGTGATTTCCATCAGATGTGTGAAAATTTCCGCACCATGCCAAAACCCACGATTTGTGCAATAGATGGTCGTGTCGGTGGAGGTGGAAGTGAAG
>JBIISL010000004.1:0-52451 GCA_044341035.1 Ilumatobacteraceae bacterium | reverse complement strand
GTTCAGTTGCAACCCACAGCATCACCACGAACAAGGTGAAGAACATGAGAGAAGACCCCAAGTCTTTTTCTCCCACCATCACAACAACACTCACTGCCCATGCCACCAAAATCGGAGCCAAGTGACGCAACTCGGGCAAGGTGACACCCAAAATCTTTGTATGGCCCTGCACAATTAGTTCACGACGTTCTGCCAGGTATGCCGCAAAGAACACCGCTAACAAAATTTTCGCAAATTCACCCGGCTGAAAATTGATAGGGCCGATGCTTACCCAAATACGTGCACCACCACTGGTAAACCCAACACCTGGCACCATGGGCAACAACAACAGGAACACACCAACTGCTAGAGACGTGAATTGATAGCGCCGCAAGTCTCCGGGGCGTTCCAACACCAACAGCGTTGCCACAAATGCTGCAACACCAACAAAGCTCCATGTGGCTTGAAGCCCGGCCCACCTGTCACTTAAACGCGCAATCATCACAAAGCCCATGCCATGCAACAAAGCAGCAGTAGGAAGAATTAGTGGGTCTGCTCCTCGCGCCACATACCGCACTGCAATATGTGCAACTGCCAACAATGACAACACAAACAACATGAACGGCACAATGCGTGCCGGCATAGATGATCGTTGCCCTAACGATGCCAATACATACGCGCCTGCAGTAATGAAACCAGCCAACAATACGAGGCCTAATTCCACCCCACGGCGGCTGCGTGCGAGCGAGTTATCCAACGGTGGTGGTGGTACTTGTAGTGGTGCTTGCATCAATAATGGCAATACGAACCAAGGCCAAATACTTACTTGCCATAGTTGATGATGTGAATGTGCGATTCAACGCCACATCACGCAATACATCTTCGGGCAAATCGCCACCAGACAATGTTGTTTGCGTATCAATGGTGGGCCCGAACCACAAGATGCCACCAACGCGTCCGCGGTACACGGCAACACGGTCATTGTCATCAAAGCCCAGGAAGTAACCGCTGCGTGCGTACACACCAATAACGGTGACACCGCTCAGCAGAATCGCAACAAGCGCCGACCAGAACAACACCATGCCAATACGGCTCTTCTTCTTCACTACGGCACCAGCACCAACAAGCACTTCGTCAACAGATGGCGATTGCATCGGCGCGGTGTTATCAGGAGCAGAAGTTGTTAACGGCGCACTGATGTCATCAAGTACATCAACCACAATCACCGTGGTGTTATCACGACCACCATTGGTGTTTGCCACCATCACTAATGCCTCAGCAGTTTCTTGCGGGTCTGTGTGTTGGCCAAGAACTTTTGCAATTTCCGTATCAGGCACTTCATCAACCAAACCATCACTGCACAACACAATGCGGTCACCCGTGCGCACGAAATGGGTAAACACATCAACATTCACGGAACGGTCAATACCCAACGCGCGCGTCACAATGTTGCGCCGCGGATGCACCCGTGCAGCCTCTGGCGTAATAATGCCTTCGTTTACAAGTTCTTGCACATAACTATGGTCAACGCTTAAACGGCTTAACGCACCACTGCGCCATAAGTACGCACGAGAGTCACCAACGTTTGCCACCAACACGCGTGGCTCTTCGCCTTCCACAATGCTGAGCGCTGTCACGGTTGTTCCCATGCCACTTTGTGTGCTGTCATCCAAACTTGCGGTATAGATCGCACTGTTTGCTTGTTGCACTAGTTCGCGAAACACTTCAGCATCATCAATGCCCAAACGTGCGCCGGCTTTCAGTGTGGTCACTGCTAGCGCACTTGCTACTTCACCAGCGTTGTGGCCACCCATGCCGTCAGCCACCACAAACAAAGTCTCTTCAGCTAGAAACGAATCTTCATTCTGCTGTCGCACCATGCCCACATCAGAAAACGCACCCCACTTCAATTTCATGAACGCATCTCCAACACTGTTGAGCCCACTTGAATTCTGTCGCCTTTTCGCACGGAACGCTCACCAGTCAGGCGTTGTCCGTTCACAAAACTGCCATTTGTACTACCCAAGTCCACTACCCACGCGCCTTCTGGCCGCACTTCAATACGTGCATGATGACTAGATATAAAGGAATCATCATCAATCATGATGTCGTTATCTTCCAAACGACCAATCGTCAGCACGTTCGACAAGGTGTACGTGGCGCCTCTGTGTTGCTTTGGTTCAATCACCACAAAAGTAGGAACACCTTTGCCCACAGACTTCTTCGCACGACCACGAGACGCAACACCGCCACCCACACGTGCAGCTGGCATAACCGGCGTACGCACTTCGCTCCACACAGCCCACAGCACTCGGCCGAAGAACAGATAGATCAGCGCAAGAAGTATCAACTTCAGGGCATTGAGTAAGGCATCAGTCATTAATGACTACGAGGCCTCGAAGGTGACCTGGGCGGTTCCGAAATTAATGACATCACCATGTTGTAGCAATTGCTCGCCGTGCACCACGACACCATTTACTTTCGTGCCATTGGTACTTCCCAAGTCACGCACTATTACTTCACCAGCTGCACATACAAACTCTGCATGCTTACGGCTGACATTCGTGTCATTCAACACGATGTCATTTTCCAAATGGCGACCCAATACGTAATGACCTTCATGCAACTCAATGCGTTGTCCACCTGGCAATGTCAACACTGCTGGCGGACCATCAAATGTAGATAATCCGGCAGGTGTAGAAGTAAGCGTGGGGGAGGCAAGTACGGAACCAACTGCGCCCACTGTGGAACTAGGTGCCGGTACTTCTTCAGGCATCACGGTGCGACTATCAATGTCGAACTTGCCCTTACGCAAATCAGGGTTCGTACGCAACGCCACCCGGGCCTTGCCTTCAACGTGGTAACCCTCTGTTGCGATGTATTCGCGCAAAGCTGCTGTCAGTTCTTGCAGAAGTGAGCCTTCTAGGTCGGCAAAGCCTTCGCGGTCGGCGGCGCTCATTTGTACTACATAGCTATTTGGCACCACGCGGCGGCCTTGGGCATCAAGATCGCGCTCGGCGTCAACCACCTGCAAGAGGCGCCTGCCAATTTGTAGCGGTTTCACACCACTCTTAAAGGCGCGCGAGAACACGCCGTCAAAAATGTTCTCGATAGACCGTTCAACGGTTCCTTTTGCCATGCAGACAGGCTACTTGGGGCAGTTGTTGGGTGGGTGGCAAAGGGTAGGTAGCGTCATGTCTCTACTCGCGCGAGTGGCGAAATGGCAGACGCGCTGGCTTCAGGTGCCAGTGTTCGAAAGGACGTGGGGGTTCAAGTCCCCCCTCGCGCACCAAACGCAAGACAGTTCATTGCAGGTTTCTATAGGCCTATATATAAGGACTCATAACTTTTACTGACGGGGCGTTACCAGTCGTTATTCATTTCGTGTGGTTCATAGCTGCGATAGAGAGACGCGGGGAACCCAGGTTGCGGCATGTTTGTTGCCCGTACTGATGCAAAAAGATATTGACCCAAGTCGTTTTGGCGAAATTCGATCAGGGGGAGCACATCGCCAAACTTCGGATGGTGCGAGTGATCTTCGCGGTGAGCATCGGCGGTAAAAAAAGTGTCTTCAGAGAAACCGCAAAACCTTAAGAGATGGATTAACTCGTGCATGGAATACTCGCGGTTGTGCCGGCCATAAATGCCGTATCCGGAATACGGGTCATAAATACTTCGACCATCAACCATTGCAAGAACATTGCCAAGACGTGCGACGTTCGGAGTGGTGACTACTAACTTGCCATTGGGTTTGAGTACGCGTTGTATTTCTCGCAATGTGTGAACAGGGTTCATTAACAAGTGCTCAATAATTTCGCAGTACAGAACTACATCGAAAGTGTTGTCGTCATAGGGGAAGCGGGACTCTTCCATATTGAAGTGATCACACTCCAAGTTGTCCTTGTGAACTTGACCGTTGCTTTCCCAAGTCAACGTCTGAGAAAGCTTTCCTTCGTTACCACCGAAATAATTAGCAAGAGTAATGTCCATCTCTGTGTGTTCACGTAGAAGCCATGAAATGAAATAGGGGTTTGCACCCATCTCTAAACATTTGCCCTTCTCGTCTTTTACAAGACTCCAGGAGTGAAGAAAGCGAAAAAGAGCGTCGTAGACATATGGGTTTAGTTCACCCCTGGCACCATCATCAATCTGAAAACTAAGCATCACTTCACGAAGTGAATCTTCAGTCATTCCCTTTGGAAGATCGAACGCTTTAAAAGTTTGTGGGGTGAACTGGGCTCTAGGCGTCACTTTGTCGTTGCCCTGTATTGCACGAACGATGACGCGAGCTGGCTTTTCGAGTGGTGTATTGAGCAGGGCAGACCTAATTATGCGGCGAATCATGAGGAAACTTTAGCCGAGGAGCTTGTCGGCTTATGGAAGGAAGTCAGCTTTTAAGACATCCTCGCACACCACACAATTGCTTTGACTGCACTCATCCGCACACATGATTCACATAGCAAATGGTAATTAATGGGCAACACCGCAACCTCAATCGGGTCAGTAAATCGAAAGAAGTGACTACTTCTTGAGCGGTCGCCACCAAGCTTCATTTTTGCGATACCAGTCAATTATCTCTGGAAGAGTGTTCGCAAGAGTATGGAGGGGTGCGTAACCCAATTCCTTATTGCTCTTAGACCAATCAACAGAGTAGCGACGGTCATGTCCTAAACGGTCAGCCACAGGGTTAATGAATTCTTCATCCTTGTTGCAAAGCTCAAGAATCATTCGAGTGATTTCAAGGTTCGTTAACTCCGTGCCACCACCGATGTTGTAAACCTCTCCGGCTTTACCTTGTTCAATAACCGCTGCAATTCCACGACAATGGTCTTCAACATGAAGCCAATCCCGAACGTTTAATCCATCGCCATAGAGAGGAACCTTGATGTCATCAATCAGATTGGTCACGAATAATGGAATCATCTTCTCTGGATACTGATGAGTGCCAAAGTTGTTTGAACATCTCGTGACACGGATGTCCATGTCATACGTACGGTGAAATGATCGAGCAACAAGATCACTTCCGGCTTTGGACGCTGCGTATGGACTATTCGGAAGAAGTGGTTCTTCCTCGGTCCAACTGCCGATATCAATGGACCCGTAAACCTCGTCGGTAGATACGTGAATAAAAGTTTTGACGTTTAAGTCGCGAGCAGCCTCAAGAAGGGTCTGAGTACCGAGAACATTTGACAAGATGAACTGGCTAGCGGACTCGATGGAGCGATCAACATGGGACTCAGCTGCAAAATGCACCACGACGTCATGACCTATCATTGTTGACTTCACCAAGGGAGAGTCACATATATCCCCTTTAATAAGATGAAACTTTGGGTGCTTTGAAAAATCTGCCAGATTGGCTGGATTCCCAGAGTAGGTGAATTTATCAAAAACCGTCACCTTCTCGACATGGTGAAAATCATTGTTGAGCAGCATCTGAACAAAGTGCGAACCGATAAAGCCTGCTCCTCCTGTCACAAAATATTTCACGAGTTTCCTTTTGCTAGTTATCTTAAAATTCGCACCGTAGCAACCAGGCTCCTTGTGAAAGAAACTTTGTAGGCCTAACCGCGGCAGACCCAACCCTGAGTTTTGATAAGAGACGAAACTGATTCCATAGTAACTCGGCTAGGTTATTGGAGTGCAGAGAGATGGATTAAGACGTTGACACATGGTTGGCTCACTCCTGGCTTCAAGTGCTTCTTGTGCTCTTTCTTCTGTCTAGCCACCTACTCTGCAGTTCTTGTCTTGTGTTTTAGTCCCGGCGTAATGGTCAATGACGATATTGCATTGATGTCTTTTGCTAACGGGGACTTTACGGGGACGCCTGAGTCTCAACTCGTATTCATTGGAATTCTCATTGGTGGTTTGTTGAAGCTCTTGTACACCTTCAATTCGGCATTACCTTGGTACGCGTTGGTTCTTGTCTTCACACAGATTTTCTCTGGTGCCATTCTTTTGACAATTTTGTACAAGTTCCTTAGGGGTTCGAGCAATAGGCCGTTTATCTGTGTAGTCAGCCTTGTTGCTCTAATTACTCCCACTTTGGTACTTGACTTGTCTTTTTCAACGACAGCTATGTACAGCTCCGTTGTTGGACTTGCATCCTTGGCTTTACTTGTGGAGAACTATAAAGAACAAGGCCCACTCATTACAGTCGCGGTGGCAGTTATCCTTGTATTTGCAAGCAGTATCCGTTTTGATTTTTTCCTGGCTGCAGTACTTCTGTTTTTGCCGATCTATCTCTTGCACTTGCAGAAACTCTCAAGGTTTACCGTATTGCTGACTTTAGGAATCCTTTTGCTGCCCGTAGCGTCCCAGTTTGTTCAGAATCAATTCTCAAGGACAGGTGATTGGGCAAGCTATCAAAAGTTCAATGAACTACGTGGATCAATGCACGGAACCCCAGGATTTTCGCGCTTTGTATCGACTGCATATACAGAAGAAACCGTTGAGAAAATAAGGGAGTTCGGATGGGAATCTGAAGACCTGCTTCTCTTTGCAAGTTGGTACTTCGAAGACGACGAGCTGTTCAATACCGCAAACCTTGAGAAGTTGAAAGAAAACATAGATACAGGTGTAACCAAGACTCCCTTGCAGCCATCTCTCGAAAATATCTTCTTTGGAAGAGAATTTATCATTCTGTTTGGATTTATGATTGTGCTCCTTGGAGCCAGATTATCGGTGACTAGGCATAAGAATTTTTTACTTTTTCAAGTCTTGTGGTTCTTCACTGTTGCAGTGTATATATCTTCGAGTTCTCGATTTCCTGATCGGTTTGCAATTGGTGCGATAGTAGGGCTTTACATTTGTATTTTGGTGGCAAATCTGATTCTCGAGGGCAGACATTTACTAGGTAATTTCCACTTTGAATCACGACCCAGAAAAACAGAAACTCTTTTCTTTACGTGCCTAGTATTCACCGGAGTATTTCTCATTCCACATAAGTTCTCAGCTTCGCAGATATCAACCCAAAATAAGATTCAGTCCATATCGCTTGAATCTGAGTTACAGGCTCTAGATGGTGTTGATCCGGACGGAACATTTGTGTTCATCGGTGCTCAGATAACGGCAGAAGGAATGAATCCTTGGACCGACAAGACACTCCTAGAAGGCAACCGACTGTTAGGTCTCGGCTGGGCGACTCAATCTCCTCACCAGAAAAAAAGAAAACAATCTATGGGTTTAGATGGGAACTTCTTTAGCCGATTCATTGATGAACCAGAGAAATACCTGATTACAGACGATGTTACTGCAGAATTACTTGAGCACTCCTATGAAAGAAGAGCTAAGAAACAGATCAAACTGATTTCACTAAAGGAGTTACCTTTTGGAGCAGTCTTTAAGGCGGTATCAGAGATTGAAGAAACTCCTCTAAGTCAAAATTCTAAACCTACAAAACAATAATGAAGCTGAATAGTATCTAGTCATGCGTGGAATTATTCTGGCAGGAGGAGTGGGTTCTCGCCTATGGCCCATCACATTAGGTGTCAGTAAACAGCTCATTCCAGTTTACGACAAGCCGTTGATTTATTATCCAATCTCAACATTGATGAGTGCAGGCATTCAAGACATTTTGGTGATTACCACACCTAATGACATCGAGCCTTTCAGAAAATTGCTGGGAAATGGTGCACAGTTTGGAATCAATATAGAGTTTGCTGCCCAGCCCTCGCCTGATGGACTAGCGCAAGCTTTCGTTATCGGAGAATCTTTCATTGGTAATGAAGGATGTGCATTAGTCCTCGGAGACAATCTTTTCCATGGTTCTGCACTGTCAGAAAATTTGAAAACAGTTGGAACACCCGCTGGCGCACTTATTTTTGCGTACAAGGTTTCTAATCCGCATGAATATGGTGTGGTTGAATTTGATGATCATGGTCGCGCAATTTCAATAGAAGAAAAGCCATCAGTACCGAAGTCAGACTTTGCAGTGCCGGGTCTTTATTTTTATGACAACGATGTCATAGAGATTGCGCGCGCCGTGAAACCGAGTCCTCGTGGTGAACTGGAAATCACTTCAGTTAATAGCGAATATCTCGAGCGAGGAACCTTGAAGGTGCAAGTACTTCCAGAAGGTACTGCATGGTTTGACTCTGGAACGTTTGCCTCTCTTCATGATGCTAGTAGCTATGTACGATTAGTTGAAGAACGTCAAGGGGTGAAAGTTGGATGCCCTGAGGAAGTCGCCTGGCGGCAAGGATGGCTTACAGATTCAGACCTGGAACAAGCGGCGGCCCGTTTAAAAAATAGTGGCTATGGCGACTATCTTCTCAAATTACTTAAGTAGTTGGCGTATGGGAACACCGACAATCAATTGTCACGGTTCCCTCATCCTGATCAATGCCTTGAAGAACGTCAAAAGCAGAACACTGTCCTCAATGGTCATACGTGTGTAGTTCTGAAGAGTTTAAAAGCCAACTGTGATTTGGAAAGTGCCGGCAAGCGTAGGAGCTTTTGGAATTAGCAAATCTACAAAACCTGTGTTATCAAACAATCGCCAGTGGCGATGCTCGTCGTCGAGAATTGATCGGCCGACTGCACGCGACTGGCTCTCAACCACCCAAAGAACTTGACTACACAGGGTTGTGACATCCCCGAGACCATGGCTGACAAACAGAATTGTTTTCCCATCTTTGCGAAATGACTCAATTTTCTGGTAACACTTCTGTTGGAATGAAGCATCTCCGACAGCAAGAACTTCATCAATAATCAAGATTTCCGGATCAACATTGATTGCAATTGCAAACCCAAGCCGAACTGCCATACCAGATGAGTAGTTTCGAACTGATGTATCGATGAACTCTTCGATGCCAGCAAAATCAATGATCTCATCGAATTTCCTTGCTAATTCACCCCGCGAAAGACCTAAAAGGGCACCATTAAGAAAGACATTCTAGCGACCAGATAGATCCGGGTGGAATCCAGATCCGAGTTCAAGAAGTGCAGCAGTGCGTCCTCGAGTTTCTATTGAGCCCTTTTCAGGAGTAAGGATCCCAATAATGCACTTGAGAAGGGTGCTCTTTCCCGATCCATTGGACCCAATGATTCCGAAAGTCGAGCCCGTATTGACTTCGAATGAGACATCCTTGACTGCTCAAAAATCGTCGTACCTGGCACGTTTACCAGAGAGAAGAGCCGACTTCAGATATTGATTCTTCTCGTGATAGAGACGAAACATCTTTGAGACATGGTCAACAGAAATGGCTACCGATGAGTTTGACGTTCGTCTTCCTCTGTTTCGCTGAGTATTGGTCCGACTGAGCTAATCACGAATGCTTACACGTAAGGATTACATGACTATACGGAATTCGTAGTCGACCATGCACAATTTCGCCATGAACATTTGTGAATCCTGACTTCAACAAGTTGACGTACCCGTCTTTGTCTCGCACAAATCTTCCCCGGTCAGATGCGATAATTAATCGAGCAGATAATCGTTGATCTGGTGAAAAGACAGGCTCAATTGCCACGAATCTTCCTGTGACAGACACAAGATCCTTTGATCCTTCAGCCATATCAATAACGTGTTCACTTGGCAAGTGATGAAGGACGCCAGTCATGAGAACTAGGTCAAAAGGGCCACGCTTTCGTATCTCAGAATCTGAAACATCACCTACTAGGAATTCTGCGTCATTGTGCACATTACGCCGGCGGGCTTCTTTGATGTAGGCCTCGTTCGAGTCAATACCGACGTACCTGCATCGATTTGTGTAGTAGTGAGCAATGTCACCGTAACCACACCCAAGATCCAAAACTGTGGAGCCATCAGGAACCTGCAAGAAATCTGCAACTGTTTTGGCAACCAGACGTGGTGGTGATACAAGATTCTTGAACGTTTTATACACAAATGTATTTCCCAGTAGTCGTTCACGTATGTTCATCTTCTTACCCTTTGGAGTATTGGGGACAGCTTCGATTGATGTCAAGTAGAGTTTTACAGATAACAGTCATGCAATAGCACGCATAACTAAATAAGTCTGACTAATACGAAATCCTAGGTGCCCTAGTTCGAGATTCATAATAGGTGTGTTGGCAGCCGAGATATGAGTAATTGCTCGCCGATAACCAGATACGCGAAGCTGATTGAAGCAAAAATGTGAAGAGATTATTCCAAGCCCAAGATCTTTGAAGTCAGGGTCAACTCCACCTATCAAGAGATTTACTTCATCTTGGCTCATTTGTCGGTGACTTCGAAAAGTCAATATTTGACCTGTAGATTTACTTTTTACCGCCCAAATTTCATCGTCGTCGCGATGAAAAGAGTCTTCGAGATACTCTCGGTAACGCAACCCAGAAGCTTTCGAACCGATTCTCGGATCTCTTGAGAATCGGTCGTGTTCTATTGTGCTCTCCGCTATTTTCATAACCTTGGACAGATCTTCTGACGACTCAATACGCATGTAATCGTAGGGATACTTTGCAGTATCAAATGACTTATTTAATCGAAGAACTGTCTTGAACTGAGTTTCCACAAAGTGAAAACCAGCCGTTTCGGCTGCATGGATTAGGTAGATACTTTCAATAGGCAACTTACAAGTAATGTAGTTTGTAGTTTCAGAGCTTTCAACAGACTGAATTGCTTCCAAGAAATCTGATTCGGATACAATTCCTGAAAGATTCCAGGCACTTAATTCCAAGACTTTGGAATCGACTTCCAAATAGTCAAGCAAATATGTCAAAGCGCCACCATGTTGTGTGCCCAAAAAGTATCAGTCACATTGGCCGCATCAAACGGCTCTGTAATGAAGTAGTTCGGGTCATCGTTGAGAAGACTGAGGTACAGGTCCCGTGCAGATTCAAGAGAAACTGCGCTCAGAGAAGAATCACCAACGTTCACCTTTGAGAGGTCTCCTCTTTCAAGAAGCAAGTCTCCGTAGGTGTAACTAGCGTCATTCGGTGTTACCCCGTTGTACCTGACGAACAATTGCTTGGTCACAGTGGTGGAGACTCCGTTATCAACTACTTCTCCAGTGAATTCTCGGTCGTAGCGATATGGCACACCCGCCTTCCACTCAAGGTAGTGCATGTATGTGAAGCAGTCACCAGGGTGGACACCCAGAAACAGGAACTTTACGTTCGAACGCGAGTCAAGCTTGTCAAAATTTGAATTCTTCCCCGTTGATTGAATGCCAAGGTCTTGAATCAGGTCTAAGTCTTCGCCGAATGCAGCAACAGACATCAGCGGGTCTGCAGAACGCGTTACATCCGGGCTCTTTCGAAAATGCTCATTTAGAGCACCCATGTGCGACCGGCTTGATTGAACGTCGTAATTCTCACCGTTGCAGAAACTGAATGTGAATGTCGGCATACAAATAGTCTTCACCCCAAGGTTGACGATTATTTCCACCATGTTTGACAATAGGTCGGCGCGGGAAAGCCCCTTCGTGGGCAGTCCGAACTTCAAGCCAGAATGCACGTATAAAACATCGGCCTCGTGGGCATGAGATGAGAGTAGAGCATCGCGAAAAGACGTGGTCGTGACTTTTCCTGCACTGCTTTCAAAGAGAACGGTATTTGACATTAGAGAATCTCCTAACGGGATAATTCTACTTGTTTGACATGTGGGCAGTCCGCCCACCGTCTGCCACAATCACTTGGCCAGTTATCCATTTAGCAGCATCGGAGAGGATGAATTCACAGATTGAGGCTACGTCTTCCGTTGTTCCGATTCCTAAAGGGTAGTTTTTTTCTGCGTGATCCCGAATCTCGGGATTGGAGAGAGCGGATGCAGCCATAGGTGTGTCAACTGCCCCCAAGGCAAGAGAATTAACACGCGCATTAGGAGCCAATTCAACTGCAAGAGACCTCATGGCAGCATCAAGCGCACCCTTTGTTGCACTGTAAACAGTGTGTCCAACTGATCCGTAGGTTCCCCAGATACTTGACACGAATAAAATATTGTTCAACGCGCCTTGATTATTTTTTCGCAATAGTGTTGCACAGATTTCTAATGCCGAGATGGTGTTTATGTTGAATACTCTTTGAATTTGAACAGCGGTCATCATTCGAGCCGCACTTACCGATGGAATCCCGGCACAATGTACAAATTCCGAGACGAGCAATTTGTATTCGCTAGAAAGCGTAGACAAAGAAGATCGAATATCGCCGACCGCCTCAAGGTCAAAATTCCACAACCGGTGATTGCCGGGTGAACAATGCGAAAGCGTTTCTTCGAGGCGAGATTGGTTCCGTCCATGGAGTAACACGGAACGCGATGCAGAAAGACGAATCGCGATTTCTTGCCCAATTCCAGACGATGCGCCTGTGACCAGAGTCAGTGGAGCACTGGTCATCTCAATTACTACTTAGTACGACGTTGTTCAGTAAACAAAAAGAGATCGGCCACGGTAACCACATCTACTAATTCGGTTGCCTCAATGTTGATTCCATAAGTCTCATCGAGTACCGCTAGGAGAGAAATGACACTAAGGGAATCCCACAGTTCAAGGTCCCGCAAAACTACCTCTGAATCGATTGTCTCCAGTTCAAAAATTTCAAGCATTTGCTCAGTCAGGATTTCCACAACAAGTCCTTACGGGTAGTCAATTTGTTCACAGAACTCTAACGGTCCGATTGGCATAATCATGGATGCCCATGTCAAACCAACTCCGAATCCAGCTAGACAATAAAGCCCCTGCGAGTCCAGCAGACTATTTGAAAGGTTTGTTGCAAGAACAGTTGGTATCGTAACACTACTGTTGTTTCCAAAACGCTCGACTACATCCATCGGAACTTTCTCTCGAGCGACTCCCAATTTGTCGGCCAGCTTCTCGAGCATGAACTTGTTCGGTTGGTGAAATGCGTAGGCACAAATATCGGAATCTGATTTCTTAGAGAAATCCATGATGTCGGCAATTAACGGCGGCACCTCTGTTTGAACGAAATTAAAAACGGCTGTCCCATCCATTCTAAGGTCGTCCTTAGAACGAAAATTACCGTCTCCTGAGTCTTCAACTTTGGCGGTTTCGGGGGAAGAGGGAAGCCGCATCCCACCTGCGGGAATCATAAGTGCTTCCCGACGGGCACCGTCCATCTTAAGATTTGCCCATATCTCAGTTCCGCTGGACTGGTCAATGATTGCGATGCTTGCTGCATCTCCAATAAGTGGGTAACTATTTCTGTCCCGCGGATTCACTTTTCTGCTCATGACGTCGACATTCACGAGCGCAACACGCCGGATGGAGTCTTGGTTGAGTAGGGACAAGGCTTGAATCAAACCAATGACGAAACCAGCGCAACCTTGGTTGATATCCAAACACAGCATGTCTTGCTTTAGACCGAGTTCGCCTTGAATGACTGAACTAGTGTTCGGCATGAAATAATCAGGTGACTGCGTCACAACAACTAGTGCGTCTATGGAATCTTTGTCAAGCTTCGTCAAACTAAATAGGTGGCGAAAGCCGTGAATGACAAGATCTGATGAACACACGCCGTTCTTTACGAGACGATGTTTGTCGTATCCCATTACTTTCATTAGTTTTAGTGACCTTGATTCAGGAAAATCAAAATTCTTCATGTCATCCAAGAAAGTTTGCTCGTGACCTGGAAGTACGAGGAGCAAACCAGACAACTTGCCGTTATCAAACTTAAAACGCATGGAATTATCGAGATGACTCAATAAGACGAATGATGGCTTCAACAGAGACAAAATTCTCGGGAACTATGTCTGTGCCATCTATAGCAACATTGAATTGTTCTTCAAGTTCTCCGATGAGCATCACCATGTCAAAAGAGTCAAGTAATGACTGGGCAATGAAATTTTCGGAGTTTGCAAAATCTGATTCGGGACGAGTTTCCTGAAGTATTGCTAAAATTTGATCTTTCATCCGTTTACTTCCTAATCATGATTTGATCTTCAAGGAGATCCATTCTGTAACTGTAGTGCTTGTACTTGTCAATGGCGTTGTAATTGTCATGCACCACCCAGAGTTGTGAAGATGCATTTGGACATGATGCAGAGAGATAATGACGGATTAGCGACGACCCTACGTTCTGATTGCGGACGTCTGGGCTGATAAACCAGTAACGAAGGATGGAACTCTGCCCAGACGATTCAAAATAAAGGAATCCTGCAAGTTGATGATCAACGAGAGAAATAAGAATTTGATTCATAGAAATTGCTTCTTCTATTTCATCCAGTTCGGGTAACTGTTCACTGTACTTATCAAAATATTTTTCTAGGCAGCGTAGAATCTCTGCAGCACTCGAATGGTGAGCAAGTTGCACCTTGGCCCCGCTTGTGGACTCTTCCGTTGCTTGAACTTGTCGATTTAGACGGAATAGTAAACGGTGTGGTGTGAATCCGGCATCCTCCAGGACTGAGATCATTTTGACATGTGAATTGTCTCGCTGGATGACATCCACTACAAGTGGAGTTTCAAATGTCAATTGCTCAAGTTGAGATTTCAAGACCTCTTGATCAGAGAAATTGATATAGAGATGTGAGAAATCACGGTCTCTTCTGAGCAGGAGAGACGCTCCAGGTTGTGCAATTCCCGTGAGCCTTTCTTTTCTGATGGCTCGCTCGATGGAATGCTGGGTAAGGAAAAAATTGGTGAGCGAAGATGCTCCGGGAGTCTTTCCGACAGCCCATAACGTCTTTGCCTCTATGAAAGAAGTAAGCAAGTTCATATCAAGAAGCGTATTGAACACTGAGCGCTTGTCGATCAATCTTCCCGTTTGGATTGCGTGGCATTTCATCAACTTCTATGAAGACCGTGGGCAACATGTACTTGGGCAAACGTGATTGAAGAGAAATGCGTAACTGTTTTGAAGTGATCTCAGCGGAAGTCTCAAAAACGAGCACAATGTTCTTCTTCTCTTTGTCATACAAGACGCAGGCATTCCGAATTTCAGACAATGCTTGAACAGCGGTCTCAATTTCGGCTAATTCGATTCGGTAACCCAGGTGCTTGATCTGGAAGTCTTTGCGCCCATCAAACATAATTTCATCGAACTCATTAATGTGAACAAGGTCTCCTGTTCGATAAATAATCTCTGGGTACGCCCCATTTAGTGGATTCTGAACAAACGCTTTAGCGGTCTGTTCTGGGTTGTTGTAGTAACCCATTGCTAACGATGAACCGCGAACACAAAGTTCACCGATTTGTCCAGGTGTGACCAACTTATCTTCCTCACCCAGGATGAAGACATCTGAATTGAAACATGGATGCCCAATAGGAATAGGTGCATCATCCTCAAAATCTCGATCAAAAATGAAAAATGTGCAGTCAACAGTGATTTCAATTGGACCATATAGATTTACAAATTGCGTCGTTGGGAGACTTCTTCTCCACGTGTTGAGATGTTTCGTCGGGAATACCTCACCTGCAAAGAAGATTCGGCGAATGTGTGAGAGATCAAATTTGTTGAGTAAACCTAGATTAGCGATGTTGACCATGATGGTTGGCACCCAGAAGATAAAGGTGATTAGTCTTTCGTTCAGAAATTCAACGAGTTGCGCCGGAAAAGCAGCAGTCTGTTCTGGAATGAGGTGTACGGTGGCGCCGGTTCGCAGCGCAACATAGATCTCTAGCGTGTAGATGTCGAAGTAAAGGGGTGAAAGACTTCCGAATGAGTCTGATGCGTCAAAATCGAAATTTTCCAAACACCAGTCAATGAAATCAATCGTGCTTCTGTGATTCAAGATGACACTTTTCGGCACTCCAGTAGATCCAGATGTGTTGATGAGACAAAGTGGGTCAGTGTCAATGGTTAATTTACGTCTGGTTAGCAGCGCTTCATCGGCCTTGTGAAGAGAGGCGATATCAATTTCATCAAGACAAATGATTTGACTTTCGGCAACGCCTACTGCGATGAGAGCTGGCATCAACACTCGAGTCGTGAAAATCAATAAAGGGGAGATGTTGTTTAGTAGTTTTGCCAGTCTTTCCGACGGAGATTTCTCATCGAGATTTGTATAAAAGTTGGCGCTCTTTACAATTGCCAAGTCTGCAATTACTGTAAGAGCCGTTTTGGGTAAGAAAACTGCAATGGGACGACGAATTTCCTGTGAGATTGATGCAATATATGTGGCAAGACGGTCCGACAAGTCGTGCAACTGCGAAAATGTGAACTCGGTTTCATTGTCCGTAATAGCGATCTTGTCGGGAAAATAAAGAAGTGATCCGTGTTCCAGATATTCAATGACATTCTTTTGCATAGTAAACCATCTTGTTTGAGTTAGGAATTGTTGGCGATGTCGCCCCGTGTTGTTTGCCATATCACTGAAGTTGGCCGCTCTTTAACTTCATCGAAAATCTGTGCGATGTAAAGGCCGACAACACCGATGGATCCGAGCATTACTCCGGTGATAAATGATAGAGAAACCATGACACTGCTCCAGCCAACTGGTGAATGACCCCAGACCACTTGACGAAGAAATATCCAGAACGCGCCGACAAGAGAAAACGAAGCGAAGTATGCACCCAGTTTGACAGTGAGTTTTAGGGGTTTGTTTGAATGGCTCAGTATCCCCAGTATCCCAAGTTTCAAGAGGTCTCTTAATGAGTAGCTGGTTTCTCCATAGGGGCGCGCAACGTGCTCAACCTCAAGTTCACTTCTGCGGAAACCCGCCCACAGTGCCAGCAATCCGAAGGTGCGGCCTTGTTCCTTCAACGAGGTAATGACATTCACAACGCAACGGTGATAGATCCCAAAATTGCCCACTGCTGGGTTAATTGATCGCCCGCTCAGATAAGAAAGTAGGCGTACATACCAGCGCGAGGTCGACCTCTTGAGCCATGAATCTTGCCGTTGGTTACGCGTGGCTACCACTTGCTCGAAACCCTCTTGTGCCTTTGCAAACAATTTTGGGATCTCTTCTGGTCTGTCTTGGAGATCGCAATCCATCACAACGACCCATTCGCCATTTGAATAGGTCAAGCCTGTAGTTATTGCCGGATGTTGGCCGAAGTTTCTCGAGAGGCGAATGCCGACGAAGCGCGCATCTCTCTTCGAGATTCTGGAGATGATCTCCCATGAGTCATCTGGGCTTCCATCATTCACGAGAATCACTTCAAAGTTTTCAGTGACAGTGGAGAGGTTCGTGGCAAGTCGCTGCGTGAGTTCTTCGAGGCTCTCAGCGGATTTGTAAACCGGAATAACAACAGAAATAAGTGGGGTGCTCATGGAACTCCATCAAATTCTAGGAGAACTTCGATGACACGCGAACTATCGCTGTTGTCCATGTCCGAGAATAAGGGAAGACGAACAAGAGTGTCGGAAATATCCTGAGTATTCGTGAAGTCGTCCGCGTAATGGCCAAATTTTTCGCCGCTAGGAGAGTGATGTAGTGGCACATAATGAAAAGTGAGTTGCACGTTATTTGTTTTTGCGAACTTAATGATTTCCGTGCGTGAATCAAAACTCGGCATGAGAATAGGGAAGAGATGAGCTGGCCGGTCTTCACGTGCAAGATGATGTGGTAATTGTGCGCCCACTGTGTTAGCCCAATCGGAAAGCCCTTCCATATATAGACGGAAAGCCTGGTGTCGTCTCTGTTGAATAACTTCTGCATGGTCTAGCTGAGCCGTGAGGATTGCGGCATTGACATCTGACATCAAGTAGCTAGAACCTTTATCAACCCAGGTGTATTTATCAATCATTCCGCGAAAGAATGAAGATCTGTTTGTTCCTTTTTCTCGAATTATCTCTGCTCGTTCGATTAACTTCTGGTCGTTAATGATTAATGCGCCACCTTCGCCACACGTGATGTTTTTAGTTTCATGAAAACTCAAAGTGCTAAGTGCAGACTGTGTACCAAGTGGATTGCCCTCGTGCGACGCAAATAGGCCGTGAGCATTGTCTTCAATAATTATGATGTTGTGGGCGTCAGCTAAATCAACAAGTTCTTTTGTAACTGATGGTGCTCCTCCATAATTGACAGCGACTATAGCTTTTGTGCGAGAGGTTATGAGATGAGACACCGTTCGCGCAGAAATGCTGAGAGTGTCGCGTTCAACTTCTGCAAAAACGACGGTTGCCCCCATAATCACGAATGCATTGGCAGATGAAACAAATGTGAATGAGGGGACAATAACTTCGTCACCTGGTTGTAGGTCAAGTAGAAGCGCAGAGAGCTCAAGTGCTGAAGTGCAGGAAGTTGTTAGTAGGACTTTGCTTCCACCGTGTAAATCACTAAGCACCTGTGATGCCCTTTTGGTGAAGGGTCCATCGCCTGATAAATGGCCACTTTGAAATGCTTCGTTGACATATGTGCCTTGCATCGGAGCAATTGTGGGTCGGTTGAATGGCACTTTGAGCACGAGATAGACCGTAGCCCGTCACGCAGTGAGATTTCTTAGTGGTATATCCTTTGCAGTTCCTATTTTCCCCTAATATACGGGGGTGAAAGTTGTGCTTCTTGCCGGTGGCCTCGGGACACGAATGCGTGAGGAAACTGAGTACAAGCCGAAGCCAATGGTTGAAGTTGGTGGGAAGCCAGTCCTGTGGCATCTCATGAAGTCGTTTGCCACCTACGGGCTCACGGACTTTGTTGTTTGTACCGGCTACAGAGGTGACGTCATCAAGGATTACTTCTTGAATTACGACGCCCGCATGAATGACTTCACCGCGCACCTTGGGAAATCAACCCATATAGAGGTGCACGGTAACCACACAGAAATTGACTGGAAAGTCACTGTTGCTGACACTGGTCCCTCCACGATGACCGGCGGTCGAGTGAAGAGGGTGGGGAAATACATAGATGGTCGGTTTATGGTTACCTATGGCGATGGCCTTGCCGATATTGACATTTCAGCTCTTTTGGCGTTTCATGAGTCCCACGGCAAATTGGCAACGGTGACCACGGTTCGGCCCTTGTCTCGTTTTGGAGTGATGGATCTTGATTCGAGCGGTCAAGTCCAGCAATTCAGGGAAAAACCACAGACGGACGACTATGTGAATGCCGGATTCTTTGTGTTTGAGCCCCAAGTTCTGGATTATCTCGATGAAGAATGCGTTTTAGAGCAAGCCCCTCTTGAACGCCTGGCCGCAGAGGGTCAATTGATGGCATATAGGCACGAAGGCTTTTGGCAGCCGATGGATACGTATCGCGAATTCACAATGTTGAACGAAATGTGGGATAGCGGAAACGCGCCTTGGAAAGTGTGGAAATAGTGGCTCAGCAAGGTTCGGTCGCGTATTGGAGCGACAAACGGGTTCTGGTTACCGGGGCATCAGGAATGGTGGGCTCATGGCTGACCCGTTGGCTGGCTGAAAGTGGTGCTTACACCGTTGCCTTTATTGCTGATTCTGACCCTCAAAGTGAGTTAATGCGTAGTGGCACTATTAATAAGGTCAACGTTGTCAATGGGCGGCTTGAAAATTATGACGATATTGAACGGGCCATCAACAACCATGAAGTCGATTCAATCTTCCATTTAGGCGCCCAACCCATTGTTGGGGCAGCAGATCGTGCGCCAAGGCACACTTTCGAATCGAACATTCAGGGCACGTGGAACTTGTTAGATGCTTGTCGAACATTGTCACCCCTGGTGAAAAGAATTGTTGTTGCCTCAAGCGATAAGGCATACGGAACCCAACCGGTACTGCCATATACCGAAGATATGTCGATGAACGGTGATCACCCGTATGAAGTATCGAAGAGTTGTACTGACCTTATTTCCACAACATATGCACGCACGTATGGAACGCCGGTCACTATTGCACGTTGCGGAAATATCTACGGCGGGGGAGACCTGAACTGGAACCGCATTGTTCCGGGAACCTTCCGTTCTCTATTGCGCGGTGAACAACCAGTTCTTCGCAGTGATGGAACATTCATCCGTGATTATCTACACGTAGATGACATTGTGTCTGCTTATCTTGCACTTGGCGAACAGACCGATAATCCTGAGTTTGCTGGCCAGGGTTTCAACTTCAGCGATGAATCTCCACTAACTGTGATGCAAATTTACAAAGCAATTTGTGTGGCTGCTGGAAAACCTGAAACTGCACCGAATATATTGAATGCAGCATCGAGTGAAATTAAGGATCAATATCTTGATTCCACAAAGGCTCACGAAGTTCTCGGATGGCATGCGTCAGTGTCGCTCGAAAATGGTTTGAAGAAGTCGTTTGATTGGTATCGCGAACTTCATACAGGAAAGAAATAGTTCTCATGGCTGAAAAATCACGTGCAGATCAATTGCGCGCCCAAATACTCGGTTTAGTAAAGGAATATCACCAAGAGGCCTTCCCACCGAAACCATTTCTTGGTGGGATTTCCACTATTCCGGTTTCAGGAAAAGTATTCGATAATCACGAACTTGAATTATTGGTCGACTCTTCGCTTGATTTCTGGTTAACCACTGGTCGCTATGCAGAACAGTTTGAGAAGTCATTCGCAAAAGTAATGGGCATGAAGCATGCAATGTTGTGCAACTCGGGATCATCGGCAAATCTTCTTGCAGTTACTGCACTCACATCTTCACGTTTAGGTAAACGCGCACTAAAAGAAGGCGACGAAGTAATTACCGCTGCCGCTGGTTTCCCAACAACTGTGAACCCGATTTTGCAAAACCGCCTCACACCAGTGTTTGTTGATATTCAACTGGGAACATATGACTCATCTGTAGAGAGCATTGAAGCTGCGATTGGGCCCAAGACCAAAGCCATTGTTATGGCACACACGTTGGGTAACCCGTTTGATCTTGAAGGCGTTATGCAACTTGCTGAAAAGCACAACCTCTTTGTAGTTGAAGATACGTGTGATGCCGTTGGTGCAAAGTTCAACGGCAAACCTGTCGGTTCGTTCGGCGATCTCTCCACTGCAAGTTTCTACCCCGCACACCACATCACTATGGGTGAAGGTGGTTGTGTGATGGTGAAGAAGGCTTCTATGAAGAAGATTGTTGAATCTCTTCGCGATTGGGGCCGTGATTGCTGGTGCCCACCAGGGCAAGATGACACGTGTGGTCGCCGGTTCGATTGGCAACTGGGTGACTTGCCGTATGGATATGACCACAAATATGTGTATTCCCATATTGGTTACAACTTGAAGATGACTGATATGCAAGCTGCTATTGGTGTTGCACAATTAGAGAAACTTCCTGATTTTATTGATCGGCGTAATGCCAACTGGAAGCGAATTCTTGAGGGCCTAAAGCCAGTGGAAGAATTCCTTTTGTTGCCTAAGGCAACTAAAGGAAGTGAACCCAGCTGGTTCGGATTCCCCATAACGGTGAAAGCCGACGCACCATTTTCCCGTTTTGATCTTGTGCAACATATTGAGAGCCGCCGTATTGGTACTCGTCAGTTGTTTGGTGGAAATTTACTTCGCCAGCCAGCGTATAAAGGTATGCCAATGCGTGTTGTTGGTAACCTAACCAACGCAGACATTGTGACCGAGTCAACATTTTGGATTGGTGTTTATCCGGGACTAACTAATGAAATTATCGACTTTATGGTCGGTACTATCACCGAGTTCGTACTTGGAAAAGCTAAATAAAGGGAAGAATATGACGATAAATAGAGACTTTTTTGAAGACCTTTTCGTACTGGAAATGGCTAACAATCACTGGGGCCGCTTAGAACGCGGAAAAAAGATTGTTGATGACTTCGCCCATGTCGTTCGATATAACGGAATTCGCGCATCTATCAAAGTTCAATTACGAGATGTTGATTCGTTCATTCATAAGGATCATATTGAGAACTCTGACATGCGTTACATCAAGAAAACTCTTGATACCAAAATGTCAAAAGCTGACTTCGCAAGCCTTGTTGACTACATCAAGAAGGCAGGGTGCATTCCAACTGCAACTCCTTTCGACGAAGCATCAGTAGATTTTGCTCAAGAACTTGACTTGCCAATGTTGAAAATTGCAAGTTCAGATTTGAATGACTGGGTCCTAATTGAGAAGATTGCATCAACTCGTAAACCAGTTATTGCTTCTACTGGCGGAAGTTCACTAAAAGATGTCGACGATCTCGTTACATTTTTTGAAAACCGTGGTATTCCATTGGCCGTTAACCATTGTGTGTCGTTATACCCATCAGAAGATAGTCAGTTAGAGCTGAACCAAATTGATTTTCTACGTAACCGATACCCGGGAATTACAATTGGGTTTTCCTCACACGAGTATCACGACTGGTCTTCTTCCATGATGATGGCGTATGCCAAAGGTGCACGCACTTTTGAGCGTCATATTGATATCGAAGCTGATGGAATTCCAGTCTCTTCTTACTGCACATTGCCAGAGCAATGTGACACATGGTTTAAGTCCTTTAATAAAGCTAAAGAAATGTGTGGCGGTTCCGGAACTGATAAGAGAATCCCTTCTGTTGCGGAAGTTGAATACCTAGACGCGCTGGTTCGTGGTGTGTATGTAAAGCATGATTTACCAGCTGGACATAAACTGACAGATGATGATGTCTATTTAGCAATTCCGTTGCTTAAAGGACAGTTGTCGTGTCGTGAACTTATTGCAGGTGAAGCAATTGCCCAAGCAATCAAGGCTGACCAACCTCTAACTCTGGACTTCTTGGATAACCCCTATTCACGCACTGCTGAACTACGTGAGCAGATTCAAAACAGGGGCCTCTAAAGAGAGATGACTGCTGCTACACCAATTGCAAGCAAGTACGCAGAACAGCTCACCAATTGGTTGGTTGAACTTGGCTACACGCACTGTTTTTTTGTAGCAGGTGGAAACATCATGCACCTTCTTGATGGTGCACGAACTCGTTTCACTTGTGTGCCTGTGGTGCACGAGGTAGCTGCAGGCATTGCGGCTGAATATTTCAATGAAGCTGGCGGCAATGGCCGAGCTTTTGCAATGGTCACTGCTGGCCCTGGCGTATCAAACATCATTACTGCGATGGGTGGAGCGTGGCTTGAGAGCAGAGAACTTCTAGTTATCGCTGGACAAGTGAAGTCTGAAGACTTAGCTACAAATGGTGTGCGACAACGCGGCATCCAAGAAATAGATGGTGTGGGGCTTGCTGCTCCGGTAGCAAAACATTCAGTGCAAATGAAGACACCAATGCCTAAGGCTGAGTTTTTCTCGTTAGTGAATGCTGGTAATACGGGACGACCCGGACCCGTATTCATTGAATTGTGTTTAGATGCTCAAGGTGCGCCTCCGATCGTGGAATCAGAGTTGCAGACTTCACAGAAGACGAATGCAATTGCATCAGTATCTGAACTAGATCAAGTCGTTGAACAATTCAAGAAGGCTGAGCGCCCAATTTTGTTACTGGGTGGTGGAGTAAGCCGAAGTACAGCGAAAGCTCTACAGCAGGAATTATCTGCATCTGGAATTCCAGTAATGACTACATGGAATGGCGCAGATCGAATTGCAGCATCCCATCCTCAATATCTGGGTCGTCCGAATACGTGGGGCCAGAGAGCAGCGAATCTTCTAGTTGCACAGGCTGATCTCATTGTCGCTGTGGGAACTCGCCTTGGAATGCAGCAGACAGGTTTCAATTGGCAACAATTCGGACGAAACGCTTTTGTTGTGCACGTAGATATTGATAAAGCTGAACTAGCAAAAGGACATCCAAAGATTGACCTTCCTATTTGTGCAGACGCAAATGATTTCTTATCGCAACTTCTTTCAGCCGTTCGTGGTAACTGGGAATCATGGCTGTCATACGCAAAAGAAGTTCGCACAGCACTTCCACTAAATGATCCAACAAATGAAACTGGTGATGGTTTTGTAAGCCCCTATGACTTTTATGCGGACCTTGTTCGCATATCAACACCAGAAGATGTAATAGTCCCGTGTTCAAGTGGTGGTGCGAACTCGGTTTCAATGCAAGTGATTGAACAGAAGTTAGGTCAAGTCATCATTACTGACAAGGGTCTTGCGAGTATGGGGTATGGGTTAGGTGGCGCGATTGGCGCGTCAATGGCACATCCAGGGCGACGCACATTTCTCATTGAAGGCGATGGAGGGTTTTCACAAAATCTGCAAGAACTCGCCACTGTCGCAGTCAACAATCTTCCGATAAAGACTTTTATCTTTGCTAATAATGGTTATGGTTCTATTCGAATGACTCAGAAGAATTATTTTGGTGGGGCATACCTGGGTTGTGACACAGAGACTGGTCTTGGCTTTCCGGATTGGGACATGCTTTTCCAGAGTTTTGGAATTCCCACAATGACTCTTGACAAGAATTGGTCAACAAACAAACAAGTTCTGAATGCGCTTCAATCCGATAAACCTTTTGGCTTTATTGTGCCGATTGATCCGCTACAAACGTATTGGCCCAAAATCACAAGTCGTATTGTTGAAGGCGGGGGAATGGAATCAAATCCTTTGCACATGATGAGCCCGGACCTTGATTCTGATCTCCTTACAAAAGTAACGAAGTACCTGTAAACATGTCACGCAAGCCCCTTATATCTATCTCTATTCCTGCGTATAACGAATCAGCGAATATCGACGAACTGTGGAACCGCTTAACTGCAATGTTTGCCACTTTGGAAACCGAATATGACTTTGAAGTAGTGATTTGTGAGAACGGATCTGCTGACAATACGTTTGGCAAATTGACTGAAATCAAAAATCGGGATAACCGACTCAAGATCGTTCAACTCTCTCGAAACTTTCATATGGAAGGCGGCATGCTGGCGGCCCTCTCTGAAGTCAGTGGAGATGCTTGTGTCATCATGAGTGCCGACTTACAAGATCCCCCTGAGATGATCCCTGAGATGATTCGGCAATGGCGTTCCGGAATAGACCACGTTTATACGGTCATTACTCATCGACATGGCGAGAGCAAATTTCGACAAGTTGCTGCTGAAATCTTTTACTGGATGATTGATCGCATTAGTGACACCCCGGTACCTCGAAATGCCAGCGATTTTCGACTCGTCGATAAACAGATGTATCAAGCATTTAATGCACTTCCCGAGAAAGACCGAATGGTTCGCGCCGTATGGGGATGGATAGGATTTCAATCGACCAGCATGGAATATGAACGTCCGGCCCGCACGGGAGGAACTTCATCGTTTAATCCATTCGTTACTGGCGCTTTTGCAATTAGAGGAATGTTCGCGAGTTCACTGAAGCCATTAAAGCTGATACCTATCGCTGGCCTTATTCTGTCCGGCATCTCATTTATCGCCTTGATTATTGGTGTCGTTAGAACATTTATTGAAGGTGTGCCATCTCCAGGTTTTGGCACCATCACTTCCCTTATTCTGTTGATGTTCGGACTTTTGTTTCTCCTGTTGTCCGTTCTTGCGGAATACATTGGCATGATTTACATTGAGGCACGATCACGGCCGACGTACATTGTGAAGCGTGAACGACCTAAATTTGATTCATGAGCTATGTCGTACGGCCCAGAACACATCACTGAACAGATAATTTCTGATCTAAAAGAGATAAATACTCATTCAGAACTAGACCTTCGCGAAATTGTCAACTCATCGCTCGTCATAACTGGAGCATCTGGCTTTATTGGCACATGGCTGACATTGTCATGGGTCGCTGCCCGAAAAAAATTTAATGGGTCCGGCCGCCTACTGATTACAAGTCGAAATCCTGAGTCATTGATTCCAATGTCAGCTTTTCTCGATTCTGAAAATTCAATCACAGTTATACCAAGCGACATTCGAACCTTCGTAATACCTGAAAATTTTAGAGACGGGTATCTCATTCATGCAGCGACCCCCGCAAGTGCGGCCCTTAATAAGGATGACCCGCTTGGAATGTTGAAAAATATCATTGAGGGTCAAGAGCGAGTTATTTCGGAAGCTGTGCGTACCAATTGCAAGATGCTCTTTCTCAGCTCAGGCGCGGTATACGGACGTCAACCTCTCGACCTTCTACAAATTCCAGAGTCGTGGAGCGGAGCTCCAGATGTCAACAATGTTGATTCTGCCTATCACGAAGGTAAACGAGTTGCCGAGCTAATGGGATATATCGCCGCAGAAAAACAAGGACTTCATTTTGTCTCGGCCAGACTGTTTGCCTTTATTGCCCCATTCCTACCTCTTGGAACACATTTTGCTGCGGGGAATTTCATTCGTGATGCAATTAACTCGAATGAAATAGAAATTATGAGTGGTGGCGGTTCTGTCCGCAGTTATCTGTATGCGACTGACTTATGTTCGCAACTGTGGGCCTTGCTGGTTAGAGGCGCTAATGCAACGCCATACAACGTAGGTTCCAATATTGAAGTTACTATAAGAGAGTTAGCTAATGCAGTTGTAGAAAACGTCAACAAATCTGCAGCAGTTGTTGTGAGAGGCATTGATAATTCTATGAACGTAACTCGATATGTGCCTTCTATAGAGAAGACGAAACAAGATATTGGCCAATCACAAACTATTTCCCTTGACGAAGCCTTATCAAGAACAGCCCAGTGGTTGGGACAGACAGGAGTATGAATATGAGCGGTGAATTGTATTCGGACTACATGCAGCGTGAACCGCATCCGAGGAATGCGGTGTTCATAAAAAAGTGGCACGGAAAATTGCTAACGCTTGCACTCAAGGGCGTTGACAATACGCCCAGGTCTGTTCTAGAAATTGGCCCCGGTCATGGGTATTTCGCAGAACATTGCAGACAGGCTGGTCTCGTGTATGAGTTTTGTGACACAAGTCCTGCAGTTGTTTCACGAATGAATGAACTCGGATTTATGGGCCACTTGGGATTGATACAAGACGTGGCCAATAATTTGGGAAAGTACGACATGATTTGGATGTCTCACGTTCTTGAACATTCTCCTACCTGGTTAGCAGCCCGTGAGATGATTTCTACGAGTAAGGAATTGTTAACTGAAAATGGATTCTTAGTTGTAGTGGGACCAGATGCTCTCAGTTGGAAAAAGGAATTTTGGAATGTTGATTGGTCGCACGGGTATCCAACCACCGTTAGAAACGTCAGTCAGTTGTTCAATGATGTTGGCCTGTTTCAAATTTCTGCTAACCATCATCGTAATGGGTCATTTAATCTGCTTGTTCAAGTAATTTTCGCACTTCTGTCAAAGATTCCGCATCGCATTGTCGATCGTGTTCTCACCCCTTCTAGATCAAAAGTTGGAGACGGCTTTCTCTATTCTTGGAAAGTGATTTTTGGCTGGCGGCAGATTTTGATCAAAGGCCATAAGCGATAAATGGTATTCAGGGATAACAGCACACTGCGAAATGTTTGCTCGCCCTTTATCTACACATAACTATGACTAATGCTTTTAAAAAATACAGAAATTTGTTCCTGATATTTCTATTAGTGAGTTTGACGGCATCTCTTCTCCTCCTCAAATTCGATGTTGGAGCCAGTATCGAACAATTTGAAAGAACCCCAAACGGGAGTTTTTATGCGCCTAACAGAACAGTTGATAATCAAACTTTGACGATACGTACTATGCCCTCTTCAGATAGTGCTGGAATTTCTGTAGAAGATTCGCGATTTGTAACTAATGCAATAAACTGCTCTAACACTGGATTGCTCTTGTGCCTCTCTGTTGCGCCTCAGACTGTGAACGGAAAACAAAGTCTGTTAATTGAGGCAAAGGTTGCTCACCTAGACGAGCAGAAACAATTATTTTCCGTGCATACAGCGGACACAACTATTGATGAAGCACACGAGATCACACTCCAAGTCTCAGGAAATTGGTTTGAACTCCATGTGGACGATGAAATTCAGGGACAACGTAGGTTTGGAATTCCTATTGGAATATCGATCGCGCCGGAAAGGATGGTTATCAGGACATTTGGACAAAATTCAAAGGGTTTACTTGGTAATCAATTTCAATACAGTACGCGACAAGAGTTTGTACCATCAATAGTCTTATTCATTTTGAGTCTGCTTGCATTAATGGTTTTCTTCATGCGATACTTGACAAACTTGGTAACAAAAAGGCTATTAGCCACTAATAAAGAAATGTTTTTTCAAATAGTAGTTCTGTCAAGCATTATTACATTTACAAGTTGGTTAATTGTTCAAAGTTCCCTAATAAGAAACGGATCTACACTTCCCACCACAGGGCTGACGTTCATAGAATTACCAATGTTCTCCGATTTTTTTCAAGTCTGGGGCTTTTCGGAATTCACGAATCTGTACCAAACACAACTTCCCGACTATCCACCCGCGCAAATATTCGTCTTCTCAGTTTTATCAAAGGGTATTCTTGCCGAGTCAGCCTTTCTAATAATTGTCTGCTGCTCGACTGCCGCTCTGGGCGCACTTATTTGGAGCAATGTTAAGAACTATCTGAGCTATCCAATAATTGTGTCTGTATTGCTTACCTTTACCTCTGCGCCACTTATCTTTGCCGTTAACCGCGGTGGTACCGACATGATTCTTTTCCCCCTAGTTGTTTTGGCTGTGCTACTGCATTCGAATGGCCGACAAAAAGTTACGAAGATTCTTTTGTCCATCTCAGGAGCTCTAAAGATAGTTCCAACAATATATATACTGATGTATCTTGGGCGGGGAAAATCAACGAAAAAAGCCATACCGATAATTGGCTCAATTATGTTAATGAACTTGTTAGCTGCGTTGGTTCTACCTGAAAAAAACATAAGCGAACTTTGGTTTTTTGCTAAGCAAATGGTGGGTAGAAGTTCCGGAAGTACTGTAACGGGTGCTTACGATGTTTTCAATAACTCACTTTGGTCTTTGTTTCGTGGATTGGATCACGCTTTGCTCTATTTCGGAATCAATGCAACGAGTCATCTCTCTGCAATTTGGCTTGCGTGTATTGTCTTCATTTTGCTATTTTCGACTTACTGGAGTCTCTTTCGCGCAAAACTTGATGCGTCTAAGTTTTTCATTGCGACGTGCATGATTTTGTTGATCCCCACAATCAGCCCGAATTACAGGCTTCTCTTTATGTACCCATCATTGTGGTATCTGTGTGATTCGATTGTTTTTACGAGTGCCAAACTCAAGAAGATGTTCATAATCACATCGGCTTTTTTGCTAGCTATTAGCCCCATCTATTACTTCGGTTCAACGGGACTGAATGTTGGGCAGTCAGTTAAGCCAATTCTTATCATTACTCTTTTGATGATTGTTTTCTTTTCGGATGGTTACAAGAGAAACAGACTTTCGAACCAGAATCTAGACAAGGATGCAGCATACAAATGACGAATAGCAAAAATGAAGAAAAGCAATTTCTGAAATTCTCAATATTGATTTGTGTCAGCGGATTGATTCTTTCAACTTTCTTCGGTGTACTTTGGAGCAACTTTTCGTCAATCGGAAATAAGATTGACTCGCCTCCAACAACTGTCAACTATGAGGCACTTGTAACTGCTGCAAAGAATACGCCGTTAAGTTTTAGTGCGGTCTCTGGAGCATCGAGTGATTTCAACCGTAGTCCCAAACCTTGGTGGATATACAACAAGGATTCAGTTTTCAAATTGTCAAATCCGTCTACTCAAACTCGGATTGTAAGCCTGGAGTTATCCTTAGGTCGAAACCCATGCCGTTTTGATGTAACCGGAAATTTGTCGTTCAGGAATTCGATAATCGCACTTGTCCCAGGAGAACCTTTGTCGTTAACCATAACGATGAAAGGGAAGTCGGAAGTTATTCTGCCCCTGTCGGTCAGTACTTTCGCTTGTTCGGTAGCTCCGGACCCACGAGTATTTTTGGCATCATTGAGTTCTTCTTATGGGTATAGGTTGACGACCTAGTTCCAGTTCAATCAGGACTGATCCCAATTGAACCAACAACGCTGTCAATGTCAATGTCAATGTCAATTAACAGCTGTCTCTTCTGGTTTGCTAATCCTCACGCGTAGTCCACTAGCTCCTCAACTGATCGTTGTTTAGGAAATTTGAACTATTTAAGGTCAACTCAAAGAAACTCCGCCGCAAATGTAGAATCGGAGTAAGAATTCTACAAATCAAATGGTGCTGGGTGCTTTATACCTGTCAGTAGCCGATTGTTTTTTACCAAAATAAATGCACTTGCATGCGATAAACGCAATTACAATTAGTGATAGTCCTGGATTTAGAACACCACCTAGAGTGATTGATTGATTCTTGAAAGTTGAAAAACCTAATGCTATTTGTTTTGGCGTTAGTACGATTCCTATGTAACAACAGTAGATTATATTTAATCGACTAAAGATAAAGTCTTTGTCTGTCAGTACAACAACTACCGGCAAGATAAAAACTAATAATGTATAGCCCCCAGCAATTGGAATCAAAAGACTTGATGCAATTGCCATGAGTAAGACTGATTCAAACTGCGTGACATTTTTGTGAGTAATAAGCCAACACAAAAAGACGGCGATAATTCCAGCGCACCAGAAATAGTTTTCGAAGATGAATACTGCAATATTTCCTATGCCGGATTCCATCTGTGAGAAATGGTAGGACAACACTTTGAAACTATTATTAGATGCCAGAGTTTCAGCAAAATACTTTGGAGAGTTGTACAGCATCGCCATATGTTTATTGGTTTCTGACATTCCAAGTTGATACTTCCAAGCCCCGATTCCGCTCGGTAAGTATGCAACGGGGATCAACAAAAACACAGCTAAGGAAAAAAGACTCACTTTCAGTTCTTTCCAGCGACCCTTTTTCACAAATATGAGTAGAAAAAATACTGGGGTCAATTTCATAGAAATTGCTGCCGCTATAAGTACGGCTCCCCAGGTTCTATTCGCCCCGTCTTTGAGAGAAAGCGTGAGCCCCAGCAAAAGAAGTGCAAATAGCAACAGGTGTATTTGCCCCCTGTCTACTGCCAGCAATAGTGGTTGTGTAAGCAAGAAGCCACCAGTAAGTAGTACTAACTGTTCAGGAAACTTGAATCCAGCTAATAGGAATTTCGTTGCAGAAAGAATCAGTAGAACACTGACTGCAAAAAGACTAATTAGAGATAGAAAGTAAGGAAGCCTGCTTGCTGCAAGAAGAAATATTTGACTTGCCCCCATATAGCCTCCGAGGCCGTTTTGTTTTATCTCGGCATAGATCCAAAGGTAATCACCAAATATATGATTCCCAAAAGGTGAGGGTCTAGGAAAACCGAGAGGAGTGGGAGGATAATCTGATGAACGAAAGAGAAATGACTCAGCAAATGTTCTAGTTCGATTGAAGTAACTTGTGTAGACAATGGTCGCTATAAAACCAGCAACTTGAAAACTCAATGTAATGCCTAGATAAGCAGCTAACTTCGAAAGTAATGAAGTTTTGTCGTCCTTGTCTAAACTCATTGACCACTACACTACATCTGGTGGTGTTGACATTATGACAAATCGGCGATCTGTATTGTGTTTCCTAACGGTGCTTGCATTTTTCGTGTCGATTCTTGAACCAGTTCCAGAGATAATTTGGTCGGACGTAGAGTACACATTTCTGAGTTCTTCTTCTGAGGGGACGATGGATAAACCGCTTGATCTGGGATCTTCTCAGAAATTTTGTAGAGCGTTCTATGAAAGTAACCAAAGAATAGATATTGATTTTTCTGTAATTGCAACGACTTTGGAAAATCGCTACACAAACATATTTCAGACAGACAATGTAAATATGGGTCTTCGGCTTGAGATCAATTCAGAGGGCGAACTAAGTGCTCTTGTTCACAGTCCAGATGGTGGATCGGAGAAACTCATTGGTGTTGTAGCTAACGGAGTCATTAGACCTAATGTGCTAACCCGAATACATGTATCTGTGTCGCAAGATTCTCTTGAAGTGAACATAGACGATGGCCCAGTTGCGTTGCTGGAAGGTAATCTCATGCCTACATGTAGGCGAGTATTGATTGGCGGTGGGTTCGACAGCAGTCGAACAACTGATGGTGAAGTGCGTGCGAAGATCCATTTTGGTCAAATAGAATTTGTCACAACATTTGGGCTCCCGATGAGAGCAAGAGATACTGCCAGAATTCTCTTGACACTCTTGGTAATTGCACTTGTATTGGAATATCGGCAGAAATTATTCAAATTGAATGACAAGAGAATCGAATAGAAATTTCTCAATTTTGAACCTCTTGAAATGCCATCCAACAAATTAAGGATCCTTTACTAGTACCAGTCTGATTGGAATCACGTGTTTAGTTAGGACTATTCGCAGTTACTTTTCGGCTATGACTTTTGTTACTCAATGCTTCTTGCACTGTAGATGGATTTACATCGTCAATAGTTGCCAGGGTGAAAATGGAATGGCGAAGTGGCGGCCAACATTCGTCTGCGCCGTTGCACCTACACTGAAACTTTTGGTAATTGTTTCGGCGATATTTCCTGCTAAACCTCGTACTAGTTTTTCTTGTGTGCGTTGTCGCAGGGAACTTATTACAAAAGTTGCTGTACTTTCTAATTTGAATGTTGCACTCTTCGCTCTTGTATTGCCATTCTCTTGATTTGCCAGATACGGGCAAATAAGTCCCTACGGACTGATGGAGTTCGGAGCTCCTTCTCGTCCTGTTGTTTTTGAGGCAATTTATGTCAGCAGTAAAACGACAGACCCTGAGTTCCGGGTGTTTAGAGGGGGGCTTGCTTGGATATGAGGCTATGTTTATGCAACTCGAAGTCAAGTCCGCGCTTTATGTAGACGTGACCAGGTGTACCGGTTCTTGTGCCGGAACTGTTGTAGAAAACTTGACACGTTTTGATTTAGTTACGACTCCCTAGGACATGCACTATTGCCTGTTTCCAAAATTGTTGAATTAGTTCGGAAACGGATCTAATAAAATCAGTGAAGATAACGGTTGTTAGACCAAGTTCGCCTAGGACCCACGGTTGGGGTTAGTTGCCTTGGCCAGTAACTATTTACAGTCATCTCTTTTGATTTGTTTGTCGTCGCGCATATCAAACACCTGCACCAGTTCGAGAGAGTCTGTCAATACTGGTGGACCGAGGATTGCACTTAGAGCCTCAGACTGATTGATCCCGCGCTCTGGGTATGCCCGCATCTCTACCCACACGACGTCGAAGCCTTGAAGTCTGGCTTGTTCGATTTGCTTCGTCAAACTTAGGGCCTGCCAAGTTGCAGTGCGATTGTCATCTCTTCCGGAGACAACGCCGTAACTCCAGCACAGTGAGCGAGAGTGGAGGGAACCTCGCAATTGTGCGTAATCAGTTAACTGCTCAACTGGTCCTTGTTCGGGAAATTTGAGTAAGGGAAGTTGAAGAACTCTTGCACCAGCACCAAAGGTAGTTTCAATGCTTCGGACTATTTGTTGATCATTTTGCCAGCCGAGTGAATTCCAAGCGTACGCATCTTTTGGAATAAATCGGTTGGTGTCCCATAAACCACCAATTAATAGGACGCACATGATTAGGAAGTAGAAACTTGATTTAATTTTGTATCGGCGATGTATCCATTCAAAAACCAAAAAGAATGAAGCAACTGCGATGAAAGCTAGGAATACTGCCGATCTAGACCACACACGAATTTGTGTGAACCCAATTGCGGCGAGGATCTGGTTGAAGCCGCCAACGACCGAAGCAAGAAGAAAGAATAGAAAAAAACGGGCAAGTAACTGAATCCCGCTTTCTCGAAAGAATTTCCGACTGGGAGAAAAAATGACAATTAAGAGAATGATGACGCCAAGTGCCCCAATAGTGCCCAAAAACGCATTGGCTTCGCCCGGTACAAAAGTTGATCTGTTTTTGTTCGAGAAATTGGCGAGAAGATTTATGTGGTGCCAGGGGACAGGTAGCAGAAGGTCAATCAGTCGTAACGGGTAACCCTCGACGTCGGCAATGTTGCGCTTGGCTACATCCAAATTTGATCCGTACTGATGCTGGAAACTGAAGATTGGTAGAAATTGAAGGACGAGACCGACAAAGGTTGCACCAATTGATATCGCCAGTTTCCTTGTATTCCGGATCTTTCCTTCGTCGATAAGTATGAAGACCATTCCGATCGCAAAAAAGATAAGCGAGAAAAAAGCGTAATAAAGTCCAGAAACGGAAGCTGCCAAACCGACTGCGACGTAGGGCAAGTATCTCTTAACCCTTGATTGATCCTCAGCTTTGTTAGGGCTAGCAATACCGCGCACTTCCCGAAAGACGAAGCCCACCACTATGGGAATGATCGCATACATCGAAAGAAACAAGTGCGGTGCACCATGAAGTGCGTGGTACGGAGCAAAGGCAAAAAGCACACCGATCACAATTGACGAGACTCTCGTTAGTGTCAAGAGCCTGGCGCCAAAATACCCAGCTAAAGCAGTTATCGGATATGTCAAGAAGAAGAGTGTATTAAATGCCAGAACCGGATCGCGAAGCACTTTTACAAGTAGCCAGCCGAGTGTTAGTGAGAACCCATCGGCGGGTGCAGGAAAATCCTGAAGATGCTGTCCGTATGGATAGCCGACTTTGCTGGAATAGAAATACCAATTGTGGTCTTGAAAATTTCTGAATGCCCCTAAGACCGGTAATCCGTCGCCGTCATAATGAATGGGGATGTGGGGGTGAAACGTCCAAAGCCTGAAGAAAATCACTAGCGAAAGTGAAACAAAGAAAAGTACAACAACCGAATCTATTAGTGATTCTCGCCACGAAATTGAGCTGTTGCTTTCCATCGCTCGTACTAGTGCCACTTGCCTTCAACGCGAATGAGGCCTTGATCGAACGAGTTGTACTGAACAACGTCAAAACGTATACGGCGTTCCCAGTGGTCATATTCATGAGATTCGTGATTGTCGCTTAGGGCCACAGTGAGGTCGTACGTTCCCGCCAGAAAAGGTAGTTCAGGAATGGTGAGAGAAATCCTGCCCGAGTCTCTTAGGGTTGCTGTTTTGAAGCCCATGCGTTTTGTATTGCTTCCCCAGACGTTCGTCCCATGCAAGTGGGTGAAACGAACACCAAACACTGGTTCTGTAATCGGTTGATGTGCTGTGTAATCAATTTGAATTGTAATTGGTTCCCCTGTTTTCAGTACCTGAACGGGCGAACCTTGAGCATCAACTAATTCAACATGGGTGATTTCAGCTTCATGGCTGCCCCAACGCTCGCCAATTTCACCTATTTCTTTTGGCGCTGCACCATGACTCTGACCGGTGTACTTACTGATCACTTCGTATGAAGGACCCAATTCCTTCATTACGCCCTTTTCTAACCAGGCAACGGTGGAACACAATTGTGCAACTTGTAGGAGTCCGTGGCTTACCAAAATAATTGTCCGGCCATCTTGTCGGAACGATTCAATTTTTTCGTGACAACGGTGTTGGAATGATTCGTCACCAACAGCGAGAACTTCGTCAATAATCAAAATTTCCGGGTCAACATTTGTAGCGATTGCAAATCCGAGACGGACAACCATTCCGGAGGAATAGTTTTTTACGGGAGTATCAACGAATTTTTCTAGGCCAGAAAAATCAATGATCTCTTCTAGTTTGCGATCAATTTCAGCTCGGGCCATTCCAAGAATTGCACCGTTTAGATAGATGTTTTCACGTCCAGATAAATCTGGATGAAAACCAGCTCCGAGTTCTAGAAGAGCAGCCATGCGTCCATTACAAGAGACACTTCCTTTGTCTGGACTTAAAATTCCTGCCAAGCACTTCAAAAGTGTGCTTTTTCCAGAGCCGTTAGGGCCGATGATTCCAAAAGTTGATCCGTAAGGAATTTCGAACTCAACGCCCTTTAAAGCCCAAAATTCTTCGTATCGAGCACGACGGCCTCGCAACAAAGTTGACTTCAAATACTGGTTTTTCTCTTGGTACAGGCGAAAGTACTTCCAAACATTTTCAACTGTTACCGCAGAGTTACTCATTGTTTTCCTGACCTGTTCGCTGCTGATGCGACCCTGTCAATGCTACTATCTGTGCTGTTGCCGATTGTTTTAGCTGGGATTGATATTTGTGAAACAGGTTGAAATTGAAGAGATTTTGGCTGGGATTCAGGAGACTGTTGCTCGACGGCGGGCCGAGGGTGTGTACCCGATTGGTCTTGAAAACGAATTAGAAGCCGAATTTAAGTTTATGTTGTCCCTCACGCATCGGGGAGAAGCAGAACGAGCTGATGCGTTGGCTCTCCTTTTGAAAGAGGCGCTGCGTGCTGCAGACGAAGTGTCTGGTCTTGCACCGGCAAAATCTCGCATTCCTTTCGTAGGTATTTTTCACCGTGTGGTCAGGAGACTCATTGCTCGACAAACTCGTGGACTTGCGGCACAGCAACGTGCGGTGAACGAGGCAGTTCTAGGCATTATGGAACACCTAGTCAGCGATGCGCGGGGCCGTGAAGATGCTGATCATCGGATGGTTGCGAATCTCTCGAAGCATGTTTTGGATCGTGTTGCCGTAATAGACCATCTTTATTTTGTGGTCACTGAACTTGAAACCAGGATTAGAAAGCTTGAAGCCACCGATTAGGGCAGTTTTCTATGCAGTCTGTCCATCAAATCATTGTCGGCGCATCCCGACGTGATGCCATCACCAACATGGCGCTTTCATTGCGTGACTCATTGCGGTCACAGTATAAAAGCAACATCTATTCGTATCATCCACCTGATCCTTCTATTGAAGATGACGTACGACCATTAGAAGATCTTCAGTTCGGCAACTCCAACGACGTCATTGTGTATCACTCAAGTTTTGGTATTCCCAAACTGACTGCGTTGCTTCAAGCTCGATCAGAAAAGTTGGCCCTGGTGTATCACAATGTGACGCCTTCGTCGTACTACCTGCGAAGCGACCCAGACTTTGCGGCAGCACTTGAATGGGGGCGCCATGAATTGAGAATTTTGCAGCCCTTAGTTGATGCGACATTCGCAGTTTCAAGATTTAACGCTGCGGAGTTATCGGGGTTTGGATACTCGAACATTGTGGAACTTGCGGTTGGTTTGAATCCACATCGGCTTCGAGATGAGCCGAGTGATCAGAAGCTAATTGGTGAACTTCACGGCCATTTTCCTGACGGGTTTATCTTGGTGGTGTCTCAGGTAATTCCGCACAAGCGAATGGAACTTGCAATTGAGGCAGTGCATTTATTACGAAGTGTTCACCGGCTTGATGTGGGTCTAGTAATTGCAGGGCCGCAGCGAAATGAAGGTTATTTGCGACAGCTGCAAACGTTACGAAGCCATCTACCAGAGGCAAATGTTCTGATGATGGGGGAAACGACAGATAGCGAATTAGCAACTTTGTATAGAACATGCTCGGTCTATTTCGGAACGAGTGACCATGAAGGGTTAGCTATTCCACCCCTTGAAGCAATGTCAGCCGGAGCACCAGTGGTGATCAGAGGAGTTGGGGCTGTGCCTGAAACTGTAGGAGACGCGGCACTAGTCGCTTCACCTGAGGCCAGAATATGTGAACTGACTGAGATGTTGTATTTGGTTCTGACCAACAGTGAGTTGCGGTCAACGTTGATAGCCCGAGGCACCGAACACGTGCGACTAAATTTTTCAAACGATACGTCTAGCGAGTTCATTCGCCGCATTAACGAATTGGCATCATGAAACTTCTTTATGTGATTCAGCGGTATGGAGACCGCATTGTTGGTGGCTCTGAATCTGCGTGTAGAGAGTTTGCAGAGAGATTGACTGCTCGTGGCCATGACGTTGATGTATTGACATCATGTGCTCATAGTTATGTTGACTGGGCTGATGAATATCAGCCCGGCACTGAAAAAATCAATGGAGTTACAGTTCATCGGTTTCCAATTGTGGAAAAGCGAACAGACAAATTATTTGGGCCGTTACAAGAATGGCTGATGCAACACCAGGGCAGTGCTCCGCTATTTGAGCAGCAGCGTTGGACAACTTTAATGGGACCACAAATTGACGGACAACGAAGTTGGTTACTTGATAACGCGAACAATTATGACGTTGTTATTTTCATGACGTATCTCTATACAACTGCCACACAAGGCTTGCCAACAGTGGCGGGCCGCGTTCCAACAATTTTGCAACCAACAGCGCACGATGAACCACCTGCGTATGTTTCGCTGTATCAATCGATATTTCGTCAACCAGATGCTTTTCTTTTCTTTACACCTGAAGAAAAGCAAGTTGTGGAACGACTATATGGAATTACACCTGAAGGTCAAACAATTGGCATCGGGATTGATTTATCGGGAGAACGAGGAGATGGGACTAAGGCTCGCACACATTTTTCTCTGGGTAATGACCCGTATCTGGTGTACGTCGGTCGGTTAGACCCCAGTAAAGGTGTCGGTGAACTCTTGCGGTTTTTTGACGCGTATAAGAGGCGAAACAAGAATAAATCAACCCTAAAGCTGGTGCTTGCTGGGGATGGCGACATACAAGTTCCGAATCGGCCTGATGTCGTTGTGACTGGTTTCTTGGAAGAACAAATGAAGCGAGATCTAATTGCTGGAAGCAGTGCGCTTGTGCAGTCTTCGTATTTTGAAAGCTTCTCGATTGTGTTGTGTGAAGCATGGCGAGAATCGCGACCAGCATTGGTGCAAGGCGTAAGTGAAGTATTGCGTGGCCAAGCAATGCGAAGTGGAGGGGCGATTCCGTATCAGGGATTTGCTGAGTTCGAAGCATCAGTCAATTACATACTTGAAAACCCAACACAAGCAGATCAAATGGGACAGTCTGGGTACCAATACATTGCCGCAAATTACGACTGGAACATTGTCTTGCAGAGATTTGAAGAGACGTTGACGTTGGCACAGGAGAGATATTCGAATCGCCGACTAAAGACAAAGCAAGCACTGTAGAGAACTAGATGCTTATGTTTTTAAAGCGAGTCATCCGCCGGATCATTCGAGTGTTACGTAGACCAGGTCCAGCACCTCTCATTAAGATACGCGGAAGCGGTCGAGAACTGGGTGGACTTGATGTCTTGGGCTTTTTTTCAGCAGAACATGGAGTAGGTGAAGCTTCTCGCGTCATCACAAAGTCACTGCGCTCGGTCGGAGTTTCTGTCTCGACTATTGACTACACCGATACAGAGAGTCGTCGCGACCATATATATAGGACTGAAGAAGAATCTCGACATAAGGTTCTATTGACTTCAATCAACTCAGATCAACTTGTTGCTGCACATCAGCGAATTCAACCTGATTTTTTTAATGATCGTTACGTGATTGGACAATGGTTTTGGGAACTAGAGGAATCGCCACCGTGGTTTTCTGATGCGTATCCATTCGTTGATGAACTATGGGCACCATCTCGGTTCATTGAGTCAATGTTGAAGCGGAGCGTCCCGGAAAGAATACATGTGGAATATGTGCCATTGCCTGTACATGCACCCGAGATTGATCCAACTCTTAACCGTCAATATTTTGGTTTAGATGACCGCTATTTGTTCTTGTTCATGTTCGATTTCATGAGTGTGATGAAACGTAAGAATCCACTCGGATTGATTCAGGCATTTGCACAAGCTTTTAGTGCTGGCGAAGGTCCGCAGCTGGTGATTAAAACAATCAATGGCGACAAACGACCTATCGAATATGAAGCTTTACGGGTAGCGGCACTAGCAGTGCCAGGTGTAACCCTGATCGACAAGTATTTTACGAAGATTGAAACATCAACATTGTCGAGCCTGGCTGATTGTTATGTCTCGCTTCATCGTTCTGAAGGACTAGGGCTCACGATGTCTGAAGCAATGGCTTTAGGGGTCCCCGTGATTGCGACTGGGTATTCAGGAAATATGGACTTCATGAATAGTGAGAATTCTTTAATGGTGCCAAGTTCTCAAGTAGCTGTTGGCGAAGGAGCTGAAGGTTATTCTCCACACGCAACGTGGGTTGAACCGGATATTTCGGTTGCTGCGTCGCACATGCGATATGTATATGAAAATCAGCAAGAAGCTCGTGAAATGGGTGAGCGTGGAAGAATGAACGTCCTAGGCTCCCTCACAATTGAGCGAAGTGGGGCAATAATGAAGAGCCGACTTGAAAAGATTTGGAGATCACAACATGGCAGCTAATTTTTTACTTGCGCCTGTAAAACGCGTGGCTGTGGCCCACGAATTGTTGTGGAATATGACATTGCGTGAATTACGCACGAAGTATCGCAAGAGCGTGCTGGGGTGGACTTGGTCCATGTTGAATCCACTCGCAACTGTGGCTATTTATTCTTTTGTGTTTGGCCACCTGTTTGGTGCCGATGCCCCCATAGGCGCACATAGTGGAGTACGTACTTTTGCGTTGTATTTGTTGTGTGCCTTATTGCCATGGAACTTTTTTATGCTGGTCACAAATATGGGCATGAATTCAATGCTGACAAATGCGGCACTTGTAAAGAAGGTGTCATTTCCCCGGGAAGTTTTGGTGTTTTCAAACTCTCTTCATGGCATTGTTCAATTCAGTATTGAGCTTTGTTTGTTGACGGTGGCCTTAGTTTTAGCCGGCAGTTACTTCTTTGTGTGGATTCCCATAGTGATAGTTCAGATGTTGTTGCTTGCATTGTTTGCTTCCGGTTTGGCGTTGGCGTTAGCCGCAGGCAATGTGTACTTCCGCGATCTTGGCTATCTGTGGCAAATCTTCAGCCAGGTATGGTTTTTTGCAACTCCGATTGTGTACATGCCAGCACTCATTGAAGGCAAAGTCCCTGGTTGGGCCGAATGGATTTTGAAACTGAATCCGATGGCAGTGTTTGCACAAGGGTTCCGCAGGTCAATGTATGACAATGCATTTCCCGGTTGGGACAACTTGGGAGCATGCGCTGCAGTAGCGCTGTTGTCAATGGTGATTGGTTGGTCAATCTTCACCAAGTTGTCGCGACGTTTCGCCGAAGAGTTGTAATCACTACCGGCCTATCGAGGGTCGGGGTAGGCGTTCACTAAACGACGCAAGTTCGTATCGATATACGGACGTGATTTACGTTGACCACCGCGGTCTTCAATAGCTACTTGCAACCGACGTAAACCGGCAATCACAATCTCGGGGCGGGGCTCGCGGCCCATTCCCACGCAGTCTTGTAACCAGCCGGCAGGACCTTGGTGGCCTCGTTCGTTGTTGCACCGCCGACAGGCCGCCACTTCGTTCTCAATCCAGCTGGGACCACCCTTGATAGAGGGCACCAGATGCTCTGTGGTGGCGGGGTTGAGGCGGTCGTCGAACTGCACCGAGCACCAGACGCACAGGTCACCATCACGCTCGAGGATTGCCTCCATGCGCTGCCTGCGATCCATTTGACGGGGTTTCTTGTTATCCATTGCTCCAGTCAGGGTAGGGGCACCGGGGCGATGTGGGGCTTGGGATTCTGATGCCAGTTGGGGCGGTGGCGGGCACACATAGGGGGTATGGCCAGCCGCAGGAAATATAACCATCTGCTTATACTGTGGATTAGGCCGACGTGACTGGCCCGTGGGCCGTTGTGGCCACCGAAGAATTTGAGGAGTGGATGATGAGCCTGACAAACAAGCAATACGCGGCGACTCAGAGAGCAATCAATCAATTGGAACAAGATGGCCCAGCATTGGGGCGTCCGTATGTCGACACGATTCGCAATAGCCGGTTCAAAAACATGAAAGAACTTCGTATCTCATCACAAGGAGCACTTCGTGTTCTCTTTGCCTTTGA
Source organism: Ilumatobacteraceae bacterium (assembly GCA_044341035.1). Lineage (GTDB taxonomy): Bacteria > Actinomycetota > Acidimicrobiia > Acidimicrobiales > Ilumatobacteraceae > UBA2093. The sequence continues at coordinate 11,114 of JBIISL010000004.1, read as the reverse complement.
TCCGGAGAGGCGCGCTGTTCTTCTTCTCGGCGGGGATAAGTCAAAAGATTCACGGTGGAATGACTGGTACATCGGCGCAATACGACGAGCAGATGAACTTTTTGAAGAACACATTCGAAAATTGGGAGATAAATGATATGGCTACGAAGAACTTTTATGAACTTCCAGTAGTTCTGGCGATGTACAAATCACCAGATTTTGAAAAAGATATGGAAGAGGTTTCAGAGGAAGCGTGGCAGGAGATTGTGTCGTATTACGTCAATCTCAATCGCAGGCGTCGCAAAATTACACAGAAGCAGATTGCTGAGGCCTTGCATATTTCGCAGCCTGGCGTGTGCCAGATGTTGAAACGGCCCGCAACCATCTCCAAGTTGTGGCGCTTATCTGTAGCGATGGGCGGGAAATTGGAAGTCAATATTCGATTCGGCGACAAGGTGTATTCGTTATTGAATGAACCACTGCCCGGAAGCGAAGAAGAATAAACACCTTCCACGTTCTGAAGCACGTTTAGTGACAGGCTGTGTGAATGGGAAATCTTGAACAAATACTTGGCTATCAGGGAGCTGTGCGTGAAGGCGACGCCGCGATGGTCGGGCAAGAGATTTTGCAGATGCCATTTTGGACACCAGAGTTTTGCGCAACATTGATTCAAGCTGCACAAGCAGCGGGTGGGTTCGCACAACAAAGCGATGACCCGGTGCCGGGGTATGAAATTTCGTTGGCAGCTATTGCGCCCCGATTGTTTGAAGCAGTCGAGCAAGATATTGGTATTCGACTATGGCCGGCATTGCAACAGTGGTGGCCGCTGATTGATTACCACGGGCTGCGCGACGCATTTGTGATTCGTTATGCCATGGGCGAACAAGAAGAACTACGTATGCACCATGATGTGGCGCAGGTGAGTGCCAGCATCAAACTGAATGACGACTACGACGGGGCAGTGTTGGAATTTCCTCGGCAAAAGTTTTCTAATGCCGACGTGCCAGTGGGTGATGTGATCGCATGGCCAAGTTTGGTAACGCACCCACACGCCAGTAGCCAATTGACTCGCGGTGTGAAATACAGCCTTACCATTTGGTGCGAGCTGCCCATGATGCTCGACTAAGTCGAGGAGCTAACTGCGTTTGGTGACGCGGATGGGGCGTTCTTCAGCATTGCGGCAATTGCCGGTCTCTAAGTCGAAACGCCAGCCGTGCAATGTGCAGACAAGGTCGTCGCCATCAATTTCGCCAAACACGCTGAGGTCTGCATTGCGGTGGGGGCAACGACGCTGCACGGTGTATTCGCCGATTTCAATGTCACCTTCGTTTGAGGGAACGCCATTCAGTTTGTTCTTGGCCTCAGATTCTGTGCGTGACATTCGTTCAACAGATAGTGACTTAAAGAAGTTGTAGATGTATTCGTTGTAGTCACCAGCGCGCCAGGCAGTGAAACGTGCAGATAAGAACAACGAGTTCGACCAGTCAACGGCGCGCTTGGCAACAACGTTTTCCACTAAGTCGCGAGCAATATCAAAACGGAAACCAAACGGTTGGTCGGTGTATGGCTGCACAAGACCATCAGCGAAGTTGATGTAGATCTGAATATCGCCGGCGTTCAGCAGGCAGTTCGCACCAATTCCGCCGCGCACGCTGGTCGCCATCGCCATCAAGGGTTCCCACCACAGTTTCAGGGTGGCGATGATGTCGGTGGATGGTGAGGCCCACGATGCGCGAGCGTCAACAAGCCACTGTGCGTAATCAGCCTGGTACTTTGTTAAGTATTCAGCCTTGTGCGTGAAGATGCGCGTGATGTCTTCGCCCGACATCGGTTGTTCCACAGTGACGCCGCCACCAAGAACGGTGAAGGTGGTGCCTGGAATAGTGGTTGCTGCGTTCAAGCGACCTTCGTCCGATAAGCGACGTTGAAACTCTGTCTGATCAGGAAAGATACTGATTTCATCGCCGGTGATCATGTTGAGACTGAAGAGTTCAGGGTCTAAGAAACATGGCGGGCCAGCAGAAGGCACAACAGTGGTGGCGTGGATTGCTTCGACATAGCGAGTGGCGCGTGCGAACTGGCTTTCCACTTTTTCAACACACAGTTGCTTCTTTTTCGCTTCGTCCATCTCGTACACCATTGGGTACCAAATAGCGCCAGAGAATTGCAACCAATGCAAATCAACAGGGCCGTGTTCCAATAGCGCGGTCAAGTCATTGGTGCGGCAATCATTTTGGTTCACAAGACGTGCTTCGCCGTCAGAGACCATCAGAGCAGAGTCACCACCAGGACCATCGGTAATGGAGGTCTCTGTATGAATGGCAATAGTGATGTTCGGTGCGATGGTGTGTTCTTTTGCGCGAATAGTGCGAACAAAATTGCGAAAGCCCAGTTTGTTGAATTCACGTTCCATCTCACGTGTGGGAAAATCTGGCAATAACACCGTGGTGTTTTTGTTCATGTGTTGCGTCAGGAATGAAGCATCGAAATGATCGCCATGCAAATGCGAAATGTAGAGAAAGTCTGGGTTGCACACGTCGTGCATAATGTCCGGCGCTAATTGGTCATTACGGGGAAACACAAACCAGGAACCGAAGAACGCTGGTTCAAACCATGGGTCACACGCAATAGTGATTCCTTGCGTGCGAATGAGAATGCCCGCGTGACCAATAGAGATGGCCTGCATGACGAATTACCGAGGAGCGTCGGTGGACTGAGTTCCGCCGGTTGCAACATGCTCGGTCCAGGCCGTGCCGTTCCAGTAGCGCAATTCAAAACGACCAGATGGGTCTTTGTACCAATCGGCCGGAACATTTGGAGTTGCACCGGTAGCAGTGGTGGATGCAACAGGTGTTGCGCCGGTGACTGCGTTTGCTGCTGCAGCAGGTGCCGCATCATTGGCTTTGAGCTGATCAGGTGTCATGCCGGGGTGTGGCGCGACAGATACATAACCGCTGTGGCGGATGAATGCATGAAACCACGAGGCACCGTCGAAAGTAATTTGTACTACTTCCCAGCCTTCTTGGGAACGGCGTGTGAGCTCTGAAGCAAGCTGGTGTGGGTTACGGACCGATTCGGAAATGACGTCGTACGTGTACATATCTACAGACTAGTGCTGTTCTCCGTCGTGTTCGCCTGCAGGGTCTTCAGTACGCACAAGGCCGTCAACGTTGATGCCGTCAGTTCCCCCGTCATACACAAGGCGGCCATCGCGCAGGGCGATAATGCGGCTCACGGTGTGCACAAATGACAATTCGTGTGTGGCAACAACCACAGTGGATCCATGGGCTGTGGCATCGGCAAGAAGTTCGAGGAGGGCTTCCTTGCCTGCTGCGTCGAGACCAACGAACGGTTCGTCGACTAACAACAAATCAAATGGGCGAATAAAGCCAAGAGCAATTGCAGACTTTTGTTTGAGGCCGCGACTGAAACGGTTTGGCATGTCATCTGCGCGGTCATACAAACCGAGATGGCCCAACAAATCTGCTGCGGTTTGTTCCCAGTCTTCAACGCCATGCAAACGTGCGACGTATTCCATGTGCTCCCACAACGACAAGTCATCATAAAAAGTTGGTTGGTCTGCAATGAAACTTAATGCAGCACGCGCAGACATAGAACCTGATGCTGCACCACCGATGCTGACACTGCCGGTTGACGAATCAAGCAAGCCAGCTGCAATGCGAATGAGTGTTGTTTTACCAGAGCCGTTGTGACCAATCAGCGCAACACGATCACCAGTATTGATGTCGAACGAAATGGGGTCAAGCGCAGGTGCAGTGCCGTACAACTTTGAGACATTGTCGATACTGAGTGCTGAGTGTTCTTTTGGTTGTGGAACATTGCGACGTGAGCGAGCCATATTAATTACCTTGAGTTTTCGAAGTTTGAGCAGTTTTCTGTGCGTTACGGAACCAGATGAGAATTGCGTCGCGTTGACGTACCCAACCAGCAACAAGGCCGAGCACTAACAAGACGCCGAGAGACGCGCGAAGAGTATTGGCAAAAACAAGACTGTTGTTTTCGACACTGTGTTGCAGTGCGATTACAGGCAAGCATCCGATGATGGAAATTGCGGGCGGGAACGCTGAGCGCAACACGGTTCCCATGCCGCTCATTTCTGGAGGCAATGCAAGACCTTGGTTTGCGCCACCAACAGGGTCTGGCGCGCCTTTGACTGCGTTGATGGACGCACCCGCAACACCAGCAAGAACAGCCGGAATTCCTACAAGAAAGCCATAGGCAATGGTGGATACGTGGGGTTCAAGAATAAATGCAGTGAGCACGCCAGACAGAAGTAATGGTGTCATTGCAACTGCGGGAACGATGAGATGTTTTGTCATCAATAGTCCGCGCTCGATTGGTAATGCATCAGCGCGGTCTGGTTGATCAACTTCTTGCGACAACGGCTCTACAGCGTCAAGGCCAACAATGAACAACAACAGACCTGCAACAACAATTGCTGGCGATGTGCCACGGAATGCCATTACTAATGCGGCGGCAGCTGTGATGGTGAGAAGTTTCATGCGTACGACACGACGTAGCGGGAAGTGCATCAAGCTGCGAAGACCACGACCAACAACGATGTCACGACGAAAGAAGCGCGGCACTTTCACCCACGGCTTCACGCGCATGTGTTCTTGGCTGAGTTGGCGACGTAACAAAACAACTGTTCGAATGTCTTGCAACGTGACTGCGAATTTCATTTGCGATACAAGTGCACTACGGCGTGACAGCGCCTCAAGCGACAAGTTGCCAGCTAAGTACACAGCTAGTACGGCGAACGCCAATACAACAACAACGCCAACAACATCTTGTAGCTGAACGCCGTTCAGCCACCACCTACTAATGCTGCCGATGAAATCAAATGGTCCGGCAGTATTTGTGTCGCCAAATGTGACAGCAACTTGCCAACCGACAAGTGTTGTGCCAATTGCAGTAGTTATCCATCGCGGAATTCCAAGACCATGAATCAGCAACGCGGCAATGACAAACAACATTCCCATTAGCGCGCCGGCGATTGCGCCCCAGAGAGCCCACACCACCAGTGATGTTCCCGATGCTTCAACGCGGCGGCTGAGTAATTGGTTCGCGGTAGCACCGGCAATAGCGCCCATGAATGCAAACGTGCGCAACCGTTGAATGGCTGGGTGGCGCAGAACTGCCGAGTGGGGAACAGGCGCCAGCAAGACGTGGCGCACTTCAGGTTCTTCAACAGCAATTGGTCCGCCGTTCGCGCCACTGCGTAAACCGAGAAACACAATGATGGAGGCAACCAGGCCGACCGCATGGGGGGTATTGGCGATCACATTTTGCAGGTCTGACCCGAGCAGTGGCTTGTCGCCCGACAGCCCGGAGAGGAACAGAATGGCCCCACCACCCAGAAAAGCCGAGATATAGACCCGGTACAGGGCTTCAAACCAGTCCATGTCGGCCACTCGGTGCTTGCGACGCTCGGTACGCATGGCGTGGAGGGCATCGATGCCAAGGGCCTGGGAACTCACAAGTCCAAGCCTGCCACTATTTAGAGGCATCGACACCATGGCGTGCCTGCTGATTAGGCCTGGAACACGACAGAATGGTTGGGTGAATAAGGAAGCCGCCGAGCTGTTTTCGGCCATCTTGGCTCTTGCCACTTTGGCGGGCGGAATCGTCACCCTTGCGGCCCTCGTATTTGAGAAGAAGATGACCTGGGCCAGCGCGGTGTTAACCCAAGTGCGTGCCAGTGGACTCTGGATTATTTGCATGATCACCACGGGCGCCATGTTGGGAAGTTTGTACTTCAGCGAAAATGTGGGCTTTGCTCCGTGCAAATTGTGTTGGTATCAGCGCATCGCGATGTACAGCATCGCAATCATTTCTTTTGTTGCTGCATTGCGTAACGATAAAAATATCGCGCGCTACACAGTCGTGTTGGCGCCACTCGGGCTCATTGTGTCTACGTATCACTACTTACTTGAGTGGTTCCCAACGTTAGAGACCAGTGTGTGCAGCCTTGATGTTCCGTGTACTGCGGTGTGGTTCCGTGAACTCGGCTTCGTTACGCTGTGTTTCATGGCTGGATGTGCATTCATTACAGTCATTGCAGTATCGCTTGCGATTATGCGCGAAGAAAAAATCGATTCAACTTCAACTCAACAGGAGAAATAATCATGGCTCAGAATCAACGCAAAAAGAAGAACAACTCAGGTGGTAGCAGTGGGAATGGGAAAGTCATTCTCTACATCTTGTTAGTGGTAGTAGGTATTGCTGGTGCAGTGTCTCTAGGAACTGCTGGTGGAAGTACACCCGCCACAAACGATTCTGTTGTCACTGTGCCTGGTGGCGTTGCTCCGGCTGAATACCAAAAAGTCACCGTGACAGGCGAGACGCTTTCGCAGATTCCTGAGACCGGCGATGACCCTGCAGTAGGAAAAGCTGCACCAACACTGACGGGTTATGACCTACGCGGTCGCCCCGCAACAATCGACCCAGGTTCAGACGGCAAAGCAACCATGGTTGTGTTTCTCGCGCACTGGTGCCCTCATTGCAATCGCGAAATTCCTGTTTTGAACGAATGGAAAGCGGAAGGCCTTGTGCCACCAAATTTGCGGATTGTTGGAGTTACCACAGCATCAAAACCTGATCAGGCCAACTGGCCGCCATCAAAATGGATTGTTGCAATGAAGTGGAGCTTCGACCAGTTCGCCGACAGTGAAAAGCAAGATGCCGCAGTGGCATATGGCGTTACCGGTTATCCGTATCTTGTGTTTATTGACGCCAAGGGCAATGTCACTAGTCGTGCTTCAGGTGAAATACCGAAGGATCAACTAACTGCTGCTGCCAAAGAAGCAGTCGGCGAAAAATAGCTATTACAAATCAGCCTGAACTCAGCTGAGTAACGGCGTAACCTTTCTCATCGTGACTACAGCTCCACAACGCATCGGGTTCTTTGGCCCTTTCGGTACCTTCACCGAACAAGCACTGCTTACGCAGGCTGATCTTGCTGCGTCTGAACTTGTGCCGTATCGCAGCGTGCCAGATGTTCTTGATGCAGTTGCGCGTGGTGATGTCGATGCTGGGTTTGTTCCCATCGAGAATTCCATCGAAGGCACTGTGAACTTCACACAAGATGCTTTGATCTTTGATTATGAATTGTTGATTCAACGCGAAGTTGTTCTTGATATTGAACATTGCTTATTGGCAGCTGCTGGTACAACGTTGTCTGACATTTCTGTTGTGTTGTCAATTCCTGTTGCCACGGCACAGTGCAGCGCATGGTTACGAGACACATTGCCAAACGCTGATGTGCAAGCAGCAAATTCAACGGCGGATGCTGCGCGCAGTGTTGGCGAGCGAAGTGTTGCAGGCGAAAAAGGTTTAGCTGCATTGGCACCGGCAAACGCTGCAGAGCTGTACGGTCTCGCTGTTGTTGCTCGCGACATTGCAGACCACACCGGAAACCAAACTCGTTTCGTTTTGGTATCGCAGAACGGCATTCCGCAACCGACTGGTCATGACAAAACAGGCATTGTTGTATTTCAGCGTGCAGACGAGCCGGGCAGCCTTATTTCCATCTTGCAAGAATTTGCAGCGCGTCGTATCAACTTGTCATTGTTGTCATCTCGCCCCACAAAAGCGGGCGGCCTTGGCGACTACTGCTTCATTATTTACGCAGACGGCCATGTCGGAGACGAACTAATGGCCGACGTATTGCGCGACCTGCACACAAAACAGGGCGGCGTGAAATTCCTTGGTTCCTACCCCGCAGCGGGAGACCAGGCCCATACGGCACGGGAACATGCCGACGCCCGTTGGCAAGACGCCGACGACTGGGTTGCCCATTTACGCACCCAAATTCGTGACTAACTGAGGCGTCTAGCCCGATAGCGTGTCAGGCGGAACGGTGGCAGAGCGGCCTAATGCACTTGTCTTGAAAACAAGAGGGTTAATAGCCCCGAAGGTTCAAATCCTTTCCGTTCCGCCAGAAAATATGTCAGCGCTCGTCACGCACAAACGGGATTCCCAAAGATTTGGGAGCTCCTAGCTTGTTGCGTGTACTTGGCCGACTCAAGGCGATCAACGCAATCAACGTTGCCAAGTAGGGAAGCATTTGCATCAGTGCAGATGGAATGAACGTGATTTGTTCAGCCTGCAACGTGAACGGCAATTGCAAAGTAAAGCCAAATAAAATTGCTCCGAAGATGAGACGCATTGGTCGCCATCCGGCAAAGACAACAAGTGCCAAGGCGATCCAACCAACACCATTCGTTGTTGCTGCCTGATGCCATGCAGCGCTCTGGGCGAGCATGAGCCATGAACCGCCGAGGCCAACAAGTAATCCGCCAAATAATGTGTAACGAATGCGGATTGATGCCACGGACAGACCTTGAGCATCAACTGTTGCTGGGTCGTCTCCAGTAGCGCGCAGTTCCAAACCTGGACGGCTGCGGAACAAATACAACGAAGACAAAATGGCAATCACAATTGCCGCATACGTGATGATGTCTTGTCGAAACACAACTGGCCCTATCAGTGGAATGTCAGACAGCGGACCAAATGACAGTGGCTTGATAAGTGTGGTGACTGTTTTTCCTTCAGCAGGCTTTCCAAGGAAGTTGGCTAGTCCGGTTCCGAAAATAACTAATGCAAGGCCTGCGACAATTTGGTTCGCACGCAGAACAACAGAGAGCACGGCATGAATTCCTGCCAGCAATGCACCAACTAGCGAGCCGACAATAAGGCCAAGCCAAATGCTGCCTGATGAATCTGCTGCAAGGAAAGAAGAGATTGCGGACGTGAGCAAAATACCTTCGATACCCAAATTCAAAACGCCTGCACGCTCTGTAAAGAGTGCGCCCAGCGCAGCGAGAATAAGAGTGGTAGCAATCGCCACCGAGTCAGCAGACGCTAGAACCCAAATGTTTCCGTTCATTGCGTAGCCCTCTCCGTGCGTACGGCATGGATGTGATATCGCCGAAAGGCCTCACCGCCAAGTGCGAAGAGCAAAATTGCACCTTGCAACATGACCCCAATATGAATGGGAGTGTCGGTAGAAATCTGCAGTTTGTCTCCGCCTGAACGTAAACCGGCAAACAAAATGCCGCTGACGATAATTGCAGTGAAATTGTTTCGGGCTAGCGCGGCAATAACAATGCCCGCATAGCCGTAGCCCAACAGAATGATGCCCGGATCAAGCCGACCGAACGGTCCGACAATCAACACTGCGCCACCAAGGCCGGACAATGCACCAGAGATAAGCATTACCGACATCGTTGTGCGGTTGGCGTTAATGCCTGCGTAGTGAGCTGCACGTGGCGAGTCTGAAATAACTTGAATTCGGTATCCGTACTCGGTTTTCTTCACTACCCAGAACAGAACGATTGCTATTAGGACAACCAAGAAAAACGTGGGGTACAAAGACGTGTTGTTGATTGCAGTTAGTGATGCAGAATCAGGTACTAATCGTCCTTGAGGGAAGGCAGAATTCTTCGTAACGAAGAAACTTCCTGGTGTGTACACGAAATGCTTCACCAAACTTGCTGCGATGTATGTGAGCAACAAGGTGGTCACAATTTCGCTTGTTCCCATGCGGGAACGAACAAACGCGGGAAGCAGAATCCACAATGCACCAGCGAGTGAACCAATGATAAGTACGGCGGGAATCATGAGGTATGAAGGCAAACGATCGCCAAGTGCGAGACCAGCCCATGCACCACCGATCATTCCCAAATACAACTGTCCTTCTCCACCGATGTTGTACAGGTTCATCTGAAAAGCGAATGCTGCAGATATACCGGTGCAAATAAGCACGGTAGATAAACCAAGAGTGTCAGTAATGCCACGTGATGACGTGAAACCATCACTCAACATGTTTGAGTATGTCTCAAGTGGGGAATAGCCCGTTGCAAGTAAGAACAGGGCACCAGCTACTAACGCTGCAACCACTGAGAGAAGCGGCACGAGAAACGATAAGTGTTTGGGTGTCTCGTTGCGTTGCTCGAACACAATACGAATTGGGGAGCGCATTACGATTTTCCTTCTGGCTTAAGTCCGGCCATTGCAGCACCAACCTGTGCTAGTTCAGCAGATTCACCAGATGTCTCATGGACAACACTTCCGCGGTACAGCACTAAAATTCGATCAGATAACGATATGACTTCATCGAGATCTTCTGATATCAACAAAATGGCTTGACCCGCACTTCGAGCATCATCAAGCAGTGCTCGTACTGTTTCGATAGCACCAACATCAAGTCCGCGAGTTGGTGAACACACCACAAGTAATTTTGTAGCAGTACGGCCGCCAGATAGTTCACGCGCAAGGAGAACTTTTTGAGCATTTCCACCAGAGAGTTTGCGGGCCATATGGTCTGGGCCGTTGGCCTTAATCTCAAATTGCTCAATGAGGCGTGTTGCTTCTGGTCGCACCGATGTGCGATCAACAACAATGTGTCGGTCTCGGGTAAGCAACAAGTTGTCGAGAATTGACATTGACGGAACTAGGCCCATGCCTAAACGATCTTCTGGCACGTAGGCCAAACCAAGTTCGCGCGCATGAATTGGTCCGCGATCTGTTGTCATAGAACCTGAGATAGCTATCGAACCGCTGGTGGGGGAAATGAGGCCCGCAATAGTGTCAGCAAGTTCACGCTGACCATTGCCGGCAACGCCTGCAATGCCCACCATTTCACCCGCGTGCACATTGAAAGTGATGTCAGACAAAACAGAGACACCATTAAGCGAAAGAGAAAGGTCACGAATCTGAAGGACTTCGTGGCCAGTTGCGTGAGATGCGCGTTGTGTTGTCAACTCGATGTCTCTACCCACCATGAGTCGTGCTAACTCTTTGGTGTCGGTAGAGCCGCGACCAGACACATGCCCAGTGACGCGTCCGTTACGTAAGACAGTAACGCGGTCGGAGATTTCTACTACTTCGCCAAGTTTGTGGCTAATGAAAACAATTGACTTTCCAGCTTTTGTCATGGCGTGCACATTTTCAAAAAGTTTCTCAACTTCAGCAGGAACCAAAACAGCAGTTGGTTCGTCGAGCAACAAAATTTCGGCACCTTGGTACAACGCCTTGACAATTTCTACGCGTTGGCGTTGTCCAACTGAGAGGTCTCCTACTGTTGCGCCAGGCTCAATGGGCAAACCATA
>JBIISL010000040.1:0-17762 GCA_044341035.1 Ilumatobacteraceae bacterium | reverse complement strand
GGTTCTGAAAACGTCTGCCGGAATTCTTTTTCATAACCGCTCGCGGCGCGACGAAGGTCTCCATAGATTTTCCCACCCCGACGAATGACTCCGGGGAGGCGTTCAGGGCCAAGCACCACCAGTCCTGCAATGAGGAGAAAGATAATCTCGCTACCGGACATGTTGAACACTCAACAAGCATAGAAGCAGGCACCTAGTGTTGAGGGATGCAGCCACGCATTGCCTCGCTTCGCTCTGAACCAATTGCCTTCGCACATCGAGGCGGAATGGCCCACGCTTCGGAGAACACCATCGAGGCCTTTGTATTGGGTTTACGTCTGGGTGCCAATGGGTTGGAAACGGATGCGTGGACCACGGCTGACGGTCATGTTGTGCTCGACCATGACGGAATCGTCAGAAAAATCGGTCGTAAAAGGCAAATCTCTTCAATGTCGCTTACCCAACTACCTGACCACATCCCCACCCTGTCTGATTTATTTGCGACTTGTGGAACGTCTTTCAATCTGAGTATCGATATTAAAGACACAGAAGGTTTTGTTGGAGCAGCAATGGTTGCGCGTGATCACGGATTCGACCCCTCACGTTTGTGGCTGTGTCATCCATCTCTGCAACTACTTTCAGAACAACGAAAGCTAGTTCCGGGCGTACGTCTCGTTGATTCAACTCGCCTTACTCGCGTCAAAGAAGGCCTTGAGATGAGGTGTGCTGCATTATCAAATTTTGGTATTGACGCTCTAAACATGCATCACACCGACTGGACCGGAGGCTCAGTCACTCTTGTCCACAAATTTGGACTTCACGCGTTCGGATGGGACACCCAGTTTGAGATCGCGATCGAGAATGCTCTACAAATGGGCCTAGATGGAGTTTTTAGTGACCATGTTGACACCATGGTTGATGTCTATAGACAACAGCTTGGATACACACCACGGCACACATGAAAGTCGCTACAAAGAAGCGATTCGGTTCAGGGGCCACACAATTGCAAAGGCACGTCCGACAACAAGACTTTCAGCAATCGGACCAAAACTACGACTGTCAAATGAATCCGGCCGGTTATCGCCCATTACAAAAATCTTGTTCTCAGGAATAGTTTGCTTAGCCATTTCACCGACGCGACACCGCTCCGCTGCATTCTTCTGAGCAAGATCATCTTTGTTCAAGTACGGCTCATCAAGAAGCGTGCCATTCACATAGACATTGCAATCTTTGATTTCAATTGTGTCGCTAGAAAGCGCAATTACCCGTTTAATCAGATCATCATGGGCGACAGACCCATCACTAGTAGTAACCCGATCGAAAACGACCACGTCTCCCCTGTGAATTGAATGAAGTCGATAACTCAACTTGTTCACCAGAACCCGGTTGTTGCCAAGGAGAGTCGTCTCCATCGATGGTCCACTGATATAAAACTGTTGCAGAACATAAACACGAACAAGTAGAGCTGCTCCGAGAGCCAGTACAACGACCAAAACCCAATCGCGCAAAACCTTGCTTATTGAATGAAGAGGGACATCCTCAGTTATCTGGGTTGGCTCTGACATGACGGCTCTACGCTACTCCTCAAGCCTGAGGTGCCCCTGCCAAGTTCCAACGGCAATCTCCCTCACCAAGAATTCACAGTCGTCGAGAATGGCGACTCCGTGAGTGACTGTGTAGTCTTATGTCAACCCCTGTAAGGGGCACAAACCGAGCCTGATGATTGGTTCACGAAAAGGGAGTCCCTAAAAATGAAGGTATGGATCGATCAAGACCTCTGCACAGGCGATGGCCTCTGTGAAGAAATTGCACCAGACGTATTCACACTTCTAGACGACGGCCTTGCTTACGTTCGCGAAGGTGACAAAGTTTTTGCGAAAGCAAAAGGAAATGCTGAAGGCGCAGAAGGACTTGCCAACTTCAGCGACAAACTCATCGACGCAGTCGTTGAATCCGCCGAGGAATGCCCCGGCGAGTGCATCTTCATCGAGCCCTAAAGGCCCGACCCAATCCAGCGTGCCACTGTGAGAAATGCAGTGTGCGCAACCATGCGATGATCTGGTCGTACAGCCATTCCCTCAATGTGCCACGTTCGGTGCAGGACTTCTAGCGTGCGCTGATCAACCCAACCTTTGCCCATTGACTCACGAACCTGCACTGCTTGAGTAATCGATGGTGTGTACGCCACCAAAAGCCCACCTGGAGCAAGAGCATGTTGCACCCTCGGGACCACCTGCCAAGGTTCAGGCAGATCAAGCATGACCCGATCAAATGATTCCTCGGGTGTGTATTCGTAACTGTCGCCCAAGGACACGTTGTAACGAGACAATGCCTCTTCTCCCAGAAATGAACGAACATTTGTCTTTGCACGGTTCAGGAAATCTTCACGTAGCTCAAGGCCTGTGATGTGAGCTCCGTAACGAAGCATTGTCATTGACAAAGCGCCAGACCCGACACCGGTTTCGAATACACGTACACCTGGGTGAATATCACCAATCATGCACATTGGGGCGAGATCCTTTGGATAAATTACCTGTGCGCCGCGTGGCATTTCGATAACAAAATCCTCAAGGGTTGGGCGAAGGACAATGTATTTAGAACCCTTAGTTGATTCAATCGGCTGACCTGGCAGTGTCCCTATGACATCTTTGTGGGCAACAAAACCTGCATGACTATGAAATTCACCCTCAGCGTTTAGTTGAATCAGATAACGGCGTTGCTTCGAATCAATAAACAGTGCTTTCTCGCCTTCAGCAAAAATGCCGCTCATATTGTGCGCCTGTCACTTTTGAAAATACGAACTTCCATTTGCTCATCACGAGCAAGCACCACGCGCTGCGTAGGTTGAATCGTGCGACTAATGAAACGTGAAACGCCTATCACTGTAATAATTCTGCTGATCCAACGGATTTTTCGAGCCTGACCGAAAAAGATACGACGTCCGACAAATCGAAAAAGTGAGCGCATACGGACTAGAACCGTTTGAATTCAATGCGCGACGAACGGCGACGACCACTGCGGCGTCCAAAGAGATACGCAAGAAGTACGACAACCGAAGCGGCAGCTGCTCCAAAAGCCATAACAGATTGTTTTTTGTCCGCGGCTCTTCCTTGAATATCTGCCTGTAAGGCACGGAACTTTGATTCAAGATCATCGCGAGAGATTCTGGGTTCGGTCATTACTGATCTTTCTTTGAAAGGCTGCGTTGTGACACGCGACTGAAAGTGAATACGACCAATATCGCGACAATGCACAGTGTCACGAAATAATGCACAAAAGACCAAGAACCGTCGAGAACTGTTCCACCCATATCTTGGCTAAAGCGCAGAATCCCCAGAGAGACGAACACCAGGGCTATACCGAGAGAAAGTGCAGCAACACTTCCAACCCCCACCCAACGCACGGCTCCACGAAGGGGTTCGAGAGTCTCTTGGCGCGCGTATTCCTTGACAGAGGTAAAGAGTTCCTCAACCTGTCCTACAGGTCCCCGTGCTGGACGATGAGATGAGCGGGGCGTGACCATGGACTTGACATTCTACGCCCTGGCACGAGAGATATCCACAGGGTCAAAGAGTAGGCATAGGGCCTTCATCGGGCATCCGCTTGGGTCTACGGCACCAACTGCTCTGTTGAGGGCACCGCTGAAGCCTTGTTCAACACATCAGCCAAAGATGACCAAATAGGTCGATACGCGCCTTGATTGTCGATGCCGGTCTTATTCATCAGCAACGAGAACTTCACTGGGTCTGCATTCGCAATCGGAAGATAACCAACGAGGGCTTTCACGCCGTTCAAAGTGCCGGTCTTTGCTCGCAGTATTCCAGAAACTGACGAGTCGAGGAATGATTCTCTGATTGTTCCGGATTCGCCAGCCACGGCCAGTAAGTCCGGAAACGAAGAGGAGAAATTGTCGAGAATCGTCATAAAAACATCGCACGGAATACGAGATTCCGACGCAAGGCCAGAACCATCAAACACCAAAACATTTGCATTCAGGTTCCACTTAATCAACTGTTCGCGAACTACATCAAGGCCAGCCTTTGTTGAACCCTCCCCTTTTGACGCAAAGCCAATCTCTTTCAACAAAAGCTCAGCAGTGTTGTTATCGCTATTCACGAGCATCTCTTGCACAATCAGAGAAAGCGGTGCGGAGCGAACGGACGTCAACTTATTCAGACCTGCGGGAAGTAGTTCATGTCGTGCTGCGCTATTAGTCAACACACCTTTAGCACTCAGAACATTCTGTAGTTCCGTTGCAGCAGCAATTGCCGGATCATCCGGCTTTAGGGGTTGACCAAGGACTACACCATCATTGACAAAGAGTGCTCCTAGTGGACCTGCCTCTGTGAAATGAAATGAAGTCGGCCACACATCTATAAATCTTTTGTCGTCGTAGCGAGAATCAACTCCCACAATGGAGCCGGCAACTCGGGTGACACCCGCTGCAATTATTGAATCCGCGAGTACCTCAAGTGATGTTCCGTTGGTTGTCGCGTACTTCTCTGATGCTGGGTACTCATTTCGAATAATTACAGGGTCGCCACCTCCCACGAAATACAAATCTTGAACAACCCCTGTTGGGTCGACTGTTCCGTAGATGCTTGTTTCAAAAGTAAATGATGGTTTTAAGATTTCTAAAGCGACCGCTGCTGTTATCAACTTTGCTGACGAAGCAGGCACTAATGCCTTGCTGGAATTCACTGAGCCAATTCGAGTTCCTAACCAATCAATCGCAGCACAACTTTCGGATGGTAGACCCTGCGCAAAACTCGAGAATGATCGGGTCACTCTCCCGGTGCGAGTAATAACAGACAACGTATTGGGCGCCCTGCGCGCAGACAGAAGTGGCACACGCGGAGCAAGGGTCACAATTTTGTCCGTTTGAGGGTTCACTCTTTCAGCCGTTCTCTGAAGCACGAAGAACAAAACAAGAAACACAAAAGTCCCGAGACCAGCAAGCAGACTCAGAGTCCGTACAGGATTATGAGCCTGTCGGCGAACATTGTTCGAGCGTCTAATTACGCGCGACACCAGTGTGTACCGCATATCGATAGAGATGTCCCAAGGCAACAGCTGCCCGATTTCCACTCGCATAACAAAGGCGCTGTGTTTCACGAACGGTTCGAACGCCTGAGTTATCAGGATCTGCAACGGCTAGTTCGGTGGCAAGAAGAATCGGCTTTCCGGTTGATACCGATAAATCATGTGCAGCTTGGGCAAAACGAGCATCTTGTCTCTCGTGATACTCAACAATCCGGTCAAGACCATGACCTGGATGAAATGGTCCTTCGCGCATCAAGCGAGCTTGATTGGCTTGTATCCCCAAACCCAAATAAATGATTGCATCGACATCCTTGTGTTCAGCAATCATTGCAAGAACTTCTGGAATCGTGTCTCTCGTCTCGCCACCCGCACAGTCGACTGGATTATTGCGACTCCAACGAGGAGGAAGTTTTGTATCTATCTGAGCAAGAAGATCTTCGGGAAGAGTCATTAACTGAAGTGATCCATCATGGGCTATTGCATCACTGGTGACGACTCCCCAACCACCAGCTGTCGTTAACACAACAACATTCGGACCTAGCGGAAGAGGCTGTGTTGCAAACGTAGCTGCAACCTCGAAGGCTTCTTCCACCGTGGATGCACGAGAGATTCCACCTGCCCTACAGGCACCATCAAAGATGGCATCATTTGCTGCCAGCGCTCCGGTGTGACTGGCTGCAGCGCGAGCGCCCTTGTCTGTGGCCCCGCCCTTGATAAGCACAACAGGTTTCTGGGCGGCAACGCGTGCAAGTCTCTCCATTAAGCCGCGGCCATCACTAATGCCTTCAACGTATGTCAAGGCAACAGATGTAGCTGAATCCGTTCCGTACCATTCAACAAGATCAGCAACACCCAATGCTGCAGCGTTACCGGCTGACACAGCACGACTAATTCCGACACCACTTTGACGGGCGTAGTTCAAAAAACTGGAAACAAAGTTTCCGCTTTGGCTTGCAACGGCAATGCTGCCTGCAGGCGGATACGGAGCAACTATCTGAGCACACAACTTCACAGGAGTTGACACAACGCCTTGCCCGTTTGGCCCAGCAAGCAGAATTCCAAGTTCGTCAGCCAAATCAACAAGCTCTTTCTCCAACACCTTTCCTTCTTCACCAGCCTCTCCGTAACCCGCAGACGTAAGAAATGCAGCTCGTATACCTTTTTTGGCACATGCGCGAAGAAGATCGGGATTAGCTGACGCCGGGGTGCAGACAAAAACTAAATCGATCGCGTTGTCGGGCAACAATGCAATGTCAGCAACGGTAGAAATACCGAGCACTTCTTCGCCCTGCAAATTAGTGCCGAATACGCCACCGGCGTACCCACTAGCCAGGATGTTATGTAGCGAGACAAACCCAAATTTGCCAGGATGGGTGGAAGCGCCAGCAACCAAAACACCACGCGGTTCAAAGAAGGCGCGAAATTGTTCATCGGAATAAGGAACACGTTCAGAAACATGTGAATCATTACGCTCACCCATTTCAACGAGCGCATCAACAGCAACGAGGTCCCCATTAGGTTTCACGATCAGTGGATTGATGTCGACAGAAACGATGTCCTCCCGTTCGATTGCTACTTGAGACAAACCAAGCAATACCGAGACCAATTGATCTTTGTTGACTCCCTCCTCGCCACGGAATGGATCAAGGAGTCTCTGCATTCGCAAAGAATTAATCATTGATAAAGCACCAGACTCGTCAATAGGCGCAGGTCGAAAAGCAACATCTGCAATCACCTCCGCCATGACCCCACCGATGCCGAGCATCACAGTTGGACCAAACTGGGGATCCACCAACATTCCGGCTATAAGTTCTCTTGTTCCCGAAATCATTGGCGCCACCAAGAGATGAACATCTCCGTCTTGCGCAGTTGCGGCTGCAAGAAGTTCTTCTGCAGCAATCGTGACCGCGTTTTCATCGTTAAGACGTAAACGAACCAATCCACGTTCGGTTTTGTGCGCAATGTTCTCGCCCCCGAGTTTCACCACCACGGGGAATCCCATTTGGGTCGCCGCCGATACGGCATCAGCTACAGAAAAGGTCTGTGCCTCTGAGGCGAAGGGAATGTTGAATGAAGAAAGAAGCTTCTTTGAATCGGATTCAGACAAAGTGGAGGAAAGTTCAGATGACACGACTACATACGGTAGTCATTTGCGACAACCCTTGTCGGGTGCGGAGCAAACTATTCGTCAGCGTGAAACGTGATCGGACAACGCAATGGCTATATCTTGAGACAATTCGCCGATTACCAGATGTCCAGCCGGTAATTCGAGAAGGACAGAATTTTTGACTTTTTGAGCTATCTCACGAGATTTGGAGATATCTACCCATCTATCTTCGATTCCGCCGATGACTAGGCAGGGTGCAGTGATGCTTGCCATGCTGTCAGCTATATCAACTCTGATATCGAGTTCTAGCTGAGCATCAGAGCCTGGCTGAACTGCAGCGCCTGCCATCTGGACAACTACATCAAGCATTGGTTCGAGCACTGCTATTCCTTCAGCCGTATAACCATCTGCAAGTGCATAACGCATAAAGAGTTCATGATCTATTGCTATCAATCGTCGCCACAAATCAAACGTCACTCTCATGCGAGCATCGGTTGTTGCCCAGCCACACAAAGAAGTAACCGTCAGAACAGAGTCTGGAAACATCGCTGCACAACGCAAGGCCGCGACAGCACCGAGTGAATAACCGGCTACATGAAAACTTTCATGACCGAGGTGCCTCATCAAATCACGTGCGTCCGCAACAACTGAATCAAGGTCTATTGGATTCGTTGGTAAATCTGAGGAACCTGAACCTGGGAAGTCAAATGTAATCCACTTCAGCGGCACCGTGCACTGTTGTTGTACTTGCGCCCACGCATCAGATGATTGTGTGGTTCCATGAAAAGCAAGAATAGGAGAACCTTCTCCAACTTCTGAGTATCCGATTATTCGACCATTGTTATTCCAAGTAGGCATGGCCACACAGTAACGGATGTGGATTCAAATTCTATGAAATCAATGCTGCGCGAAAGAATGCGACAACGTGATCACAATGGTCTTGCACGTTCTCTGGAGTCAGTGCTTCATCATCGAGTAGTTCATCGATGAATGGTGCGTCAGAGAAGTAGGTCAAAATGGCACCATATCCAGTGATTATTAAGTGTTGAGAGTTATGGCGGCGAAAATGCCCCAATTCCATCTGCTCACTGAAGTACGCGCATGCTTTGTCGAAAAGTGGGCGCAAGAAACCAGATAAATCGACTCCAACGTGAACTCCACTATCTAGGGCTTCTCTACGCATGATGCGAACGTAATCGGGAGTCTGGGCAAACAAATCGAAACCGGCGCGAATGACAAGCTCGGCTTTGTCCCAACCAGACGTTGTCGACGACATTGCTGCTTCTAGACCTTCCAGCCACTCTGAAAGCAACATCTCGAAAACATCTGTGTACAAGGCTTCCTTGCTGGGAAAGTGGTGCAACAAACTAGGGCGCTTAATACCAACTCCGGCGGCTATGTCGTTGAGAGAAGTTCCTTCGTACCCTCGGTCAGCAAAACAATGAAGGGCTTCATCCAGGATGAGTTCTCGTGTCGATTTTGAGACGATTTCATCGGAGTTATTGGTCACATCACCAATTTAGCGGGCTTTGTGCCCTACCTACCAGTAGGTAGCGAGTTAGGGTCGCTTCATGAACTCCCTCACGAGCACCCTCATAACAGCATTCACCGTTGGAATAGCCGTCAGTTTTGTAGCTAATTGTTGCACAACGGTCTATTTGCATCGAGCCCTCAGTCATCGCGCCTTGACTATCAGACCAACGCCAGCTTTATTTTTCAGAGCCTTTATTTGGTTAAGTACTGGCATCAAACCCAAAGAATGGGTCGCAGTACACCGCAAGCACCACGCGTTTACCGACGTCGAAGGCGATCCTCACTCTCCAGTTCTCCTTGGTTGGAAAACCGTTCAAAAAAAGAATGTTGCTTTGTATCGGGCCACCGCTCTTGAGTCAGAGACAATCTCTAAATATGCAAAAGACCTTCCAGATGACAAATGGGACAGGGTCCTTTTCGGTCACAACAAAACAGGGCTCGGGCTTGGAATTTTAATTTTGGTTTTGTTCTTCGGTCCTGCAGTCGGATTAATTGCAGCTTTCGTACATGCAAACATGTACCTGGGAAGCAACGCTGCTGTCAACGCACTTGGCCATCATTTTGGTCGCAGACCGTACGACAACAAAGCAACCAATTTGCAATGGCTTGCGTTCCTTACCATGGGTGAAGGATTGCATAACAACCACCACGCTGCTCCTTCTTCACCGCGACTTTCGCATCGTTGGTTTCAGGTTGATCCAGGCTGGTGGGTCATTCGCACCATGACCACGTTGCGCCTAGCAACACTTCGGTTTAGTGATATTCGTCTGACTCAGCAGGCCAAGGCATCGTTGTCCTAAATTCCCAAGTACATTTTTATTGTGTCGACTGAGATCACTTGCCAGAAATTTTTTGACGGAGATCAACTTCACTCCGCAAAAAAGATAGTTCTTGATGACAACGGTCTCGTTCGTACGATCGAAGATTATGCAGGTGTAGCGGATTATCCAGTTGTTTGTCCCGGATTTGTGGATATCCAAATGAATGGCTTTGACGATGTGAATGTAGCCACTGCAACAGCCGCTGACCTTCTTCGACTTGATCAATCTCTTCTTTCCTACGGAACCACTAGTTGGCTCGGTACTATCGTTACTGCCCCGTTAGATCAACTAACTGCAACCCTTCAGACACTTCATTCGGTGTTCGATACTTCAGAGAATCCGGGTTTTCTCGGCGTTCATGTAGAAGGTCCGTTCTTGGGCGCAGCCCCTGGTGCTCACCGTACGAAATGGATAGTTGGTTGCGATCGTGAGTGGATCGAAAAACTGCCTTCATCTGTTCGGCTCATCACAGTTGCACCGGAACAAGCATTCGTATTGGAGTGCATTCCCTTACTAAAAAAGATGGGCGTTACAGTTTCTCTTGGGCATTCCCGTCCGTCTCGCGTTGAATTTGATTTGGCGATTTCAGCAGGTGCGACAATGGCGACTCATCTTTTCAACGGCATGAGCGGAATTCACCACAGAGAAGGTGGACTCGCATTGTGGACCTTGACACACTCAGCACTTCGCTTTGGTCTAATCGCAGACATGGTGCATGTTCAGCCCGATGCAGTTTCCCTTGCTTTCAAAAGCGCCCATGCTCGCCTTTGTCTTGTTTCAGATTCTGTGGCCTGGAAGTCACCAGATGCTGGCCGGCAAAATCCGGTGGTAATCGACGGTGCACCACGGCTCCCAGACGGCACATTGGCTGGGTCAAGCACGCCTTTAGGTGTTTGTGTGCAGAACGTGGTGCAACACTGCGCGGTACCCCTGGAAATGGCCCTTGCGAGTGCAACCTCCATACCCGCCGACACGGTTGGAATACCCAGCGTAGGAAGAATTCGGCTCGGTCATCAGGCAGATATTTTGGCTCTCGATTCTGATCTTTCCGTTCTCAAAGCGTGGCGCCGATTACCATCATGAGGTGCCTACACAATTGAGCCCCGAACAAGACCTCCTCGCTATTTCGATTATTCGAGGAATTGCGATGGATGCCCCACTAGCCGCCAATAGCGGCCACCAAGGTACAGCGATGTCTCTTGCACCTCTCGCCCATGTTCTGTACAGCCGTATTCTCAAACATGATCCGACTGCCCCAGACTTCATTGATAGAGATCGTTTAATTCTCTCTAATGGTCATGCTTCGATCTTGCAGTATGCCATGTTGTTCTTATCTGGGTATGGGCTAGAAATTACTGACCTTAAGTTGTTTCGACAGTGGAATTCAGCGACACCCGGCCACCCAGAAGTTGGCCACACTGCCGGCGTCGAAGTAACAACAGGGCCACTTGGTCAGGGTTTTGCGAATGCTGTAGGAATGGCGATTGCAGAATCACATCTGCGTGCAGTTCATGGTCAAGATGCAATCAATCACCATACGTATGTAATTGCTGGCGATGGATGCCTAATGGAGGGAATCAGCCATGAAGCTGCTTCTCTCGCAGGCCATCTGAAACTCGACCATTTGGTGTGCATTTTTGACGACAACAAAATAACAATCGATGGCAGTACAGACTTGACATGTAGTGACGATGCACCTGCACGATTCCGCGCATACGGTTGGAATGTCATTGAAGCTGGCGAAATTGCTGATGACTGTGATGCGCTCGAAAAAGTTCTTGTAGAAGCCCGAGACCACACCGGGGCCCCAACCCTGGTCGTTCTACGTTCACATATTGGTTTTCCATCCCCGGACCTCACTGACAAACACGAAGCCCACGGAAACCCCTTCACCGCGCCCCTTGTTAGTGCGACAAAGAAAGTGATGGGCATTCCTGACGAACCGTTCTATGCGCCGGATGCTCTCGTGTCTGAATATCGTGCACTGTGTCGTGAACGCGGACAAGCTACTCATTCAGAGTGGAAGAAGCGTACGCAATCAATCTCGCCAGCGCTAACGCCCTCGACATTCGGCGTCGCAACGCCTGACCAGATTGCATCAGTTCTTCCGGTCTTTCCATCAGATACCAAACTCGCAACTAGGCAGGCATTTCAAAAAGTTCTGGAAGCGACTGGTACAGCTTTGCCATTCGTACTTGCTGGCGCTGCAGATCTCACTGGTAATACCGGTGCAAAACTCTCCGAAACAAGTCCGTACTCAGCAACGAATCGCGCAGGAAAACAGATCTACTACGGCATCCGTGAGCATGCAATGGGTGCAGCAATGGTTGGCATGGCACTGCATGGTGGCGTTCTACCCGTAGGTGGAACGTTCTTTGTTTTTGCTGACTACATGCGACCCGCCATTCGCTTGGCTGCACTTTCACGTGCTCGCACAGTATTTGTCTTCAGCCACGACTCTGTTGGTGTTGGCGAAGACGGCCCTACGCATCAGCCGGTTGAACAGTTGGCCTCATTACGCGCAATCCCGGGTTTGCAGGTGATTCGTCCAGCCGACGCAAACGAAACTGCCCAAGCTTGGCTTGTTGCAGCTACACATGATGGCCCGACCGCACTTATTTTGTCTCGCCAAACAGTCGTTGCCCTGACTGATGGTTCTGCCGTTGTAGACGGAGCAGGCGTCATCGTTGCGACTACTAACCCACAAGCAATCATCATTGGAACTGGCAGTGAATTGTCTGTGGCCGTAGATGCAGCAAATCTGCTGCAAATGGAAGGCATCAATGTCAATGTTGTAACAATGCCTTCGTGGGAAAGGTTCGCCTCGTTACCACAAACACAACAAGACAAAATTCTTCCGCGTTCTATACCTCGCATCAGTGTTGAAGCTGGAACAACGTTTGGTTGGGCCGCATATGCCACACACAGCGTAGGTATTGATCGTTTTGGCGCGAGCGCTCCCGGCAATGTTGTAATGGCCGAGTTAGGAATCACTTCT
This sequence comes from Ilumatobacteraceae bacterium, assembly GCA_044341035.1. GTDB lineage: Bacteria > Actinomycetota > Acidimicrobiia > Acidimicrobiales > Ilumatobacteraceae > UBA2093. The sequence continues at coordinate 5,281 of JBIISL010000040.1, read as the reverse complement.
AGTCATGTTGCAGACGTGACACGAAAAGCGATTACTCAATGAGCGACTCTCTGCTTACATTGTCTTCCGAGCAAGGTCAAAGTCCATGGCTCGACAATTTGCAACGCGGATATCTCACGTCTGGAACTCTTGCGGCATTGGTTGAACGCGGCGTGCGAGGATTAACGTCAAATCCAACCATTTTTCAAAAAGCTATTCAAGGCAGTGCGGATTATGACGACCAATTTCGACGTGAGATTCAGAAAGGTTCAACGGCACGGGACGCGTACTGGGAATTAGTGCTACAGGACATTCACGGCGCGCTTGACGTTTTTGCGGACTTGTACTCTCAATCAAAGGGTACCGACGGCTTTGTCAGCGTTGAAGTCGATCCTTCTTTGGCTCATGACACCACCGGCACATTGTCAGCGGCGCGTCTATTGCATGAACGTATTTCACGACCAAATGTGATGATCAAGATTCCGGCGACTCAGCAGGGCCTGCCCGCTATTCGCGAGATGATTGCCGAAGGCCGAAATGTCAATGTGACTCTGATCTTTAGCCTTTCTCGTTATCAAGACGTAATGGATGCATACATAGACGGATTAGAACAACGAATGGCATCGGGCGCTCCTGTTTCAAATATCGCAAGCGTGGCAAGTTTCTTCATCAGTCGCGTCGATAACGAAATAGATAAAAGACTTGACGCACTCGGCACTCCTAGTGCACTCGCACTACGGGGTACCGCGGCCGTGAACCAGGCCCGACTTGCCTATGCATTGTTTCAGAAAACATTTAGCGGTCCTCGCTGGGATGCACTTGTTAAGGCTGGCGCCTCAGTTCAGCGTCCCTTGTGGGCTTCTACATCTACCAAGAACCCGACATACCCCGACACTATGTATGTTGACCAATTGATTGGCCCTCACACTGTCAACACTTTGCCCGACGCAACATTGGAAGCCTTTGCGGATCACGGCACCGTTGCCCGAACAATCGATGCCGACCTTGGTGTCAGCCGTAGGCAGTGGGCGGAGCTGGCGATGAATGCCATCGACGTTGATGAGGTTGCTGCACAACTGGAAGTCGAAGGAGTTGCATCTTTCATTAAGAGTTTTGATGAATTGATTGGCGTGCTTGAAGATAAAGCTGCAGGGATTTTGTAAAAAGTGACAATTGCGGCGAACACACGAAAAGCAATTGATGATTTGCTGAAGAGTTTCGAATTAGTTCAACGCACACCTTCTGATGTTCGGCAATTGAATCGCTTGATCACTGCCGTCACGAATCTTGTGAATGGCCCCTCATCATCGCTAGACATCAAGATCGCGAGTTCAGCCATAGAAGAAATGAGCCGCGCATTCACTATGTTTGCGCCCTACAGAAATGTACGGAAGGTATCCATATTCGGTTCCGCTCGGACAATGCCAGACAGTCCTATCTACGCACTAACAGCAGCTACGGCAAAGACTCTGGCCGAACATAACTACATGGTCGTAACAGGCGCCGGGCCAGGAATCATGGAGGCTGGCATGGTGGGAGCTGGCAAGGAGAAATCCATCGGAGTGTCCATTCGCCTTCCGTTTGAAACCGGGGCGAATTCTGTAATTGCCGGTGACGATAAATACGTCAGCATGCGCTATTTCTTTACTCGCAAATTGATGCTTGTCAAAGAGTCTCATGCCTTTCTTTGCATGCCAGGAGGGTTCGGGACTCTTGATGAAACATTTGAACTTCTCACACTTGCTCAAACCGCAAAATCCGTTCCTGTACCCATAGTTTTCATGGAGGTTCCGGGTCAACCGTTTTGGACCCCGCTGATGAGCGCAATGGAACCGTTGCTTATCGAACACGGGCTTATTTCCCCTAGTGACACTTCGTTGTACACCATTACAGACAATATTGATGACGCCGTAAATGAAATCACCCAGTTCTACAAGAACTATGCCTCCATTCGATTCGTGGAGAATGTGCTGTACATCCGCATTCAACGTGCAATTCCAGCAGGGCAATTTTCGCAAATTGCGAGTCGCTTTGCCTCGCTCTCAACTGATGGTGTAATTCTCCAGACTTCAGCGACACCAGAGGAAATCAAAGACAATGACGTGCCCGACATGCCACGCATCGCTTTGAAATATGCCGCTAAAGGTTTCGCTGATCTACGAGGATTAATCGACGCCCTCAACCAGTTCTAGACAGATCGCAAAATGAATAGCGCTTTATCTACTGATCTGCGTGCTTGAGAAACCTTTTTTTCAAGCGGTGGCCTTTCTTTTTCACCATGTCGAATCGCTTCAGTTATCAAGGACATCGCGGCATCGTTCAATGCTTCGCTAGCTCGCTCGAGGTCAGTAATTATCGCTTCTATGTCACTCATAAATGCCGCCCTTTCAAATGACTGCTAGGTGAACACTGTGCCACAAACGTGGTGATATGTGTGGAGAGGGCGCCAATGGCGTAGCGTTAACACTTGTGCCTAGAGAAGACCAACCCCACGACTGGATCAGCTTTGAAGATCCAGATGAAATGCGTACATGGATGCTTGATGCAACATTCTTGCGCTCAAGTTATAAGTGCATCTACGGACAAGGTTGTCAGGGAATTCTGGATGACGCCTCTCCGGAATTGATGCATGGTTGCTGTTCATTCGGCGCACATTTCCTCGACGAAAAAGACTTTAAGAATGTCACCAAGTACGTGAAGCGCCTTAGGGGTCGTCATTGGAAGAATAAGGACAAAGCCAAAGATAAGGGCTGGTTCATGACAGAGAAGGACGGCGAGAAAAAGACGCGCGTCGTTAATGGGGCCTGCATTTTTCATAATCCACCTGGATTTGAGGGTGGTACAGGTTGCGCGTTCCACATTGCTGCCGTGGAAGCTGGTGAACGCCATATGGATTGGAAACCAGACGTATGTTGGCAAGTCCCCATTCGTCTAGAGGAACATATTGAAGACGGCGGTTATGTAGTTTCAACTATCCGTGAGTGGAAGCGACGCGACTGGGGCGAAGGCGGCGACGACTTCCATTGGTGGTGCACAGAATCAGCTGACTCGTTCGTTGGCAAAGACCCTACGTATACGTTTTTTACCGACGAACTGACGGAAATCATGGGCAAGAAGGCGTATGCCATCTTGGTCAAGATGTTGTCCGAACCAGTGGGTGTGCCCCTACCCCATCCTGCACTTCGCAAGAAGGATTAGAACTAACTATTTAGTTCTTCTTTGAGGACTTGCGACGCTCTTCAATACTGAGGCCACGCTTACGAATTCGAATGCTCTTTGGAGTGACCTCTACAAGTTCATCATCACCAATCCATTCGATGGCAGTTTCAAGAGTGTGGTCAACAGGAGCTGCAAGTTTCGGACCATCATCATGACTATGAGTACGGATGTTGGTCTTTTCTTTTGCACGAACAGCATTCACAACCATCTCTTCACCGCGGGCGGCTTCCCCGATGACCATTCCCTCGTACACCTCGACACCCGGAGAGACAAAGAGCTCTCCACGCAATTGCAAGTTATCTAATGCATAACCGGTGGTTGAACCAATTCGGTCTGCAATCATGGCTCCACCCAGACGGTGCGGCAACTCGCCTACCCATGGAGTCCAACCTGCATGGGTCTGGTGCAGCAACGCTGTTCCACGAGTGCTGCTCATCAACATTGAACGGAATCCGATGAGACCACGTGATGGCGCCTCAAACGAAACGATTGTTCGACCAGGGTCGCCTGGGCGAAGGTCTGTAACGCGACCTTTACGAGGTGCAAGACCCTGAGTAATAGTTCCGACGTGTTCGTCAGGGACGTCACAGGTACCTGCTTCAAGAGGCTCATGGCGCTTGCCGTTGATCTCTTTAGTGATTACTTCAGGACGTCCAACTTGAAGTTCGAAGCCTTCACGACGCATGTTTTCAATGAGAACTGCAAGCTGAAGCTCGCCACGACCAGCGACACTTGTTACGTCAGGAGAATCAGTATCAGCAATCTTGATTGAAACGTTTCCGAGAATTTCCTTTTGCAAGCGGTCACGCAAATGGCGGCTAGTTACAAACTTTCCTTCACGACCTGCGTATGGAGACGTGTTAACACCAAACGCCATACGAATAACTGGTTCATCGACTTCAAGGCGTGGAAGCGGCGTAGTCACTGTGATTGCAGAAATCGTGTCTCCAACTTCAACTTCGGGAATTCCTGCTAGAACGAAAAGGTCACCAGCTGAGATTGATTCAACTTCGGTTCTTCCAATTCCGTCAAAAACACTGAGCTGAGCGATACGGCGCTTCAATGGGTTGCCATCGGTGTCTTTGCCCCACAATGCGACAGTCTCACCCTTTTTCATCACGCCGCTGTGCACGCGACCAATAGCAAGACGACCGAGATACTCAGAAGCATCGAGGTTTGTTACCAATGCTGCGAGTGGAGCAGTTGGGTCACCTGTCGGAGCAGGAACCGTCGTCAAGATCGTGTCAAGCAGGCACGATAAGTCAGCATCTGCCGCCGGCATTCCGATGCCCATCATTGCGCGACCCTCGCGGGCTACAGCAGAGATAACGGGGAAAGACAGTTGATCATCTGAGCTAGCAAGATCGAGGAACAACTGTTCAACCTCTACGAGCACTTCATCAGGTCGCGCGTCTCCACGGTCAACCTTGTTGATCACCAAAATAACTGGTAATCCGAGTCCGAGAGCCTTCGACAGAACGTAACGAGTCTGTGGCAACGGACCTTCAGCGGCGTCAACCAAAAGAACGATTCCGTCTACGAGAGCCAGAGCGCGTTCTACTTCCCCACCAAAGTCAGCGTGTCCAGGAGTATCAACGATGTTGATCAGAGTGCTTCCGTAATTGATTCGGGCTGCCTTAGCCAGAATTGTGATTCCACGCTCGCGCTCCTGATCGTCTGAGTCCATGACTCGGTCGATGACCGCAGCATGGGATGCAAAAGCACCTGTAGATCTCAAAAGAGTGTCTACAAGAGTGGTTTTGCCGTGGTCGACGTGCGCCACTAGGGCAACATTGCGTAAGGAGTTTGTCATGGGGGTATTTCGTTTTCTGTCCGGCTATCCGGATTAATCGAGGTCGTCTTCGGAATCGTCTTCGTCTTCGTCGAAGCGCACCCCGTAGCGCTCGGCTATGGCTGCGTATTCGTCATCATCGGAAGAACTCACTCGTGGTGAGTCACCAAGACCTAGGTCTGCAGCACTGGGGCCTGCTTGCTTCAATTTCCGCGCTTCTTCAAACCGGCGATGTCGACCTTTTTTCACGGTCGGTCTCCGAACATTTCATTGGCATAAATGCCTACTGGA
>JBIISL010000039.1:0-17828 GCA_044341035.1 Ilumatobacteraceae bacterium | reverse complement strand
AGACCCCCAAGGGCGAAGCAGCAGTTATTTCATTTACGGCTGATAAGGCTGGCGATTTTGATCTCGAGAGTCATGTCACAGATGAAGTCCTCGTTGTGATTTCAGTCAAGTGACGCTCGCACAATTATTTGAACTCACTCCGCATTCAGGAGATGTGTTTGTTGGTAACGGACACCCATACCCATGGGGTGGGTTGTATGGCGGGCACATAGTCACGCAAGCATTGCGTGCTGCATCGCACACAGTTGAAGAAGGCTTTATGCCGCATTCATTGCGGGCCTATTTCATTCGTCGTGGTGAAAATACCGAAACCGTGAGATATGAAGTGGACCGTATTCGTAACGGTAGAAGTTTCTCTACACGGCGAGTTGTAGCACGACAGTCAAATGGCGCGATCTTGAATCTTGAAGCGAGTTATCAGCTACCGGAAGAATCAGCAGAGGTTTCATCTGTATCGATGCTGTCTGATGTTCCGTTGCCAGGTGACTTAACACCGGCAGAGTCATGGTCTGAACACATTGAACAACGTGATGTTCCTCTTGATTTTGTTTCTTCAGACAAACGCGACGGAGCCAGAAGTTTGATGGCGTGGTACCGAACGAAGGAAGACTTTGGCGGTGATCAATTACTCAATCGTTGTGCATTGGCGTATTTGTCAGATGATTTACCAACAGGTGCGGTTATTCGCGGAGTGCCGGAATTACGCGAAAAGTGGAATGTAGAAAATTCATTCTTTTCAGCAAGCCTGGATCACACAATCTGGTTCCATCGAGACGTCGACGCGAGCAAATGGCATCTGTATGAAATGAGCTGCCAGACGTATCTGCATGGCCGCGGACTTGCGTACGGGTATGTCTTCACCGAAGACGGAATACACGTGGCAACTGTCGCCCAAGAAACCTTGGTGCGACTTCGGCAATCGGAATAAACCGACTGCACGCAATGGTGGTCGAGACCGGCGTCGATCCGGTGACCCCACGCTTTTCAGGCGTGTGCTCTGCCAACTGAGCTACTCGACCATTGGCGGTCCGGCTATTGCCGAACCTGACGGTGGCTTTCACCACCGTCTTATTGACGGAAAATACCGCCAATAATGGCGGTCCCGACGGGACTCGAACCCGCGACCTCCGGCTTGACAGGCCGGCGTGAACTCCAGCTTCACCACGGGACCTTGTGGAAACCACAGGTCTATATTGCACCCCCAACGGGATTCGAACCCGTGCCGCCACCTTGAAAGGGTGGTGTCCTAGGCCGCTAGACGATGGGGGCTTGGACGACTCCGGTTGAGAGCAATGTGACGCTATCAGGAGCCAGTCAACAATACGCCCCGGATATCAATTGTCCTCACCTGAGAGGGCAGAGATTGTCCATTCCATTAACCAGCCCAAGTATCCATAGAGCTGCCACTGACCAAAAGCCGGGTCGTTTTCGTCAATGTCGTCCTCAAAATCGTCTTCACCCACATCAAGCAAGGTGCCAAGAACAAGGCGCAGATTGTTGAGAACGGTCATAAAGGCATGAAGTTGGGCTGCGGTGATGAGTTCTGTTGATTCAAGAACTTCTTTCACAACAACAATTGAGGCGCTTCGTGACTGGGTTAATTCATCTCGCATGTAACCCTGATACTCAGCATCGTGTTCAGGGTTCTCGTGATACGCGGTGGGAAATAGTCGCCGTAACCGAGCATCGTCCGGGCCCATTTCCAAGATTTCTGATAATTGATCAACGAAACTCAGCAGTGTTGATCTTTCGTCGACTGTCAACGTGATTTCGAACAGGTCGTTATCTCGAGCAACAACTGGCCCTTCGCGTTTGCGGCGCTTCATGTGTCTTGCTGCATGGTTGCCCACAAACCATGTTCATGGAGTCGAAAAACATCGATCTCTGCTTTTTCGCGAGGCCCGTTTGAAACAACAGCGCGACCCTTTTCGTGAACGTCCATCATCAGGACGTCTGCTTTTGCTTTGGGGTATCCAAAAAGTTTCTGCAGCACGAACGACACATACGACATGAGATTGATCGGGTCGTTCCAGACAATGACGACCCAGGGCACTTGAAGGTCAACTACCTCATCAGTGGCGATATCAACAGAAGGCTCTGCCACTTCAGTTTGTTGGCTCCCAGATGGGGCGATGAAAATCACACATTCATTCTGCTGGTGAATAGGCGTTGTTGCCTACCCACCAATACGATGGGTGACCGTGCCGATCAATGTCCGCCCTTTTGTCCCGTCGCGCTTGACGCGCCGTAGAGGTCATGAATCTGGTCGTATCCCCACCACTGTTGTGGCCGGGTACATCGCTCTTACGAAGCCCCGCATTATTGAATTGCTGCTGATCACCACTATTCCCACCATGGTTGTGGCGAATGACGGATGGCCGAGCCTGTGGCTGATGGTGGTCACGATGGTGGGTGGCACGCTGGCCGCTGGCGGTGCAAACGCCATCAATATGTACATCGACCGCGATATCGATGCCCTGATGGAGCGCACGAAGAATCGTCCTTTGGTGACCGGGCTCATTTCGCCACGAAACGGGCTGATTTTCGCTATTTCGCTCGAAATCGTGGCTTTTTTTGTTCTTTGGGCCGGAACTAACCTACTTTCGGGCATTTTGGCTCTATCTGCCACCCTTTTCTACGTTTTCATCTATTCCTTGTGGCTGAAGCGCACCAGCAAGCAAAACATCGTGATTGGCGGGGCCGCGGGTGCTGTTCCGGTCCTTGTGGGGTGGGCTGCCGTGACTAATTCGCTCAGTTGGACCCCGTGGTTGCTTTTCTTGGTCATTTTCTTATGGACCCCACCGCATTTCTGGGCCCTTGCCATCAAGCACAACGACGATTACACCGCGGCCGGCGTGCCCATGTTGCCGTCCGTGGTATCCCACGAAAAGGTCATTGCCGCGATGGTCCGCTACACAATTGCCCTGCTGGTCAGCTCTCTCATTATCGTTCCCGTTTCCAATATGGGTTGGGTGTACGGAATTTCGGCGCTGGTATTAGGCGTGGCTTTCTTGTGGGGCACAATTGCACTTGGAAAATCGGATAGTCCGAGTGCTTCCATGCGGCTTTTCTCCTTCTCGATCTCCTATATCTCGTTGCTGTTCATCGCCTTAACGGTCGACGTCTTCGTTCGCTAAAAAGCGCAATCGCACGAAGTGCAAACCACCGGGGGATTTACCTTCTGTGGGAGGGCGATGGGTAGTCTTGATTCGTTACAACTAGGCGCACTCGCTCCGACAGTTCACAAGAACTGAAGGTGTGTATCTGGGAGACCATCCGAAAATGACCATTATCGACACTCACGTGGGCGCAACGACGCATGCACAGGGCGCAGGCTCTGCTTTTGTCGTTTCCGTCGGCCAATGGATCACCAGCAGTGATCACAAAAAAATTGGACGTCTATTTATTGGGGTCTCATTACTGAGTGCCCTTCTTGTTGCCGTACTCGGTTTGGTGTTTGGTCTTGAACGAATGAGCCCGGCTCATATGCAGATCTTTGATGGTGATGCAACTCTGCAACTGTTTTCGTTGTATCAGTTCGCCCTTGTCTTTGGAGTTCTTGCTCCGCTCTTCGTCGGAATTGCAATTGCTGTTGTTCCTACGCAAATTGGTGCACGCGCTGTGGCTTTTCCACGAGTCGCACAATTTGGTTTCTGGGCCTGGCTATTTGGCGCATTGATGGTCGATATATCAATCATCGGCAACGGTGGCCCTGGTGGTGGAACAACTGATCTTGTTGATCTGTACTTGTTGGGTGTTGCGCTTGCAGCAGTTGGTCTTCTTGCGGCGAGCCTCTCTGTGGCAACGTCAGTTCTTACTGCACGTGCACCCGGAATGACACTTGATCGCGTTCCTGCTTTTTCATGGTCTGCGCTCGTTGGTTCAATTGCAACGTTGCTGAGCTTGCCCGTCATGATCGGCACAATTATTTATGTCTACGTCGACCACACCCATGCACAACTAATTTTTGGCGGCAACAAAGGAATTAACTCGTTCTTAGGTTGGTCATTGTCTCAGCCAATGACATTCGTGTTCGTCATCATGGCTCTCGGAGTTCTTGCAGAAGTTGCGCCAGTTACAGCACGTACCGAACAACCACTTCGCCCAATAGTTCTTGCTGGTTTAGGAATCATCTCCACAGCAGTTCTTGGTGCGGTCACTCAGAGTTCACAAATTCTTGATTGGGCCGGTACCAATTCAGACAAGGTGCAAAACGTTCTGTTGCATTCCCTCTTCAATGGTTTGCCATTGCTCGGAATGCTTATCGTTGTTCTTCTCTCGCTCTTGTGTCTGAAAGTTGGCACACCTCGGGTTACTGCATCGTTCGCTTTGTCATTGCTCGGCGTACTCATGATCATTGTTGGCGTGCTTGGAAACGGGCTGTACACATTGAAGCCAGCATCACTTGACGGCACTGTCTTTTCTGAAGGTGTTGTTTTGTACCTTGTGTACGGCGGTTTGTTGAGTGCACTTGGCGCTCTGAGTCATTGGGCTCCACAGTTGTGGGGACGCGCAATTGACAACACAAAACTTCTTGGGTTGGCATTGATCGGATTACTCGGAACCATTTTGGCTAGCTTCCCGCTCTACATCGCCGGGTTTGCAGATCAACCAGCAAACGCAGTGATGGGTTTTGATTACGACGGACCCATAGCGCTCTGGAATGTTCTTAGCGGCCTCGGTCATGCTCTCATTGCTCTCACCGTTCTTGGCTTTATTGCGCTGCTCATTGATGCAGTACGAAATGGCGAAGCAGTTTCACAGGAGGCAACGGCATGACAATTGCATTACCAGCAGCACCCGCACAGGCGCCACGTCGACAAATTCTTGTTGCAACGGCAATGGCTTCTGCTTCTGCGTTCATGCTCATCATCGGCATGATTGCACTGTGGTTGAAGTTTCGTGCTGGTGCACCAACACGTGACTCAGCGGACGGGTTGAAAATCATCAAGGACTGGATGCCAGTCGGAGTGAAAATTCCAGAAGTTGCCGCCAACGTCATGCTCACCACCTTTCCTGTCGGCGCGTTGATGGCACAGTGGGCTGCATATTCAGCAAAGCGAGATGATGCGCCTCACCGTTCACTTGCACTTGCTATCAGTTTCGTCATTGGTCTTGCCATCGTGAATGCGCAAATTGCTGTGTATAGCCAAATGGACATCGGACTCGCTGACGGACAATTTCAAACAATGTTCTATGCAATTACTGGCACGATGTTGTTGCTAGTTGCTGGCGGAATGGTTTTTAGTCTTGTGGCTTTCTTTCGGTCTGTTGGCGGTCGTGACAACGACCAAGATGTGGTTAACGCCCACGCGTTCTATTGGTACTTCCTCACTGCAGCTTTTTCTGTTGTGTGGTTCGTGGTGTACGTACAGAAGTAGGTCCAGATGATTACCCCCGGTTCCAAATATTTCTTCGGCCTCACTGGCTTGTCACTGATTGCAGCAATCTTGTACATGGTTCTGGTGAACCCGAATGACCTTGGTGCAGTCGCGCTGTTCGGTCTTGCCACATCAGGCGCTGTGATTGGCACAATGGCTTCGTTCACTCGCGATGGTGACGTCTACACAGATGAAGAAGCAGTTGCAGCTAATGCTGTCGCTGGTCCATCATCGATCTGGCCAATCGTGTTCGCATTTGGAGGTGCCATTGTTCTTACTGGCCTCGCAACAGTGTCGGTGGTTTTCATTCTTGGTGTTGCAGTCCTCATTGGTGGCGGTATCGAATGGGCCATTCAGAACTGGTCAGATGGTGCATCATCAGATCAGGAATTCAACAAGTTCGCTCGCTCGCGTGCAATCAGTGCTCTTGAATACCCGGGACTTGCTGCTGTTGCCCTTGGTGTCATCGCGTTTCTGTTCTCTCGGGTTTTTCTTGCTCTATCGAAAGAAGCCGGAACAATCTTTTTCATTGTGGCAGCCGCCGCAATTTTTGCAGTCGGAATTCTTGTTGCTTCCAAGCCATTTATGAAAGGCACTGTCACAGTTATTGTGGCGGTTCTAGCAGTTGTGGCGCTTGTGGGCGTCGGAACGTTTGCTGCGTTGTCAGGCGAACGTAAAGAACTTGCGATTGCAGCAGAAGAAGATCATTACGACGCATCACATCGTGAATGCGGTGAAGAAAAATCAGAGCACTACGACCATCACGCAAACAACACGGTGTCATTGCGTTCTGCAGTGACAGCCACCATTTTTGTAAAAGATGGAAAGGTGTACGCAGAAGCGATTGGTATGACGAAGAAAGTGGACACCATCACTATTCCTCGCTCGAATGCAACGTCCGTTATGTTCCGTAATCTTGATGAAGCTGATCACCGCCTTGTCGTTAACTTGGGCTCAGCCAAAGTTGCCGAAACCGGAGTCGTTGAAAAGGTTGGTACGTGCACACAACTCACGGGCAAGAACCAAGAGCAAGTCATGACTCTTACAATTCCAAAGCCAGCTACTGAAGCCGAGCCGTTCTCTTTCACTGTTCCTGGTGCCACAGGCGAAATCAAGTTGGTCGTGCCGTGAGTCACCCAGATTCTCCCCACTCATCAGAAAAGGCTATGGATATCGTGAACAAGGTGAAGTCATCAAGCCATCGCATTCGTAACTCGTTTGCATCCGTCGTTGGACTCGTCTTCCTTGCTGGTTGTGCAACTAACGCTCCGCAGGATACGTGGCAGCCAAGAGGCGACAACGCCCAAATCATTAACAATCTTCAATGGATTGTTTTCCCAATGGCTGGCGTAGTCGGCGTACTCGTTCTTGCTTTTGCCGCCTACACATTTTGGAAGTACACAGACCGCGGTCAACCAATCCCGTCTCAGAGCCACGGTAAGCCAATCGTAGAAATCATTCTCACAATCATTCCTGCACTGATTCTCACGGTTGTGGGCGTGTTCACATTCCGTGGAATTTTTGAACTTGCAGAAACCGAAGATACTGAAATGATTATCAATGTCACTGGTCAGCAGTGGTGGTGGGAATATGACTATCCGGTGCAAGCTGATCAAGGCATTACTCAACCAATCATTTCTTCAGGTCAACTTGTAATTCCAGTTGGTACAAAAGTGTTGCTGCGCGAAACAAGTCGCGACGTTATTCACTCGTACTGGATTCCAGTATTGAACGGCAAGAAAGATGCTGTTCCAGGCCGCATCAACCTTTTGCGCCTCCAAGCTGACAAGCCCGGACTCTTTGCCGGCCAGTGCACCGAATTCTGCGGTCTTTCTCACGCCAACATGCGTATGGAAGCCATTGCACTTTCGAAGGAAGATTTTGCCAAGTGGGTAGCTAACCAACAAAAGGCATACACGTCTCCTGCAGACGGAACACTTGCGAAAGAGGGTGAAGGCGTCTTCTTGAATCAGTGCATTCGTTGTCACCAAGTCAATGGTTTGAAGAAAGCTGATGGCACGCCTGCTATCGCAGCACCAGATGAGAACGTTTATTCCGGTGCAGCTCCGAACCTCTCCTTTTTCATGTCACGCAACACCTTTGCCGGTGCAACGTACGACTTGTTGAACAAGTCGTGTCGCAAAGATGTTTGGGGTGCAAACTCCGAAACCATTGGTGCGAAGTATCTCGCCGGCGTTTCAGAATCATGCTTGAATGCCACTGATCTTCGTGCGTGGTTGCGCAATGCACCAGCCATGAAGCCGATGTACGCAGACCCAGCCAAGCTGGAGAAATCAGGCGGCAAATATCGTGGTATGCCAAACCTTGGTCTTACCGAAAATGACATCGACAAGCTCGTCGCTTACCTATTGACACTGAAGTAATCGGAGAACACCATGTCCACCAATGAACTAACTCTTACACCGTCTCAGTCACCGAGTCTGGTGAAGGGGAAATTAGTAGTTTCACCAACTCAGTCACTCGGAGCTGTGCGTCGCCCGGTAAACACAACTGGCTGGCGTTCATGGCTCTTTACTGTTGACCACAAGAAGCTCGGAATCATGTACGGCACTGTTGCATTTGTGTTCTTCATCGTCGGTGGTGTCGAAGCTTTGTTTATTCGTTTGCAGTTAGCACTTCCAGACGGCCGCATTCTTAGCGCTGACAAGTACAACCAAATGTTCACGATGCACGCAACCACGATGATCTTCTTGTTCGCCATGCCCATGGCTGCAGCGTTTGCTAACTATTTCTTGCCACTTCAAATTGGTGCTCGAGACGTTGCGTTCCCTCGTCTTAACGCATTGTCATTCTGGTTGTTCCTCACCGGTGGTCTGATTCTTAATGCATCATGGTTCCTTGGTGGAGCAGCTGACGGTGGTTGGTTCATGTACGCACCAAACTCCGGACCAGTGTTCTCACCAAGCAATGGTGTTGACTTCTGGATTCTCGGTTTGCAGATTGCAGGTATTGCTTCTTTGATTGGTTCTATCAACCTGATCGTCACAGTGCTCAATATGCGTGCGCCCGGAATGACCCTGATGAAGATGCCCGTGTTCACGTGGATGATTCTCGTTGTGCAGTTCCTCTTGGTGTTCTCACTGCCAGTCATCACCGTGGCTTTGGTGTTGTTGATGTTCCAGCGTTCGTACGGCGCCACCTTCTTCGATGTGTCACAGGGTGCAGACCCACTTCTCTGGCAACACTTGTTCTGGATCTTTGGTCATCCGGAGGTGTACGTCTTGATTCTGCCGGCATTCGGCATCATCTCTGAAGTACTACCTACGTTCTCACGTAAACCACTCTTCGGGTATCCGTTCGTGGTGTTCTCTGGTGCGTCAATTGGACTCGTCGGTTTCGGCGTATGGGCTCACCATATGTTCGCTTCTGGTCTTGGCCCAGTATCAGTTGCAGTTTTCTCAATGGCCACGATGGCAATTGCTATCCCAACCGGTGTGAAAATCTTCAACTGGATTCTCACTATGTGGGGCGGCAAGATTTGGTACTCGGCAGCAATGAAGTTCGCTATTGGCCTCGTAGTCCTTTTCACTATCGGTGGTTTGTCAGGCGTTACTCACGCAGTTGCTCCTTCTGACACTCAACAGACTGATACGTATTACATCGTTGCTCACTTTCACTATGTGTTGTTTGGTGGAATGGTCTTCGGCTTGTTCTCTGGTTTCTATTACTGGTGGCCAAAAGTTTTCGGAAAGATGCTCAACGAAAAATTGGGCACCTGGAACTTCTGGTTCATGGTTATTGGTATGAACATGGCGTTCGGACCAATGCATATTCTTGGTCTGCAAGGCCAACCTCGTCGTATGTATGTATGGACCGAAGCTCGTGCCGGTGAAGGTCTCTTCAACTTTGGCTTCTGGAACATGGTGTCATCAATCGGCTCCTTCGTTTTGGCCGTCGGTGTTCTCTTCTTCATGATCAACGTCTACAAGACCACTCGTAACCCAGCGCGTGCGCCGCTTGACCCATGGGATGCTCGTACGTTGGAATGGATTACAACCAGCCCGCCGAAGGTTCACAACTTTGATCGCATTCCTGTGGTGCATCACCTCGATGAGTTCTTCCACCGCAAGTATGTAGAAGACGAAGCCACCCACACGATGAAGCAAGTTGCAACTGGCGAGGAACTTGTTCGCGCTGAAGAAGCAGCCGCTGATGCCGACATTCATTTGCCCGGACCTTCGTACTGGCCATTACTGCTTTCCATTGGAATGGGAATTCTTGGAATGGGAGTCATCTATGGCACTCCAATCATGGTTGTTGGAGGACTTATTGTTCTCTTCTCCTCGTACGGATGGGTTCTTGAACCTTCAGTACCAGAAGCAGTCGATTTTGATACACCGTCAACCGACGGTCACACGAAGGAGATAACTCCAGTTGGCTGATATCGCAACACACGACACCGATCACGCAACTGATCACGGACATCATTCATCAACTGGCTTGTCAAACAACAAGCTGGCGATGTGGTTGTTCCTCGGATCAGAATGCCTGCTCTTTGGTGGTCTCATTTCCACGTACATGCTGTATCGCGGTCGCGTTCAGAACGGACCACACCCTTCACAGATCTACGACATTCCTTTCACATCAGTCAGCAGCTTTGTTCTGTTGATGTCATCGCTCACCATGGTGCTTGCAGTGTCATCGGCACAGCGTAAGGACGACCAAAAGACGAATCTTTGGCTACTCATCACGGCGCTTCTTGGAGCAACCTTTGTTGGTGGCCAGGTGTACGAGTTCACAACGTTTTATCGTGAAGGACTTGGCTTCACCACAAGCCTCTTTAGCTCAAGCTTTTATTCTTTGACCGGTTTCCACGGCGTTCACGTTTCAGTCGGAGTCATTATGTTGTTGTCCTTAATGGGCATCATCAAAAAGAACAAGATTACGGGCGATAAGGCCGAGGTTGTAGAACTCATTGGTTTGTACTGGCACTTTGTTGACGTCGTGTGGATCATCATTTTCACCTTGGTTTACCTAATCCCATCCTGATTGAGAGCGCATCATGACAACCGTTACTGAAACACACGAAGAGGCACACGAGCACGGAATGTCCGATGCTGGCTATATAAAAATCGCAGTCATCTTGGCGCTAATCACAGCTCTTGAGGTTTCTACTTATTACGTAGATTTCGGTCCGTTGTTCATGCCTTCATTGCTCATCATGATGGTGGTCAAGTTCGTAATGGTGGTGTCGTACTTCATGCACCTCAAGTTCGATAGCAAGATTTTTAGTTTCCTTTTCTATACCGGTCTTGGACTGGCGCTATTCGTGTACATCACGGCTCTCGCCACTTTCAAGTTCTTCATCGCGTAACTAGCGGGGCGGGTCGGCAATGCTGATCGCTAGCATCGAACCAACTCTGAATACTGACCCCTGGAGGTATCAGCAGCACCTAGAAATTTGGGTGCTGATTATTGGTCTACTAATCGCGTTTGTATATGCGATTCGGGTACTCGGACCCAAAGTGGTTCCTAACGGGGAAGTGATTTCTCGTAAACAAATCGGGACTTTCTCCCTCATGATTTTTCTGTTGTTGATTTCAACAGATTGGCCGTTACATGACATCGCAGAGGAATACCTGTATTCCATGCATATGTTGCAGCACACAATTCTTACCTACATCATTCCGCCACTTGCGCTACTCGCAACACCTGAATGGCTGTTTCGCCTATTGGTGGGACGCGGTCGCTCGTATCGAGTAATCCGGTTTCTCACGCGCCCGGTAATTGCTGCCGTCACGTATAACGCGGTGCTATTGATTACTCACATACCAGCACTTGTTAATCGCAGTGCGGCTGGTGGCCCATTGCACTACAGCCTTCACGTTTTATTGGTATTCAGTGCATTAATGCTGTGGACACCGATATGCGGCCCAGCGAAAGAGTGGCGCATGAGTTACGGCGCAATGATGGTGTATCTCTTCTGCACATCTTTGGTGCCTTCAATTCCTGCAGGTTGGCTGACATTCGCTGAAGGCTCTGTTTACAACCACTATGACACTCCGGTTCGAGTGTGGGGAATGTCTGTGCTGAGTGATCAACAACTTGCTGGCGGCATTATGAAGCTTGGCGGTGCAGTTTTCTTATGGGCACTCATCATCACCATTTTCTTCACGCGATTCATGAAGGGATTCTTTGGTGAGCAGTCGTATAGCGCCAAAGAACCCACTGATTCGTCTCAATGACGTTGGCTTAGCTCCAGCGGAAGCGTCGCGCTGCAATTGCGGGCGCGATAATGCCCCATGCTGCTAATACTGCACATGGCACAACAAGGCCAGCGCTATCACCGTTCAAGGTTGAACGCAACAGATCTGCAAGTGCTGTTGACGGCAGGCCCCGAACCGCATTACTGAGGAAATCAGGAAGTGAATCACGGGGGATTACCATTCCACCCAACAAAAGCAGCACTAAGTACAACCCGTTCTGGGCCGCCAGGTTGATCTCAGCACGCAATTGGCCAGCAAGAATAAGGCCGATACCAGCGAACGCTGAAGTGCCGAACAGCACCACTACAACTGCAAGAGGCCACGTTGAACCACCAGGGTTCCACCCAAGCGCAAGGCCAAGCGACAGCAAGATAATCGTCTGAATCAATTGCACAGTAGAGACGGACAAGATTTTTGCGATGACCAGTTCGTTGCGTGTGAGTGGTGTTGCGCCGAGTCGCTTCAACACCAAATACGAGCGCTCGAAGCCGGTGGCTATCCCGAGACTCACCATTGATGACGACATGATCGCAATGGCAAGAATGCCAGGCGTTAAGAATTGAATAGGTTCAATGTCAGCACTTGGCAACACATCAACAGAGCCAAAAAAGCCAAGTAACAATACGGGGATAATTAATGTGAGCAACAACTGCTCACCGTTTCGTGCCAGCAGCATTAGCTCTGCCCGAAGCTGAATGCGAATACGCCTCATTTCGTATCTCGAGTCAATCGTCGGTATGTGTCTTCTAAAGATTCAGTTCCCATATCAACGCCAAGTAATGGGTGGTCGTTATCAGTGAGCCATTGCGAAATGCGCGTCATCAGTTGCGGTGTTGGTTCTGAGGCCACTTCATACACACCGTCTCCGATAGTAACAACCGGACTGTTGATTGATACTGCAAGTTCTGCAGGCACAAGTCCAACTGAAGATGTGAATCGCAGATGTTTACGCGATGTCAGCAGTGTTTTGATTTCTCCGCTTGCAATAACCCTGCCGGAATTAAACAACACAGCATGAGTTGCAACTTTTTCTGCCTCAGCCATGTCATGCGATGCGAGAACGACAGTGGTACCCCGTGCTGCCAAATCACGAATGATTTCAGCGATGACGTCACGCCCATCAATGTCAACTCCCGATGTCGGTTCGTCGAGAAAGATCACATCAGGGTCTGCTGCTAATGCCAATGCAAGCGACAGCCGTTGTTGCTCGCCGCCTGACAGTTTGCGCCAGGTGCCAGTTGAACGGTTCGACAACCCAACACGTTCAATCAATTGCGTTGCATTCACGCCCTTGTTGTGCAGCGCACAAAAATGCGACACCACATCACGCACGCGGGCACTGGGGTAGACGCCTCCGCCTTGCAGCATGACCCCCATGCGCTCGGTTAGTGCGCGGTGGTCTGAAACGGGGTCAAGCCCAAGAACCCGCACAGAGCCAGATTTGGCAGTACGAAAGCCCTCACAGACTTCAATGGTGCTGGTCTTGCCGGCCCCATTTGGCCCAAGGATGACCGTCACGCCGCCCGATGGAGCCTCGAACGAGACATTGTCGACAGCCACGAGACTGCCATAGGAAACACTGAGATTCTCTACAACAACGGACACGTCTCCACTTTACGAACCAAATGCCTCTCAGCACGAAAGGCGGGACAGGTAGCCTGAAATCCTGTGATTGATGTACGACTTCTGCGCACGAACCTTGATGGGGTGCGCTCTGCCTTGGCCCGCCGAGGAAAGCCAGACCTCATGGCGCAGGTTGATGAAGCCGTTGCCCTAGATACTCGCCTTCGTGAGATCACTGCCGAGCGAGACGCTCTGCGGGCTGAAGTGAACGACCTCTCGAAGCAGGTCGGCGCTCTACGTCGCGACAAGAAGAACGATGAAGCAGAAACTCTTATGGAGCGCAGTCGCGCCGGTGGCGACCGTGAACGAGTTCTTCAGAGTGAATTCGACACGGTGCAAGATGCTCTGCAACAGGTCATGTTGCGCATTCCGAACTTGCCTCACCCTGATGCTCCTGATGGCGCAGGCGATCATGAGAACCCAATCGTGAAGGGCCCTATTAATTTGCCCGCAACTTTTGGTGATCACCAACGCGTTCCTCATTGGGAGACAGCAACTGCACTTGGCATTCTTGATAACGAACGCGCTACAAAAATTGCCGGCGCAATGTTCACCATGCAACGTGGCCTTGGTGCAACTCTTGCCCGTGCACTGTGCCAGTTTGCGTTAGATCAAAACGCAGATTCATTCGAAGAAATTCGTCCACCAAGTTTTGTTACCACTGCAACACTTACTGCAACAGGACACTTACCAAAGTTCGCAGATGATGCCTACGCCATTGAACGCGACGACCTCTGGGCAATTCCAACTTCTGAAGTTCCACTCACATCACTTCATGCTGGTGAAGTTTTAGATGAAGCTGAATTACCTGTACGGCTTATGGCGTATTCGCCCTGCTACCGCCGTGAAGCCGGAAGTGCAGGGCGTGATACGCGTGGCATGTTGCGTGCACACGAATTCGACAAAGTAGAAATTCTTGCCATCGCTCGCCCCGAAGATGCACCAGCATTACTGACTGAATTAGTAGGTCGTGCAGAAGCACTGATGGCCGCTCTGGAATTGCCGTATCGAATCATTGAAATCTGTACCGGTGACATGGGCGGAAGTCATCACCGCAGTTTCGACATTGAGGTCTATGCACCCGGTTGTGATGCATGGCTGGAAGTCAGCAGCGTGTCATGGTTCTCTGATTATCAAGCCCGCCGTGCAGACATTCGTTTCAAGCGCACTGGTCAAAAGGGAACTGAAATTACGAATACACTCAATGGTTCTGCACTGGCAGTGCCTCGCGTGTGGGCAGCAATTTGTGAAAATCATCGCCAACCAGATGGCAGTGTGCGCATTCCAAATGTGCTTTTGCCGTACATGCGCGGTGCCACACACATCACACCTAAGGCCTAATCATGGGTATCGCCGATCGTCGTATTCAATACGAAACAGCAGGTCTTGATATTGATGACCTTCATGCTGATCCCATCACGCAGCTAAACGTCTGGTATCACCAAGCAGAAGAAGCTGGCGTTACTGAACCGAATGCAATGGTGCTGTCCACGGTTGATGCAACAGGACAACCAGACTCCCGTGTATTACTGGCACGCGGTATTGATGCACATGGCATCACGTTCTTCTCAAATCGCACTAGCGCAAAGGGAATACAGATTGCTGGCGAATCACGAGCTGCCGGAACATTTGCATGGCTCGACCTGCACAGACAAGTCCGTATCCAAGGAAACATTTCTCAAGCAACCGACGCAGTAAGCGATGAGTATTTTGCATCACGACCACGTGCTTCCCAATTAGGTGCATGGGCTTCACCTCAGTCAACTGTCATTGGCAACAGAGAAGAACTTGATGATCTCATCGAAGAAGTAACTGAACGCTTTGAAGGCAAGGACGTTCCTCGTCCACCACATTGGGGTGGCTATGTCTTATCGATTGACCAGATTGAGTTTTGGCAAGGCAGGCCAAGTCGTTTGCATGATCGTTTTCGTTACACACGCAATGGCGTGGTGTGGCGTGTCGAGCGCCTCGCGCCCTAACCAGGCCAGGTTGTAGCGCAGTCAACCAATGCGTCAATCAGGCTTTCAGTATGTGGCGTTAAGCCAGGGCCTTCCCAGTCCCACCACAACGGGCTAGAACCGCGCACTCGGGGAGGCAGTTCCAGTTGCACGCCTGCATGTTCCACCACATTGACTGGGTTGTCTTGATGCATACCGCGAAGGTTGCTCGGAATGTCATCGATGTCATCGAGGATTGTGTAGGCCGGAAGATGTGTACGAAGCAAGCCGCCGAGATGGGTAGCAAGTCTGCGGTTGCGCCCACCAAGTAGTAGTGATGTGAAGAAACCAGCACGACCAAAACCGTGCACGGTGATCACAATGTTTACATGCGACAGAAAAGATGCGAGTACAGGTGATTGGTCCGCTGTCACTGTGTGTGATGGAAGATGCCATTCCAGATTGTCGGGCAATTGAATCCCGTAATACGAAGCACCAGCACGTTCTGCAGCACGCGATGCAATGGTGTCGGTCATTTCTTCAAGTGCACCGCCATGAAACGCCATGAACCCAAAATTTGAGCGCAAGACGCTCTCTTCGGTGACGTCGTCATACTGCAATAACTCAGACAGGTTCATGGTTACTTGCTCTGTAGTGAGGAACGGCGGATGACTAATCCGGCAGTAGCGATGACGACACAGAAAACAATAAGCAATGGGTACACGCCAGCATCTTGCAAGAACTGCACAACTTTTGTTTGCCAACGCTCAACGCGAGATGTGATTCCATCTGTTCCGCGATCAGTGATTGCACCCAACCAATACCAGGACAAGTACAGCCCAGTTAGTACAACAAACACGGCTGATACTTTGTCAAACCACTTGAAGCTTTTCTTGATTGTTGAGACAAGACCAACTCGAGCAAACGCCAACGCAACAGTCAGTGACGTCACCAACAGTCCCATGCCAAGCCCGTATAAAGCGATACTGATTACTCCAGAGACAAAACCGTGGCGATTGACTGAGCCAAGAATTACTGAGATCAGAAGTCCAATCGTGCAGCCAATGGAAGCAATGGCATACACAATGCCAAACAAGAACATGTTCCATGTAGTGCGCTTGCGCTTTACAGAAATATCTGGTTGAGCAATAGGTAGTTTCCGTCCGAACAACATTGCGATGCCCATAACTACAAGAGCTATACCGATTACGAGCGCTGCATATTTTGCGTTCTCGCTGATCACGGTTGTAAATGCGCGCGAGATGATTCCGACTACAAGGAACAGACCAATAAACCCCGAAGAGACAGCGGTACCCACACTGAGGCCACGCCGTAATGTAGTTGTCTTGCTTTCGTCATCACGATTGAGTTCAGTACCTAGGTAATACACAAGGTATGTAGGCAACAGCACAAATCCACATGGGTTAACTGCAGCCATAACGCCCAGAATGAAGCTGTATGCGAAGTTCCCTTCGATTGCAATCACGGTGAAACTTTCAAATCATTCGTAAGAATCGACTCAATTTCTGCAAATGTAATTTCGCCAGCGCGTCTAGCAACGATGGTTCCGGAACTATCAAGAAAGAACGTGGCGGGAAGCGTGACAACGCCGGCTTCGGCAAGTTGAGTTCCGTCATCAATAAATGTTGGGTACGTGATGTTGTACTTCTTCAAGAATTCGGTGGCAACTTCACGAGAGTCATTGGGGTTAATACCAATGAAGTCAACAGTGGCTGCATACTTCGCACTTGATGCCGACAGTGCCGGCATTTCTCGTTTGCATGGCTCGCATGTTGAATACCAGAAGTTCACCACCATCGGTTTGCCAGCAGGAGCAATAGTTCCTTTGTCGCCGGTGGCATTATCTACCAACTCAACAAATGTGAATTTCTTGCCCGTGTTGCTGGCGTTTGTACCGATGGTGGCGGACAACGTAGTTACGGGTTGATTGAGATTGACGTCAACGCTGTTGGTGGGCCGACTAAGAGCCCACCCACCAACAACGCTGACAAGTAGTACAAGGAAGGGAACCAGAAATCGTGCGGTACGGCGGTTCCACTTCATGTACTTAGGCTACGAGGTGACGTGGAATTGGTACCTCTTCGATGACAAGCGCTGGTCTGATTTTCGTGGCAGGACGTCCGCGAGGGCGTCTGACGCCCACGATTCTGCCCATCTCCAGCTGTTCGCCTCCCCAGACTCCCCAAGGCTCTTCGCGCTCGAGGGCACCGGATAGGCACGCCTCTTGGCCAGAGCACTTCGAGCAAATTGCTTTCGCGCGCTGCACGTCTACCCACTCGTCAGAGAAGAACAAGTAGCTCAAGGTGCCGTTGCCGTCTGAGCAACGCTTGGCGGACAAGATGAGGGGCTGCTCTGTGAGCGTGGTGCCTCCCATGTCGGTGTTTATTGATGTGTACATGTTCTCTGTTCCTTTCGATTGAGCTGAGATCTTTGGTAGGTGGGTGGATAAAACAAAAAGGCCGCTCGGGATAATTTCCCGGCGGCCACGTAAGTGTGTGTTGTGATCTTGTTCTAGATCAGAAACCCACGGGGCTGCCGGGTGCGACGCTTATTGGCGTGATTCGCTGCCGGTGACGACCACATGGCATATGCGTGATCGACCACTGTTGACGCATAGGTAAACGCCACGGCTGTTGCCG
>JBIISL010000075.1:0-5408 GCA_044341035.1 Ilumatobacteraceae bacterium | reverse complement strand
TCAATCGCGAGAGTCGGTCAACAAGACAGCAGAGAAATTGTCTGCGCTTGGTCATGACGTAGAAATTACGTGGCCCGAGGCATTAGGTGAAACGCAATATGCAGGAAAGTTCACCAGCGTTGTAGCTGCATGGACACACAATGACATTGCTGCATTCGAAAAACTATTCGGCAGACCAATGGGTGAAGATGATCTAGAGCAAGACAACATTCGTATGCGTGAAATGGGACGCGCCGTTTCGGCCGAAACATATTTGGAAAACATGGAATGGATACATGCGTGGTGCAGGCGCGTGGTGCAGTGGTGGGAACCAGTAGACGGCTCTCGTGGGTATGACATTTTGGTTACGCCAACAATTGCGGGGCCACCACCGCGCATCGGTCACCTCAGCGGCGCTGACAGCGGGTGGAGACTGCGCGAGATAATGGCGTACACATCACAGTTCAATCTCACGGGCCAACCGGCAATCAGCTTGCCGTTGCATTGGTCAACAGATGGTTTACCCATGGGCGTGCAATTTGTTGGCGCCCCATTTCGCGAAGATGTCCTCGTGCGTCTTGCCTCGCAACTGGAA
This sequence comes from Ilumatobacteraceae bacterium, assembly GCA_044341035.1. GTDB lineage: Bacteria > Actinomycetota > Acidimicrobiia > Acidimicrobiales > Ilumatobacteraceae > UBA2093. The sequence goes on along the minus strand of JBIISL010000075.1, from coordinate 4,834 downwards.
GAGGCAATGCCGTGGCGCGGTAAGACAGCACCTTTGGTGGCGAATTCCTAGTAGTTCGGTAGGGTTTGCATATGGCCGTGACCGTTCGAATCCCCACCAATATGCGCCCCATCTCTGGTGGCGCATCCACCGTTTCTGTGGAAGGTGCCACCTTGCGCGATGTGCTGGTCGCCCTCGATGCAGCCCACGCAGGCTTCAATGACCGCCTGTTTGATGCCACTGGGGAACTTCATAAGTTCGTCAATGTCTTCGTGTCTGACGACGATGTTCGCTATCTACAAGGCTTAGACACCCCTGTCGCCCCTGGAGACACGGTCTCTATCATCCCTGCGGTGGCCGGCGGCCTCTAAATCTCACCATCTATCCCTTTGATGAGGGGTAGTGCCGTTAGCAGTCTCAACGGTAGAGTGCTAGTCGTCTGTTCCAGTGTGAAAACACCCCCCGAACAACGCCAACCCCATACCTACGGAGGAAAATCCCATGGCAAAGCTCATTGCATTTGATGAAGAAGCACGGCGCGGTCTTGAAGCCGGCATGAACAAGTTGGCTGACGCCGTTCGCGTCACGCTCGGACCTAAGGGTCGCAACGTTGTTCTTGCCAAGCAGTGGGGTGCACCCACCATTACAAACGACGGCGTATCAATCGCCAAAGAAATCGACCTTGAAGATCCGTACGAGCGCATTGGTGCTGAGTTGGTGAAGGAAGTTGCGAAGAAGACCGACGATGTCGCCGGTGACGGAACAACAACCGCAACTGTTCTTGCATGGACCATGGTTCGCGAAGGATTGCGCAACGTTGCTGCAGGCGCAAACCCAATGTCTTTGAAGAAGGGTATTGAAGCTGCAACTGCTGCTGCAATCGAAAGCATTCGTGCGCTTGCAAAAGAAGTTGACTCAAAAGAGCAGATCGCACAAGTTGCATCTATCTCAGCTGCTGACCCAGAAATTGGTCGCATGATTTCAGAAGCAATCGACAAGGTTGGCAAAGACGGTGTTATCACTGTTGAAGAAAGCCAGACCTTCGGAATGGAAATGGACCTTGTAGAAGGAATGCGCTTCGACAAGGGCTACATCTCGCCGTACTTCGTTACTGACACAGACCGAATGGAAGCATCGCTTGATGATGCCTACATCCTTTTGGTGTCAAGCAAGATCACAAACGTTCGTGACATGTTGCCAGTACTTGAAAAAGTTATGCAGAGCGGTCGCCCGTTGGTCATCATTGCTGAAGACATCGAAGGCGAAGCACTTGCAACTTTGGTTGTAAACAAGATTCGCGGAACATTCAAGAGCGTTGCTGTCAAGGCTCCTGGTTTCGGTGACCGTCGTAAAGCAATGTTGCAAGACATTGCAATTCTTACTGGTGGCCAAGTCATCAGCGAAGAAGTTGGTCTCAAACTTGAAAACGTCACTCTTGACTTGTTGGGAACAGCAAAGAAGATCGTCATCACTAAGGATGAGACAACAATCATCGAAGGTGCTGGCACAGAGGACGACATCAAGGGCCGTATCAGCCAGTTGAAGGCTGAAATTGAGAACACAGATTCTGATTACGACCGCGAAAAACTCCAAGAGCGTTTGGCCAAGTTGTCCGGCGGCGTTGCAGTCCTCAAAGTTGGCGCAGCTACTGAAGTAGAACTCAAAGAGAAGAAGCACCGCATTGAAGACGCTGTCAGCACCACAAAAGCTGCCATCGAAGAAGGCGTTGTTCCTGGCGGTGGCGTTGCATTGCTTCGCGCACAAGCTGCGGTCATCGTTGCTGCTGAAAAGCTCACTGGTGATGAAGCAACTGGTGCTCGCATGGTTGCTCGTTCACTCGAAGGACCTCTTAAGCAGATCGCAGAAAACGCAGGCCTCGAAGGTGGCGTTGTTGTCGAGCGTGTAAAGAACTTGAAGGGCAACGAAGGCCTCAATGCCGCCACTGGCGAATATGTTGACCTTGTGAAGCTCGGTGTCATTGATGCTGCAAAAGTAACTCGCTCTGCATTGCAGAACGCAGCATCAATCGCAGCATTGTTCCTCACCACTGAAGTTGTTATTGCTGACAAGCCTGAATCGGCTGGCGGCGGACACGACCACGGCGGCGGAATGGACGACTTCTAGACCATCGTCTAGAAGCACTTCAACTCTTACATTTATATGTCGCGCGTCATCGCTCTTGTTAGCGGTGCTGAAGCGCGAGATTTAGATACTGATCTTCCGTACTTGTCGCGTGCTTTAGGCGATCGCGGTGTCATTACAGAAATTGTTGATTGGGATAACGCATCCGTTGACTGGTCGCGTTTCTCAATGGCAATTGTTCGGTCACCATGGGACTATCACCGTCGGTATCCGGAATTTCTTGCTTGGCTAGACAAGGTCTCTGCCGCAACAACGTTGCGTAACTCGGCTGACATCATTCGATGGAATACCAACAAGGAATACCTGGCTGAACTGGTCGAAGCAAAAATTGGCGTTATTCCCACAACATTTGTGCGTACAGCGGAAGACCTGGTCACTATCACCAATGAAGGCATGCTTGAGCGAGACATAGTTGTGAAGCCAACTGTCAGTGCCGGTTCGAACAACACAGAGCGCCACGAAGAGTCGCCCGTGAAAGCCGCGGCTCACGTAGGTTTTCTCCTTGATGCTGGGTTTGTTGCAATGGTGCAGCCGTATCAGCGCTTTATCGATGAGCGTGGCGAAACAGGAATGGTCTATTTCAATGGTCGGCTCAGTCATTCGTTCCGCAAAGGCGCAATCTTGGCGACCAATGAGACCCAAGAAAATGAACTGTTTGTCGAGGAAGAAATAACGCCTCGTACGGCCAGTGCACAAGAGCGCGAACTGGGCGAAGAAGTTATGAACTTTGTGAAAAAGAAGTTCGGTGAGTACCCCTTGTACGCCCGTGTTGATGTGGTGCGTGGATCTGCGGGAGTCCCGGTGGTTATGGAGCTGGAACTAGCAGAACCGTCGTTTTTCCTGCAGGTTGACCATGAAGCACCCTCACGTTTTGCCTCGGCAGTTCTGGCTCGCCGATAGCGTTATCAGTATGAGCGAACCGATGTCCCCGTCAGTTGGTCTTGCAGTAGTCCACTATTTTTGCAAGCCAAGTTTTGAATACGACGGTGATGCACTTGTTGCAGCCGTCAAAGCAGCCGAAGGTGCGGGCGTCACCGTAATTACCGTTGCCATGTTGGGCCATAAGGCCGATGTCGCGATCATGGGTGTTGCTGCCGACATGCGTCAACTCAAGGCATTACAGACAGGCATTCAACATGCTGGCCTCGACATTGTTGATAGCTATGTGTCTCTTACAGAAGTTTCTGAATACTCAAAGGGCATGCCAGAAGAAATGCTGAATGCTCGCTTGTATCCACAGCTTCCTCCTGCTGGCAAGAATGCATGGTGCTTCTACCCAATGTCAAAGCGTCGCGAACACAAAGACAACTGGTTCACACTTGAATTCGACAAGCGCAAAGAACTTATGGAAGAACACGGCAAGAGTGGACGTACGTTTGCTGGCCGCATTATTCAACTAGTCACAGGTTCCACTGGTCTTGATGATTACGAATGGGGAGTAACACTTTTTGCTGTGAACCCTGATGATCTCAAAGAAGTGGTGTACACCATGCGGTATGACGAAGCATCTGCTGTCTACGCCGAATTCGGTGCGTTCTACGTGGGCATGGTGACGCCCGTTGAAGAATTAATTCACCAAATTTAAATTTCAATCGACACGGTGGTTGGTCCATCGTTCACTGATGACACTTGCATGTACGTGCGAAAGCGGCCCGTCTCAACCTGCGCGCCTAGTTGTTGCAATTCCGCTACAACCTTGTTCACTAACGGCTCTGCGTATTCTGGTTTCGCTGCAGCAGTCCATGTAGGCCGACGACCGGCGTTGGTGTCGCCGTACAACGTGAACTGACTAATCAGCAAGATGCTCTTGGTGGAATCGGCGATGGAGATATTCATCACGCCGTTTTCATCTTCCATAATGCGAAGATTCCAAATTTTTTCAGCCATCTTCTTCGCGGTGACTTCGGTATCAGTGTGAGTGATACCCAGAAGTACCAGTAGGCCTTTACCTATCTCGCCGGCTCGAATGGTGGTGCCATCAACTTCAGCATCCACCGATGCATTAAGAACTCGTTGTACTAAAGCCCGCATAGGTTCAGAGTAGTTGACTGAAGCGGCAGGTTCAGATTTCCTGTGAAAGGTATGCAGAGTATTTGCGATGGGCAGATTGTGCCGACGTGCCGAGAACGAATCCGATGTCTTTCCAAGAAATGTTCTTCGCCCGTGCATTCTGTACGGCATCTGCGATCTTCTTTTCTTGAAAACACCTTTGGTGTACCGCGCGCAATATGGCAGTTTCCTCTTTTGAGAGAACTGTCGACTGAGACGAATCCCAATTTTCGAACATCTCGCTAATGTCATCGGCGTGTTGAATAAGTTCTTCCATTGACTTTGGCATTGCTTACCTCAAGAACTTTTGTCTGGCCGGCATGGCATGAAACACAACATATCAACATATGCTGATAAAGTTCAATATCCGTCCATTGCTATGGTTGGGGCGTGCCTGAGCTGTCCACCATTCTTGCGTTCTGTGCAGCAACGGTTGCGTTATTGCTGATTCCGGGGCCTGCAGTTATTTACATTCTGAATCGCAGTATCGGTGATGGTCGCAAAGTTGGCTTAGCTGCTGTCGGTGGATTAGAAGTTGGTGATGCGATTCAAGTGCTGTTTGCTGCATTGGGATTAAGTGCAGTACTGGCCGCATCAGCCACACTGTTCAATGTTGTGAAGTGGGCGGGAGTTGCCTATTTGGTCTACACGGGCATCCGCACCT
>JBIISL010000038.1:0-18439 GCA_044341035.1 Ilumatobacteraceae bacterium | reverse complement strand
GGCCCAGCCATGCGTGGAAATCGGCATAGACAGGCACGTTGAGGTAGGCAGCAATTGCAAAACGAGCCATTGAGCGCACTGCTTCAGTATTTGTAGAAGGGCACACAAAAATGCGCGCAACGATTTCTTTTGGAATTCCATCAGCCGCACCATGCACTACTTCTGCGACACGCGTGACATCTTCTGGGCTAAGCCAGTTGATAATTGTGCCATCTGCCTCGCGAGCAGCAAGACGCAACATTCCTTCGCGCAACGCCGCGACAAGAATTTGTGGCTTCACTTCTGGCTTTATACCCAAGCGAAATCCGTCAACCTTGAAGGTGTCGTATTCCTTCGTAACTTTCTCGCCACTAAGAGAATCATTTAGAAAGCGAACAACGTCGCGCACCTTCTTGTATGGCTCTTCAAAGGGAACGCCGTTCCAGCGTTCAACAATGACATTGCTAGAAGACCCGATACCAATTGCAAAGCGGCCAGGTGCTGCATCAGCGAGCGACGCTACTGATTGCGCAAACAAGGCCGGGCTACGCGTGAATGCAGGGACAATGGCAGTACCGAGACGTAGTCGTGGTTCCCACGCCGCGGCCATCGCTAACGGCGTAAACGCATCAGCGCCATCTGCTTCTGCCGACCAGATGTCGGTGTATCCCATATCTGCAAGTTCCGAGAGTTTGTCTTTATGGGTGTGTAGTGGTCCTGGTAGTGGCACGGTCATGCCAGGGCGAACCGGCATTCCATGTTGACCTTTTGCTCCGTATGCGTTCATAACTAATCACCTTTCCACACTCGAACGATGCAACTCTGACTGGCGGTGGCCATAAGTGTTCCATCCTCTGCAAACATATGGACAAGCCCATGCCCAAAGCCACGAGCGACGCCATGTACTTGAATATCCAGCAATACCCATGTGGTGGGGACCAGATTCATCACACGAAGTGTGTTGTCGAGAGAGTTTCCACCACCACGGATTCCGAGTGCCTGCCCAACTCCTCGCGGCACAAAGTCACCCAAAACTCCGAGAGTGGCAGCGTCTACCCCGTCGATGACCTGAGGCAGGCGGGCCCACATCACAGTGCGTCCGTCACCTGGCGAGCCATCAAGATTGTCTTCAGATCTGGCCTTCACAACACGCTCTTCCATGAAGTCGTGGATCGTGCCCTCAGAGATATGGCGATGGCGCCAGTTTTTGTATTCCTCCGGCTTACCGGCCTCGGGCGCGGTAACAAACTGACCAGAAAACTCGAAATCACGATCGCCAAGAGCTGCGTTGACTGTGATGATTTCACGTTCACCAACATGGCCAACGACACGAGCTTGTGTAATTGCATTTCCTTCGACCGGAACAATGACATCGATGTCCATCACTTCACCGGGTCGCGCATAGCTGAGATATTGAGCCGTGGTCCAGATGACATTTCGGCCGGTGGTCCCTTCCATAGCTGAAATAGCTGCACCCAATGCGCTACCGCCATAGAGGAAATTCCCGCCCGTACAGAGCCGGAGATCAACGGGAAGATGCCATCGATACGGATTATGAGTCTGTTGAAGACCGAGAAAAGCACGACTATCCATGAGCCTTTCCACTCTAGTTGCTGGTCAGATTTCCGCCCTAGTTCATACACCGGTTCGTGGAGTAGGTTGCTCAGATGACTGATACCCCATGGCAAGGCGACGCATGTTCGCTCGTTGATGAATTTAGAGCAGGTCGCAGGTCTCCTCGCGAAGAAATGCAAGCAACGCTTTCGGCTATCGCAGCAAGTTCACTGAATTGTGTGTCATTCATTGACGCTGACGGTGCACTTGCTCGCGCATCTGAGGCAAACATTGCATTGCCTTTTGGTGGAGTGCCTATGGGTGTCAAAGAACTTGATTACGTAGAGGGTTGGCCGGCAACTGAAGCGTCAGTGCCATTTGCAGATCGCAAAGCAACACATACATCAACAATGGTCTCTCGCCTCATCGCAGCAGGTGCAAATCATTTTGGTCTCACCACAGCTAGTGAATTCGGCGGAGTCAATGTGACGCGCACAGTGTTGAACGGCGTCACTCGTAACCCATGGAATACCGATCGCACACCAGGCGGTTCATCTGGCGGAGGTGCAGCAGGTGTTGCAGGCGGACTCTTCGCACTCGGCACTGGTGGTGACGGCGGCGGTTCAATCCGCATTCCGGCAGGGTTCACCGGTCTAGTCGGATTGAAATCAACTTTTGGTCGAATTCCGCGAGGACCACACGTTGAATACGGCAACCTCACGGTCACCACTGGCGGCATGACGCGCAGTGTGCGCGACACAGCGCGATGGTTCGACGTTTGTAACGGACACCAGGGTGCAGACCCGCTCAGCCTCCCCCGCGTCGAAGGTTGGGAAAATGCACTCGGAACTATCAACGTTGCTGGTCTTCGCGTTGCCATTGTCTCTGATTGGGGCGGCGCAGTTGTTTCACCTGCAATGTGGAATGTTTTGTTGGAGACTGCTGATCATCTAGTTGCATCGGCCGGTCTACGTCGTATTGACGGAGTAGACACAACTTTGCCTCGTATGGGTGCTGCTTGGTCAATTAGCGGCATGATCGAAATTGCAGCGGCTCTCGGAGACATGTGGCCAGATTGTGCCGATGACCTCACGCCTGAAATGCGCGCAGGTTTGCAATTAACTGAAGGGCGTTACAGCGCTGCAGAGAGAACCAAGATTGAAGCACGTCGTGCAGCAGTCAACTTGAAGATGAGTCAAATTTTTGAACAAGTTGATCTCGTGATTACTGCTACCAACCCCGACGTTGCATTTACGGCAGAAGGTCCGCTCCCAAGTGTTTTTGGTGGCATCAAAGCAGGCGGTGGAAACAATGGCTTGTTGACTTTCCCATGTAATTTGCACGGCAATCCAGGCATTTCAGTCCCAGCCGGATTCGTCGACGGACTTCCCGTGGGCTTGCAAATCATCGGACCACATTTCAGTGAACAGATCTTGTTGGAACTTGCCTTGCGCCTTGAAAGAGAACGTCCGTGGCCATTAGTGGCCACCAACTCACCAAAGTAATTACTTCGTCAGACTACGTCCGACAATTTCCTTCATAATTTCTGTGGTGCCGCCATAGATGGTTTGAATACGGCTATCAGCCCATGCGCGTGCAATTGGGTATTCCAGCATGTAGCCATACCCACCATGAAGCTGCAGACATTTGTCAACGACTCTGTTTTGCAATTCCGTGACCCAGAATTTTGCAGCTGCTGCTTGTTCAGCAGACAAGCGTCCTTCACAATGCAACTCAATGCATCTATCCACATACACCTGAGCAATTTGTACTTCTGTTGCGATTTCAGCGAGAGCAAACTTTGAATTTTGGAATGAAGCAATTGATTGACCGAAAGCTTTTCGTTCTTTGGTGTAATCAAGTGTTGCCTGAAGCGCTGATGATGCAACTTTGACGCCACCAACTGCCATGTTGAGGCGTTCTTGCGCCAAGTTCTGCATGAGGTACACGAAACCTTGACCTTCAATTCCCAACATGTTCTCAGCGGGCACTTCTACATCGGTAAAAAACAACTCTGCAGTATCTTGCGCATGCATTCCCAACTTGCTGAGGTTACGTCCGCGCTCGAAACCCTTCATCCCACGCTCAAGAATCAACAAAGACAAACCGCGGTGACCTGGTTGATCATTCGTACGCACCGTAGTGATGACGAGATCACTATTGATTCCATTTGTAATAAATGTCTTCGACCCGTTTACTACCCAAGCATCACCATGACGCACAGCAGAAGTCCTGACATTTGCAACATCACTTCCGGTGTTCGGCTCTGTAATAGCTAAAGCACCAATTAGTTCTCCAGAAACCATTTTCGGCAACCAACGCTGCTTCTGGTCTTCGGTTGCAAGCTCTAAGTAATACGGCAACACAATGTCATTGTGCAATGTCATTCCGTTTGCACTGCCAATGACACCTGTCTCTGACACCTCTTCTTGCATGATGGCGCCAATTTTGTAATCCTCTACTCCGCCACCGCCATATTGTTCCGGTACGTGGTACCCAAGGAAGCCCAGTTTTCCTGCAGCTAACCAAATCTCACGAGGAACGATTCCGTCTGCTTCCCACTTTTCGTGATGAGGGACGATTTCTTTGTCAAGCCATTGGCGAAAAGCTGCACGAAACTGTTCGTGTTCAGCGTTGTAAATGGTGCGTTCGAAAGTTTCCATTCACTAAAACTAGGCGAGAACAGCCCGCGCGACGAGGTCGGTGCCAAATGCAGTGAGAATCGCCAAATACAACAATCCGGTGGCGGCCATAACGGCCGAATAACTACGTTCGCGAAGGGCCGCACGCGTTACCTCTATCAAGACCGCGGTAGTCACGGCACACGCCACCCAGAACCAGCCGAGAGTTCCGTTCCAGCCATCATCAACCGCTCCACTGAGCACACTGATCATGCCGGTTGGCAACAACATCACCATTACTTCTAACGGCAGAATCCATCTCAGGGCATTAACCAGTTCGTTCAAAATAGAGCGAGGCATACCTGGTTGCACCAAGTACCAGTGACCCAACAGCATCGCATCGCTGATTGCACCTAGGAAAACTGTGCCCACCAAAACACGCAGAATGTTTGTGCTGATGTTTCCAACGCCATCCGTTGCATGGACAGCGGCCGCAACAAGGCCAATCACGCCAATCGCTGGTCCGAGTAAATCCAACTTCACATTTGTGCGACGAACAGTTGCAATGGCAACTACTGCAACTGCAATTGCTGCAATGTCACGTATCGGAACAAAATCAGTTGCAATACCAGCAGCTGCAGCACCCGCCGCAAGTACACAAAACGTTCCGCGCAACAACCATCCGTACCCTGCACTGATTTCGTGTTTACGTGTGGTGAACCAAAGAAACAGCAGTCCTCCGGTTGACCATTGGAGAAGAACAGTTGCTACGTCGAGTTCGATCATGGTGTTTCTTGGTTAACGGTCTAAAACGACTAGTTGATGATTGGTGTGGTTCACAGGCTGTGGGCCTGATTCAGTGACGACAACTATGTCTTCTAGACGCATGCCCCACTTGCCAGGAATATAAATTCCGGGTTCCACGCTGTACGCATGGCCAACAGCAATAGGGGTCTCATTTCCAGCCACCATGTACGGGTCCTCATGGGCTTCCATACCGATGCCATGACCTGTGCGATGCACAAACCACTCGCCATACCCCGCTGCATCAATAACGCCACGTGATGCAGTGTCAACGCCGGCACATGAAGAGCCAACGAGACCCGCCGCAACTCCGGCTGCTTGAGATTCAAACAAAACTTCGTATGCCTCAGCAATGTCAGATGGTGGTTCGCCAATATGGACACACCGCGTGATATCACTGCAGTAGTCATTCATAGTGCCACCAAAATCGCACAGAACGATTTCCCCGTGTTTGATTACTCGATCTCCAGCATGGTGATGTGGGCTCGCTGCATTTTCACCAGCAGCAACGATTGCAAAGTTCACTACTTGATGTCCTTCGGCAATAAGACGGGCCGAAATATCTGCAGAAACTTGTGCTTCGGTGCGGCCAACAAGCGCAATGTCCCCTGCATGTAACTGCGCAGCGACTCTGTCAGCCGCAGCACCAGCTGCCACTAAGGCTGCGATCTCTGCAGCATCTTTGCGTGACCGCAACGCTTCCATAACGACAACCGAGCGAACATATTTCGCATCTGGCCGAAACTTCAACAAATCAACAAGGAATCGAGACCACATCTGATCGCCAACAGCAATTGTGCGAGCCGAACCAAGCAGCTTGTGTGCCAACGCAACAGGGTCATCTGTTTCATTCCATGTGGCAAGTGAAAAGACGCTTGGCATCTCCGTAACGCGGGGAGCTTCAAGTCGCGGAATAATCAGCGAAGCATCGCCTTCACGCGGCACAACCAACATGGTGAGGCGTTCGAGAGGCATCGCCAAATAGCCAGTGAGATACGGCATGTCATGCCCAAGGGACAAAATCAATGCATCGACACCAGTGCGTGCCATTTCAGTACGTGCACGGTCTAGACGACTACGAAATGTTGACTCAGAAACTGTGGAACTCATCGGGAACCAATCTTGACAGGTACAGCATGTGCAGCAGACTCTTTTGCGTGATAGCTCGACCGTGTCAGAGGGCTTGACTCCACGTGTCCAATACCGAGCGACTCTCCCACACGCTTGTACGAATCAAACACCGCAGGTTCCACCCAACGCGATACGGGCAAGTGGTGCGATGTCGGGCGAAGATACTGACCAATCGTCACAATGTCGACACCAATTGCCGCAAGGTCGGCAAGCACCCCAAACACTTCTTCATCGGTTTCACCCATGCCCACAATCAGGCCCGACTTAACAGTGAGGCCATGTGCTTTGGCACGTGACAACACAGACAAACTGCGCGCATACCCAGCTGATGGTCGTACTGCACGTTGTAAACGTGGCACAGTTTCCACGTTGTGATTCAACACATCGGGCGCTGCATTCAAAATGATGTCGAGAGCAACAGTTCCACGTGCATCAGAGATAAGAGTCTCAACCTGAATTGATGAATCAAGTTCTTTGATTGCGGCAACACATTCTGCAATATGCCCCATTCCCTCGTCTGCCAAATCATCACGCGCCACCATGGTGAGTACCACATACGACAATCCCAATTCAGCAACGGCCTTAGCAATTCGTGCTGGCTCATCCGCGTCTGGTGCCTCTGGCTTGCTGGTGTCAATTAAACAGAACCCACATGCACGCGTGCACCGCTCGCCTAGCACCATAAATGTTGCGGTTCCATCGCTCCAGCACTCAGACAAGTTTGGACAACCTGCTTCTTCACACACTGTGACCAACGAATGATCGCGCAATGTCTTTTTCACATCCAGAACTTCAGGTCCAAGTGAAACACGCGGACGAATCCAGTCTGGTTTACGCTCCGACAACTCAATAGCGTCTTCGACGCCAGCTCGGGCAAGCCTGCTCAACATGCGCACCGGTGTTCCAGCGCCTTCGCCTCGTGAAAATGCAGACAAATCTTCTGGCGTGTGCTTCCACGCAATGTCTTGATGTTCTGCAACAGCACCGCCCCATGCTTTTGCAGCATGCATTGTCACCACATCAACCATCTGCTTCATAGTGATATCGATTCCTTCAGCTGCAATTGATGTGACTGGGTATTCAGCAATTCCACACGGAACAATGTTGGTTGTCATGAATTCAAGATCTGTATAAACGTTGATGGCAAAACCGTGCATGGTTCGGCCACGCCCAACGCGAACACCGATTGCACAAATCTTTCGTGGTGTCGCAGTATCAACGTCCAGCCACACACCTGGATAACCATCAAAACGAGCCGCACTTGTAAGACCGATTTCATGCAATGAATCAATGACTACTTGTTCAACTGCATGAACATATGCCGGTGAATCAGGTGGTGTGTCATTGCCGTTCTTTCCCTGCAATGTCAATAACGGGTACCCAACCAACTGGCCTGGCCCATGATACGTAATGTCTCCCCCACGCTTCACTGCAACAAAATCAGCGCCAACCGCAGCAGGGTCGCATCGCAAATTTTTTTCCAAATCTGCAGATGGTCCGTATGTAAATACATGTGGATGTTCTAGCAACAGCAAACGATTATCTGTTCCGTGACGGAACATGGAATCTTGAATTGCTAAAGCATCGGAATATGGAACTGACCCAAGCCACCGAACATGTAACGGTGAAGTGCTTCTAGTCATTGGCTCAGCGCGTTCCGATTGGTCTTTAGACCTCGGACGACCAGTCGCGAGTTTCCAAGATCAGTTTGACACGCGACAAGAATCCGGCTGCATATGCACCATCGAATGCGCGATGATCCCAAGCCATTGCCAAATTGCCCACAGGGTGAATAGCAATGCTCTCACTGAATCCTGGCACTTCAATAACAACTGGCTTCTTCGAGATTGCATCTGTTGACAAAATTGCAACTTGTGGCTGATTAATGATCGGCATTGTAAGAACAGATCCGGCAGACCCATTGTTTGAAATGGTGAACGTGCCACCCGAGATCTCATCAGGAGACAAGTGGCGACTACGTGTGCGTGTGGCGAGATCATTTATCTCACGTGACAAGGCACGAAGGCGTTTGCCCTCTGCGTCACGTACAACTGGCACCAATAGACCCTGGTAATCAAGGTCAACTGCAATACCAAGGTCAACGTAGCGATGAACAATGAGTTCATTGTCACCAAGAGATGAGTTCATGTGCGGGAAGTCCGCCAATGCGTCAACAACAGCTCGTGCAATGAATGGCAAGTACGTAAGGCTGAAACCTTCTTGTGCTTTGAATTCCTCTTTGACACGAAGTCGGGTGACGTCAACATTGGCATAGTCAACTTCGACAACGCTGAGAACGTGTGGACTAATGGCTTTGCTTGCCGACATGTGCGCGCCGGTGGCCTGACGAATCTTTGACAACGCAACTACTTCATCTCGAGCTCCTGCAATAGCCCTCGGTGCAGCAGCACGTTGTGGCGTACTTGCCGCGGGAGCAGATGCAACGGGCGCAGGCGCACTTGTTGCACCGCCGCGCGAGATTGCTGCGAGAACATCGTCACGCGTAATACGACCTCCAGGACCAGTGCCTGCAATTGCCGCAGCATTGAGATTGTTTTCCGCAATGAGCTTGCGTACCACCGGCGACAACACCGTCGAACCTTCACCCGAAGAAGCAACTGCAGCGGTTGAACTCGTCGCGGACGCCGGAGGTGCTTCAGAGACGTTCGAGCTTGCGAGAGTCGAGGAAGCGACTGCCGGGGTCGAAGCGACGGGGGCAGGAGCCGGTGCTGGGACGACAGCCGCCGAAGCGGCAGGAGCTGCGGCAGGAACTGGAGCTGCGCCTGCATCGCCGACTACGGCAATGACGGTGCCGACAGGAACAGTGTCCCCTTCGGCTACACGAATCTCGGTGAGCACACCAGAAATTGGCGACGGCACTTCGGTATCAACTTTGTCTGTCGACACTTCGAACAGTGGTTCGTCAAGTGCAACGCTGTCGCCGACTTTCTTAAACCATTTCGTAATGGTTCCTTCGGTAACTGTTTCGCCAAGTTGAGGAAGTGTGATCTCTGCCATGTTGTGTGTGTCCTGATTATTACGCGTTGATGCTTCGGCCGGTGAGCGACATCACGGTCTCACCGAATAATTCGGAAAGGCTCGGATGCGGCTGAATGAAATGAGCAATTTCTTCTACTGTTGCTTCCCAGTTCACAGCAAGGTAACCACCAGAGAGTTGTTCTGTGACCCATGGTCCGACCATGTGAACTCCGAGAACCTGGCCAGCAGTACCGTCAGCGTTTTTCTTGGCAATAATCTTCACAAGTCCGTCAGTTTCGCCAATGATCATTGCGCGACTGTTGGCACGGAACTGATGTTTAGCGACAACAACGTCATAACCGGCAGCTTTTGCGGCTTCTTCTCCTGGGCCAGCCCATGCAACTTCTGGGCTGCAATAAATTGCCCATGGAACGCGGTCGTAATCAACAGGAATTGCAGTTTCACCAAGAACTTGTTTCACAACCAGAATTGCTTCTGCGTATGCAACGTGCGCAAGTTGCGGCGTGTTGATGAGGTCACCCACAGCAAACACGTTGGGAACATTGGTGCGGCAATACGCATCAACCTCTACGAATCCACGATCACTGACTGCAACCTTGGTATTCGCAAGTCCTAATTGATCAGTGAATGGTCGACGTCCGACTGACACGATGACTGCATCAACTTCAAGCTTCTCGCCTTCACCAAATGAAACAACTGTTGAACCGTTGCCAGTTGGCGTGTGACCAGTAACTGCAACGCCAGTTTTGATAGCGATCTTTTTCTTTCCAAACGAACGCACCACAACGTTTGCGAGGTCTGCGTCAAGGCCAGGAAGAATCTTTGGCAAGCCCTCCAGAATGGTGACTTCTGCACCAAGGTCAACAAACGCTGAAGCAAATTCACATCCGATTGCGCCTCCGCCGATAACGGCGATGCGAGCCGGAATGCGATCAAGCATCAATACTTCATCAGAAGTCATGACAGGACCACCGGGCTCGAAACCTGGAATTACTCGCGGAACACTTCCTGCTGCAAGTACAACGTTCTTGCCTGCGAGTTCAGTCTTAGTTCCGTCTGCTGCTGTAACCGTGACTGAGTTGTCGGCATTCAATGCACCAACTCCAAGTACGTATGTCACTTTCTTTGCTTTCACCAGGCCGGTGAGACCTTTGACTAAGCCATCAACAATTTTTTGTTTACGAGCTTGTGCCACCGCGAAATCTGTTGCTCCGAGAGTTGCTGCAATTCCGAACTCAGCAGCATGTTCAACATGACGACGAGCGGCTGCTGTTTCAAGAAATGCTTTTGCGGGGATGCACCCGCGGTTCAGACACGTGCCACCGATGGTGTCTTTTTCCACGAGAGCCACTGATAATCCGGCAGATGCGCCGTAGAACGCAGATGCGTATCCGCCAGGTCCGCCGCCAACGACCACAAGATCAAATGGTTCAGCCATGGGGGTTATCTCCAATCAGATGAATACGCCGTTGTATTCCCCTACAACGGTAGCCGTTTCTACTGTCGAGCCCACTGAGATTGCAGTCCAGCACGCAAATACGCGACGGTAACCGAGCCTTCCGACACGGGAAAAGCCACGTCGCACGAGATCACTGCATCTGAGATGGTGGTGGCGCAGGGCACACCAAGAGTGCCAGTGGGCAAAGCAATGGGAGACACCACAGCGCCCCCACTTAACAGCCGCCAGCCCTCTTGAGCATCAGCTCCCTCAACTCCGACCATCGTGACATGGACAATGGTGGCATTGGCATCCTGTGACACCGAGGAAACCGACACAGTCATGTCAGCCAGGGTTCGCTGAGTGCCGAGAGGGAACACTTCCACCGTGATTGTGTCGCGAGACATCTGGAAGATTTTTGCGCCTCCAGCCACGATGATGATCAATGCGCAGGCAATAGCCGAGAGGATGAGTTTTCGGGTGCTCATAGGAACCCTCAGGATACGCAAGATTGGGGAACAATCAGCGTTGGTTCACGGTTGACTGAGACCATATGAAGATTCTCATCACCGGCGCCTCTGGCCTCATCGGACAAGCCCTGACAAAACAACTACACGCATCTGGTCACACCACAGTCGCTGCTGTTCGTCGCGAACCACGCCGCAATGACGAAGTGCACTGGAACCCAGCCACCGGCGAAATGTCGCCTTCTGCTTTTGATGGCGTCGACGCCGTCGTGCATTTGGCTGGTGCCGGTATCGGTGACAAACGTTGGACCGATTCGTACAAGATGGAAATTCTGCAGAGCCGCACACTTGGAACTGCATTGTTGGCAGACACCATGGCATCGCTAACTACAAAACCATCTGTATTTCTTTCCGGATCAGCAATCGGAATCTACGGCGTTCGTGACGACACTGAACTTGGTGAAGATGCCGCAATCGGAACCGGATTTCTTGCCGACGTGTGTCGTGACTGGGAAGCCGCATCTGCCCCTGCTACAGCCGCCGGCATTCGAACTGTTTTGTTGCGCACCGGAATCGTGCTCTCACCAAAGGGTGGCGCTCTAAAGAAGCAACTCCCGCTTTTCAAGTTAGGTCTTGGCGGAAAATTCGGGAACGGCAAACAATGGCAAAGCTGGATCTCAATTACTGATGAAGTCAACGCAATTATTCATCTGCTCACTTCAAACCTTTCAGGCCCAGTGAACCTCACAGCCCCTCACCCAGTCACGAACAGTGAATTCACACGCGTTCTCGGCAGCGTGGTGTCGCGTCCTGCGATCCTTCCAATTCCATCATTCGGACCCAAGCTGTTGTTAGGCGGAGAACTTGCCGGTGCTTTGTTGTTCACCGGTCAGCGCGTTGTGCCGAACGCACTTATTGCAGACGGATTTCAATTTGCACACTCAACACTTGATGTCGCATTGCGAGCACTGCTGAACAAATGACCGCAGAAACACTTCCGTCTTCTGTCGATGTAGTAATCGTTGGTGCCGGCTTAGCGGGGCTTACGGCTGCACGTGTTCTTGAACAACACGGAATTTCGGCTGTTCTTCTCGAAGCATCTGATGGTGTTGGTGGCCGAGTGCGTAGTGACGAAGTGGATGGCTTCATTCTTGATCGTGGTTTTCAAGTCATGCTCACTGCGTATCCAGAAATTCACCGACATCTCGATATTCCTGCACTCGACTTTCGCGCGTTTGAACCTGGTGCATTGGTGTGGCGAGAAGGAAAGGGCACCATTGTTGGTGACCCATTCAGGCGGCCTAAGACTCTTTTTTCAACTACCTTCGCGCCCATTGGAACCTGGCCCGATAAAGCCCGAATCGCTTGGTTGCGCACAAAATTAAAATCAAAAAGGCCCGAAGATTTGCTTCGTGGAAATGACATTGACACTGTGAGCGCTCTACGAGAATTCGGATTTTCTTCCAAGATAATTGAGCGATTCTTTCGGCCATTAGTAGGCGGAATTCAACTCGACCCCGAGTTGCGCTCGTCTCGTCGCGTTTTTGATTTCATTTTTCGAACACTTGCAGTCGGTGACTCCGTAGTTCCTGCCAAAGGAATGGGTCAAGTCACACAACAGCTTGCGGCATCCCTTCAGAAAACACAGATTTTTCTTAACAGTGAAGTAGCAACAATTTCCCCAGGATCAGTCACCATGACTACCGGCCATTTCATCACTGCGAAAGCAGTCATCGTCGCAACTGAAGGCCCCGTTGCGTCTCGCCTTCTCGGACTTCCTCAGGTTGAATCACGCAGCGCAGGGTGTGTGTACTTTGCAGCCCCCACGGCACCTTTTGATGGCGCCTACATCGTGCTTGATGGCGAAGGCTCAGGACCTGTCCTCAACGTTGCTGTTATGTCAAATGTCAGCCCTTATTACGCTCCGCATGGCCAGCACCTTATTGCGGCTGCAATGCCAGGCATCTGTGACGGCGACCTTGAAGCTGCTGCGCGTCGCCAATTACGCGGCTGGTGGGGCCCAACAGTCGATTCATGGAGACACTTACGCACGTATCGCATACCTCACGGCCAACCAAACCAAGATCCTCCCTTTAATCCAGAAAAAGAAGTGAATCTCACCAATGGCTTGTTTGTATGTGGCGACCACCGCGACACGGGCTCAAGTCAAGGTGCAATGTTTTCTGGCAGACGATGCGCCGAAGCAGTGTCTGAATGGGTCAGACTGCAGTCATGACTTCTGACCCAGCAAAAATAGTTTCTCGCTCCACCATCGTCCCGGCTCCGGCACAAATGATTTTTGATTTGCTTGCAGACCCACGACGTCACGGCGAAATTGATGGCTCCGGTTCCATTCAGTCTGCACAACTAGACGCGCCAGAGCGTTTGTCACTGAATGCAACGTTCGGTATGAAGATGAAAATTGGCCTTCCCTACAAAATCACGAACACTGTCGTTGAGTTTGAAGAGGGCAAAACAATTGCGTGGCGTCATTTCGGCGGACACATCTGGCGATACATCTTGGAATCAGTCGATGGCGGCACAAAAGTCACTGAACAATTCGACTGGAACAAGTCAAAGTCACCACTCATTCTGAAGCTGCGTAAATCACCTCAGGACAATGCCAAATCGATAGAGAAGACTCTCGAGAATTTGGTGAAGCGATTCGCTTAACGAATATGACGTGATATTTCACGTCGTAAATACTTTCCGCGGCCAACACGGCCAAGGAAGTTGCCTTTGTCAACAATTACTTCGCCACGCGACAACACGGTGCGCACTGCGCCCTGCACACTGACACCTTCATACGCTGAGTAGTCAAGATTCATATGGTGAGTTTTTGCGCTAAGTACTGAAGTTGCATTCGGGTCGTAGATCACAACGTCAGCGTCATAGCCCTCTGCGAGAACTCCTTTTGCACCGAGGCCAAACAACCGAGCAGGTGCAGTGGCGCACACTTCCACCCATCGCTCTTCGCTGATATGTCCTGCGACAACACCTTGATACACCAAGTCCATTCGGTGCTCAACGCCACCAATTCCGTTCGGCACCACATTGAACGCTTCACCGTTGGCCAATTTCTGCTCACGCAAACAAAACGGACAATGGTCGGTACTAACTACAGCTAGCTGGTCAACACGCAAGCCTTCCCACAGATCTGACTGGTGATGGTCATGGCGTGAACGCAACGGCGTGGAACATATGAAGCCAGCCCCATTTGGCCAACCTTGCCCCAGGTGCTCTTCCAATGAAAGATGCAAGTACTGCGGGCATGTCTCAGCAAAAATGTTTGTTCCGCGCGAACGGGCTTCTACAACTTCACGCAATGCATGCGAGCTAGACAAGTGCACAATGTACAGAGGCGCATTTCCTGCAACTCGGGCCAATACGGCTGCACGATGCACTGCTTCGGCTTCAAGTTCTGGTGGACGAGTGAGCGAATGAAATTCAGGACCAGTGTTTCCAGCCGCAATCGCTTGTTCAATCAACACATCAATGGCCAAACCATTTTCCGCATGCACCATTGCCATCATCCCGGTGTCCGCACACATTTGTAACGCACGCAGAATTTGTCCGTCATCGGAATACAAACGTCCGGGGTATGCCATGAACAACTTGATCGAAGCAACACCTTCGCGTTCAACAAGCGACCGCGTATCAATCAGTGCTTGTGCATCTACTCCACCAAGAACTTGATGCAAGCCCCAGTCAATTACGCACTGTGATTCTGCTTCAGCGAATCGAGACTCAAATGCAGTGAGCACTTGGCCTCCAAGGCGTTGTTCGGAGAAATCAATAATTGTGGTGGTGCCGCCATGGGCCGCTGCAATAGTGCCTGACTCAAATGAATCGGATGAAACCATTGTGCCCGTATCAAGTTGCATGTGAACGTGGGCGTCAACTCCGCCGGGAATCACGAAACAGCCGGCTGCATCAATGACCGTGTCATCTGGACCCGGCACCAAGGCATTCGTGGAGCGTGGCACCACAGAAACAATGCGCTCGCCCTCAATCACCACATCCGCGGCAACCCGCCCTTCAGCATTGATAACTGTTCCATTGACCACGATTGTGCGCACGAAACAAATCTAAACCCCCAATAGGGCCTTCGGGGTGCTAAACACAATTGTCGTGACTACTGCTCTTCCCCTCGGCTTTTCCTCCTTCGTCACCAATGTCGGAGTGAAGGATTCAACGAAAGACTTCACGGTCGTAATGGCTGACGGGCCATGTTCTGCTGCAGGAGTGTTCACCCAGAGCAGGTTTGCTGGTCCAAGCGTTGTGATCTCTCGTCGCAATGTGGCTGATTTGTCGGCTCGAGCAGTGGTTGTGATTTCAAAGAATGCCAATGTGGCAACTGGTGCCGAGGGAATGCGCCATGCAGAAGAGGTCACCTCATCAGTCGCATCTGCACTCGGATTGAATAGCAGCGAAGTTCTCATCGCTTCAACCGGAGTCATTGGTCGCCTCTACCCCATTGAAAACATTCGCGCCGGAATCGCATCGCTTCCGTTCCCGCTGCCAGACAACGATGCTGACGACGTGGCGCGTGGCATCATGACAACCGACACCGTGCACAAGATTTCATCCGCCACCATTGCTGGGTCAACCGCACGCGTTGTTGGCGTGGCCAAAGGCGTTGGCATGATCGAACCAAACATGGCGACTCTTATTGCAATGGTGTTCACCGATGCAAAAGTTGAACCACAAAAATTGAACGACATCTTTCGAGGCGTCATCAACAAAACACTCAACTGCGTTTCGGTTGATACAGATACCAGCACTAGTGATACTGCAATCATCTTGGCAAGTGGCGCCGCAGGTGCAGTTGCTGACGATGCTCTCACTGCCGCACTTCAATCAGTTCTTCTGGATCTCACAAAAGCAATTGCACGTGATGGCGAAGGTGCAGAAACCTTGATTGAAGTCACTGTTGACAATGCTCGCGATGCTGAACAAGCAAAGACCGTGGCCAAATCAATTGTTAACTCGCCACTTGTCAAAACTGCCGTGCATGGCGCAGACCCGAACTGGGGTCGCGTTGCAATGGCAGTCGGTAAGTGCAGCCAATACACAGACGTTGACCAAGAAAAGGTTGTTATCCGGTTCGGCACACAAGAGGTGTACCCCACTCGTGTCGATGAATCAGGACTTGAGCAACTCAGTCAGTACATGCGTGGCGATGACGTCACTATTCATGTATCGCTGCAAACCGGATCTGCAACCGCCACCGTGTGGGGCTGTGATCTCACTGACGGATACGTTCGAATTAACGCCGACTACACCACGTAGCTATGAATACCGTTCGGTCTGTACATCGTTCTCCAATTCACGGGTTTTCAAAAGAGTCAACTAGTTCCATCACATTGCTTACGGCCCTCGGAGTTGAGGGTGATGCCCATTGTGGATCATTAGTGAAACATCGATCTCGAGTCGCAGTAAATCCGGAGCAACCAAATCTGCGACAGGTACATCTGATGATGGGAGAAACTCTTGATAGCGAGAACGTCCCCGATGGTGCACTGGGCGAGAACATCACAACATTCGGAATTGACCTTCACGCACTACCAACAGGAACGCTTATGTCTATTGGTGAGTCGGTGATTGAACTCACTGGGTTACGCAACCCGTGTGCCCAGATCAACACCTACCGCGACGGATTACTGGCAGCCTTCCGATCAGAAAGTCCTGGCGGTGAAACCATCCGGCGCGCTGGCATCATGGCAATCGTCATCAACGGCGGTGTCGTGCACA
The DNA here is from genome assembly GCA_044341035.1 of Ilumatobacteraceae bacterium. Lineage (GTDB taxonomy): Bacteria > Actinomycetota > Acidimicrobiia > Acidimicrobiales > Ilumatobacteraceae > UBA2093. The sequence continues at coordinate 1,691 of JBIISL010000038.1, read as the reverse complement.
CAGGCGATGAAATTCGAATCGAAATTCCTCACGGCAACGCAGAGCCACTTCGCCCCGTCTAACTAGCGGGCGCTGAAGTATTCGAAGATTCGTTCGCGATACGGCGCAATGCTTTTGTATTGGGCAACGTCTACGGGAATTTTGTTAATGATGTCGCCTATGTCATGCACGACTGCATAGTCACGAGTGATGAAGTCACTCAACTTCTCTACGTATGTGCGAATTGTGAACAGAATTGCGCCGGTCTCAGGCAAGCGACGCAAAGTTTGCCATTCCGTACGAAACCACATGTCGGCAATGTCCATATCCGGCGTATGTGGCGGACTATCAGGCTGAAAGAGCGCTGGATGATTACTAATCCCCCAATTGGTGCGCCACATTGGTTTTTCAACATTCATTCGTTTCAGTACTGCGTTCACAGGAGAATCAAGATCAATGTCATACCGAGCTACAGGCACGTGAATTGAAGCCATAGTCCCGCCAATCTTTTCGGCCAGGCGCCACCGACCCGGCGAGCACAACACTGCAGCAACAAGTCGTGGCATTCCGTCAGCATCAGAAATCAGAATGCACAAATCATCCGCCACGCACAATGCCGCTTCAACAAGTGCATCAACACCACGGGCACTTGTAGGCGCAACCCCAATTGAATTCATCACCCCGCGCGCTACTTCTTCGCATGCTTCTTCTGCACCAGGAAGGCACGCCACAACTTCATCTCGACGTTCCTTAATCAATGCACGCTTCATCTCGATGGTGGGCAACCAATCATCGTCATGGTCTGACACCCATTGTTTGATATCAAGTTGTCTGGCTGCAACGCGCAACCTCGCGGCGTCTGCAGGTACAGGTAAATACGAATCGGGAATGGCTATAGAACGACGAAACCCCGAGCCGGAGCTCGGGGAATCGTGCGAAGTTATCGGTTGCCGATCAAACGGCGTAAATGGGTCGTTATGAAAAACGATGCTCACTTAGGCGGCATACGAATGCCACCATCAACTCTGATGGTTTCAGCATTCATGTAGCTGTTCGTGATGCACTCAAGAACCATTGAAGCCAACTGGTCTGGACGACCAAGCTTCTGAGGAAACAACACACCCTTTTGAAGTTGTGTCTTAAATGCTTCGCTCTGATCACCTTGTCCGTAGATCGGTGTGTCAATGAGTCCGGGAGCCACGGTGTTCACACGAATACCTGATGCTGACAAGTCACGAGCAATAGGAAGTGTCATACCGACAACTCCGCCCTTTGACGCTGAGTATGCGTTCTGACCAATCTGGCCGTCGAATGCTGCAACAGATGCAATGTTCACGATTGCGCCGCGCTCACCGTCTTCCAATGGCTCTGTCTGGCTCATTGCAGTTGCTGCAATACGAATTGCGTCGAATGTTCCGACCAAGTTGATTGCAATTACCTTCTTGAAAGCTTCAATGTTGGCAGCCGAATCGTATGAACCGTCTTTACCGATGGTGCGTTGTGCCCAGCCGATACCTGCAGAGTTCACCAAGACGCGAAGTGGGCCCATGGACTTAGCCATTTCCACTGCGTTAATGATGTCGTCTGTGTTTGTGACGTCAACAGCACAAAACGCGCCGCCAACTTCCTTAGCAAGGGCCTCGCCGACCTCTTGCTGACGATCAAGGTCGGCGATGACGACCTTTGCTCCACCTTTTGCGAGGAGACGAACA
>JBIISL010000037.1:0-18874 GCA_044341035.1 Ilumatobacteraceae bacterium | reverse complement strand
CGAACACTGCTTGTAGCGGCCTTTTCTGGCCACATTGCCGGTCTAGGACTGGTTTTCGCCGTCGAAGAGTTCGGACACGCTGGTCTCGTCAAAGACCGCAGCGAGTGCATCAGCAATGATTTTTGCGACCGAAAGCACCTCGACCTTGTCGAACTGCTTCTCAGCTGCCAGGGGCAATGTGTTTGTGAGAACCACTCGTGAGATAGGTGACTTGGACAGGCGTTCAACGGCAGGGTCTGACAGGACGCCGTGTGTGGCCATTGCCCAGACTTCTTTGGCGCCGCGCTCGAGAAGTAATTCGGCAGCAGACACGATGGTGCCGCCCGTATCAATCATGTCGTCGGTGAGGATGCACAGGCGTCCGTCGACATCACCAATAACTTCTTTTGCGATGGCAACGTTCGTTGTGCCTTTTGGACGGCGCTTGTTGATGAATGCAACATCCGCATTGAGGTCTGACAAGTGCTGGGCGAAACGCTCTGCAACTTTTACGCGACCAGCATCTGGCGACACGATGACGAGATCTTGTGGTGCATGTTCACGCACGTAACGTTCAAGCACGGGAAGCGCCGTGAGGTGGTCAACCGGACCAGAAAAGAAACCTTGAATCTGGCCGCTGTGAAGGTCGAGTGACACCATGCGTGATGCGCCGGCAGCTTTGAACAAGTCAGCAATGAGGCGAGCAGTAATTGGTTCACGACCTTCTGCTTTGCGGTCTTGACGCGCGTATCCGTAGAACGGACACACTGCGGTAATGCGCTTTGCAGATGCGCGTTGCGCAGCATCAATCATGATGAGCTGTTCCATGATGGAGTCGTTGATCGAACCAGCGTCAGTTCCGAAATGCGACTGCATGATGAAAACATCGCCACCGCGAATGCTGTCGCTGAACCGCGGACGAAGTTCTCCGTTTGCAAACTGCACAACGTTCGCATCGCCAAGCGTGATGCCAAGGTGTTCTGCGACTTCTTGCGCGAGCGTTGGGTGAGTTCGACCCGTAAACAGCGACAATCGCTTCGTAGTGACTTTTTCCATCGACCGCGCGTTCATATGAGCCAATGGTAGAACACACGGGCCATTTGGGCACCTTCGCAGAATGGCTGAATCAGTGAGTCGCGTTCCGGCGGAGCATTTCGCGCTCTGCCTCTGCCAATTGCTGAGGGTCATTGACTCCAGCGGTCTCTGACGCAGGTGCAATGACAGATCCGACAGAGTGGCCGGTCGATGCCAGTACAGCCACCACGTCGGTGAGGTAGTACTCGGCTTGGCTGTTGTTGGTGCCGATTCCTTTGAGCGCTGGCCCAAATAGGCCTAACTCGAATAGGTAAATGCCAGTGTTGATCTCTCGAATGTTCAGTTCGTCTGGTGATGCATCACGATGTTCCACAATGCGCACAACATTTCCGGTTGTGTCGCGCACGATGCGTCCGTATCCGGTCGGGTCGTCAAGAACTGCGGTGAGAACCGTGGCAGCACTATTGGTTGTTGTGTGCTCAGTAAGCAACTTGTTAATTGTGTGCGACGTGAGTAGCGGTGTATCGCCCGGCATCACCAACACGGCGGTGGCATTGATGCGATCGTCTGCAGTTAAACCTGTAAGTCCGACTGCTGCTGCATCACCTGTTCCGTTTTGTTCATGTTGAGTTGCAAACCGAATACGCGCCCAGTCGGGTGCATGTTGCTGCACGTGTGCAGTTACTTCAACCGCGCGATGTCCAACGACAACGACAGTGGCAACAAGTGGAATTGATTCAAGTGACTGCACAACATGCATCACCATGGATGTGCCGCACACTTCATGCAAAGGCTTTGGAATGTCGGACTTCATGCGCGACCCTTCGCCAGCGGCGAGGATGATGGCGCAGACTGCGTCCGGAGGCAAAGGAGAGGTGTTCACCGTGTGGCTCGACTGCTAGTCATTTGTTCCGGGGAGAGGACTCGAACCCCTATTCACGGGATCAAAACCCGTTGTCCTGCCTTTGAACGACCCCGGACCGTGCGCAATACGGTATCGGGATTTTTGTTTTCGTCATTGTCCCGATAGGTTCATATCCCTTATGAGTTCGCTGATCAAGAAGCGCCGCAAGCGCATGCGCAAGAAGAAGCACAAAAAAATGCTTCGTCGCACACGCCACCAGCGTCGCAAATAGACATTTTTATTTAGAAGTCCGTTACTTCTCGGTCCCTCAGGGGCGGGTTGTTGCGTAGACCACTTGAACGTCAGAGATCTGATCTAACCCTTGGCGTACATGGCCGTCCGCAAACCAGGTGCTGCCTGACCCAGCCAAGCGAAGTGTTGCCCCAGTGGCCGTTTCAACGCGATCGCGCCATTTTCCTAGTTCGGGAAATGCGCGGATGGCGGCAGGTTCAAGATCGTTTCCCTTCGGCCCTTTCGGCCCACCCATGGCATCCCATTCGCGGTACACGGCGGGTGTTGATACTGAAATCGGCGGCAAGAACAAGGTGAAGTCTTTGGCGATGTGAGGCAGTGGGGCCACTATTTCTCCGATTCCCGTGACTAATGCCCGTCCGCCAACTAGACAAAACGGAATATCTGCTCCGACGACAGCAGCTCCGGGGGCATCATCCCAATCAGCCCATCGCAGGACGGCAGCTGCATCAGTTGATCCACCCCCGAGACCTCCGCCATTCGGAATGTTTTTTTGAATGTGGACATTCGCATTTCTGCCAGCAAGCGAGAGCGCACGAGCGACAAGGTTTGTCGAGTCGGTGGGAACACCTGAAGCAAATGGCCCGGAAACAGTGATGGCGGTTGTATCTGATGCAGTGATCTCTATCTCGTCTGCAATATCTAGCGACACCATTTCTGCTTCTATGAGATGAAAGCCATCGCTACGAACGCCAGTGATCACGAGAGACAACGTGAGTTTGGCGGGCGCGAAGATTTTGGTCACTTGTGACTGTCTTCCAGAATGTGTGCGAGACGCAACCAATCGTGAACGGAAAGTTCCTCGGCACGTGCAGTTGGAGCAATGTTTGCTGCCTCAAAGTGATGTGTTTCCACGCTGCCAGCCAATGATCCGCGCAACATTTTGCGACGTTTCGCAAACCCCATTCGTACGAGTGCAAAAAGTTTTGCTTTGTCAACTGATGCATCAAGCGGGGTAGTGCGGCGTGTGATTTCCACCAGCGATGATTCAACATTTGGTCGCGGCAAGAACACCGACGCCGGAACCTGACCAACAACCCGCGCGGTTGCATGAAACGCAACTTTCACACTGAGTGCGCCATACGCGCTGGTGGAAGGAGACGCAGCGAATCGGTCTGCAACTTCTTTTTGCACCATCACCAACATGCGTGACACTTGAGGAACAAAGTCAAGAACATCAGCAATTAGTGGGGTAGCGACGTTGTACGGAAGGTTTGCAACCAGCACCCAATCAGTGTGATCGCCAAGAAGAGCGGGCCAATCAAGCTGCATTGCATCAGCATGAACAACCGTGACATTGTCAAGCTCGCCGACGTTTTCGTTGAGAAGTGGCAATAGAGCTTCATCAACTTCGATGGCTGTTACACCCTTTGCAATCTCTGCAAGTGCAAGTGTGAGTGATCCGAGACCAGCACCGATTTCCAGTACGTGGGGATGATTTTCAACATCAGCAAGGCGCGCAATACGGCGCACGGTATTTGCATCGACAACAAAGTTTTGACCCAGAGCACGCTTGGCGCGTAAACCGGCACCATCTAATTGGTGTGAAGCGTCGGTGCGTGAAAGTGTCACCAGGTCAGCTCCACCGGAAGTGGTGCGTCTACTAGTTCTGCAATGTCTTCAAACACCGCAGTATTCAACGTGATGTCAAACGAACCAGACATCGGTCCGATGTTGATATTGATGCATGTTGCTTTTCGGCCGTTGTTCAAATTCAACACGGTGATGGTGGCGCCAAGCGGAACAAGAGTGGTGGAACAGCCAGACTTCACTGAATCTGGCAGACGTTTGTATGTGGCATTACCGCGCACCATGCGACCTGAGTTATCGGCGGGGTAGGCAATTTGGCCTTGTCCATTCGGGTCTGCACTAACTGGTCCGTCGAGATTGGCTGGAGCATCGACGTTCGAATCAAGTCCGAGACCAAGGTCGAAAGTTGTGGATGTGGCGTCGGCGACCGTAGTAACAGTTTCATTGCCGGAATTGCCAGTGGCCATGAATGTCACGGCAAGAAAAAAGGCAGATGCCACCAGTGCCACCGTGATGCGGTTCTTGTCGACACGAGAAAGATTCATGAGCCTACGAATGTATGCGAGGAAAGGCCGCGAGTGCGTTCGCAGACGTAATTGACGCAAACTCGGCAACATCAAGCCCGCGAAGATCTGCAATTGCAGTACCGACAAGTCCAACGTGGGCTGGCTCGTTAGGGCGACCTCTGTGCGGGATGGGCGCCAAAAACGGGCTGTCTGTTTCGATAAGAATTTTGTCGAGAGGGCACAGTAAAGCTGCTTCCCGAAGTTCTTGGGCGGTCTTGAAAGTCACAATCCCACTGAATGACAAATAGGCGCCGCGGTTAAGGCACTCTTGCGCTTCGTTCGGGCCACCAGAAAAGCAATGAATAATTGTGTTCTTAGGTATTCCCTCTGCATCAAGCACCGCGTAGGTATCTTCCCACGCATCGCGTGTGTGAATGACAAGTGTGAGGTCATGTTGTTTTGCAAGAGCAATTTGTTCAGCGAAAACACGCATCTGTACATCACGTGGAGAATGTTCGTAGTAGTAATCAAGACCACATTCACCAATAGCAATAACGCGTGGTTGTGTGACGTACGGAAGTATTGAGTCGGTACCTTGCGTGGCATCATGTGGGTGTAGCCCCACTGTTGCCCACACGTCTGGGTGCTCGGATGCAATAGCAATTGCTTGCTCGCAGGTTGGGGCGTCAGTTCCGATAACAATGAAGCGTTCTACCCCAGCATCACGGGCACGTTGCAAGCTGTCAGCAGGCGCTGAACTCATTTTGTCGTCGTGGATATGACAGTGCGTGTCCGTCCAGCCGGTGATGGTGGTGCTCATGCGACAGTGCGTCGAGGAAAGAGCGGTGTTCCTTTTTCAACAGGAGAACCAGCGCGGTACAAACCCCACTCAGTATCGACAGGGATACGACATTGTTCAATATCTGTTGTCATTCCGATACGACGCCAAATTTCACGAGCGGTGTCGGGGATGGCGGGGAATGCGAGCAGTGTCACGATGCGCAATGCTTCGAGTGCATCGCCCATAACCGTGTTCAACAGATCGCTTGGTTCTGCTTTCCAGGGTTCGTGATTCTCAAGATGTGCATTGGTGGCACGAATCAGAGACCATGTTGCTTCTAATGCACGGCTTGGTTGCACCAATTGCCAACACGCAGATGTTTCGGCGACAGCGTCTTTGGCAAATGCAGCCAACGGACTGTCTGGGTTTGGCGCTGTGCCAAGGCCAGCACATTTTTTGTCGACTACAGATGCAATACGGGCAGCAAGGTTGCCAAGGTTGTTTGCAAGGTCACTGTTGTACCGCGAGACAAGTCCTTCGTAGGTGAAGTCTCCGTCGTTGCCGTAAGAAGTGTCGCTGAGTACGTAATAGCGGAAACCATCAACACCGAATTCATCAACAAGGTCAAGTGGGTTCACCACATTGCCTGAAGTTTTCGACATCTTTTCGCCGCCAACAAGAAGCCAACCGCCGACTGCATATCCGGTTGGTGGTTCAATGCCGGCAGACATCAACATGGCTGGCCAGTACACATTGTGGAAACGGATGATGTCTTTTCCGATGAGATGGTGATTAACGGGCCACCATTTATTGAACGTTTCGTCGTCAGAGCCGTAACCGATTGCGGTGATGTAGTTGGCAAGTGCGTCAAACCACACATAAGCCACATGTGACGAGTCAAACGGAAGGGGGATACCCCATGTCAGAGTTTTTCTGCTGACAGAAAAATCTTGAAGACCCTGTTTGATGAAACCGAGAACTTCATTCACGCGGTGTTCTGGCACTACTGCGCTTGGGTGCAGGGCATACCAATCAATCAGGCGTTGTTCAAAGCGTGACAAACGAAAGAAGTAGTTCTCTTCTTCGACATGCTGCACGGGGCGCTTGTGAATGGGACAGTTTTCTCCATCAAGGTCATCTTCTGTGTAATACGCCTCGCAGGGGACGCAGTACAGACCGCTGTATTTGTCGAGTTCAATGTCGCCTGCGTCAAAACATGCCTGCAGTAATTTCTGTACGCCAACTTTGTGGCGTTCCTCCGTGGTGCGAATGAAATCATCATTTGAAATGTTGAGTCGCTTCCATGCTTGTTGAAACAAGGGCGCAATGGAATCGGTGAATTCTTGTGGTGAAGTACCTGCTGCCTCTGCAGCTTGTTGAATCTTGAGGCCGTGTTCATCTGTTCCTGTGAGGAAATGCACATCGTCACCCAGCAGGCGGTGCCATCTAGCTAATGCGTCAGCGACAATGGTCGTGTACGCGTGACCAAGATGTGGCTGCGCGTTGACGTAATAGATAGGAGTGGTGAGGTAGTACTTGGCCACCTAGACAGGCTACGCCACGGCGCTTCTTGTTGTCGGTTCGTTTATTGCGACATTTACTTCGTAACCTCGTACAGATGTCTTTTGAGTTCGATCACGCCACACAGGTAACCCCGCTTGGCAATGGTGTGTATGACACGCCAGTTGAAGATCGATGGGATATCAACGGCAACGCAAACGGTGGCTACTTGTTGGCTTTAGTGGGCAATGTCATGCGTGCAGAGAGCGGCCGTGCTCACCCTGTATCAATTTCGATGCATTATTTGTCACCAGCACCCGCCGGTCCTGCCACAACTACATGTGAAGTGGTGAAAGCGGGCAGGCGATTGTCGACAGTTGTGGCGTCAATGTCTCGCGATGGTCGCGACGTAGTTCGTTCAATCGGAACATTCGGAGACGTTGATGCGTCGGTTGGCGCACAGTCGAACACATTGGTCATGCCAGAGATGGTTGCGTTTGAAGATTGTCCGACACGTCCGGCGAACCCCGACATGCCACCAGGTCTTGGCTCACGTCTTGATATGCGTCTTCACCCGGACGATGTGAGTTTCACAACAAATGAACCGTCTGGCATTGCACGTGTACGTGGATATGTCTCATTCAAAGATGGACGGCCCGCTGACACGCTTTCTTTGCTGCTAGCCGCCGATGCTTTCCCACCCGTAACGTTCAACTTGTTCGGCATGAAGGGTTGGGTGCCCACCATTGAATTCACTGTGCATGTGCGCGGAGTACCTGCACCTGGCCCAATTCTGTGTGAGTTCACCAGTGCTCTCACACAAGGTGGTTACTGGGAAGAAGATGGCGTGATGTGGGACTCTGCTGGCAACGTTGTTGCAATGAGCCGTCAGTTGGCTCTGTCACCATTAGGTACAGATTAAGAACGTTTGTTGCTGCGTGCGCCTAGTGAGTACGTAATTGCCATACCAATAATCACAGCAGTAACTGTTGTTGTTCGTCGCACCAACATCTTTGAACGCTGAGCAAACACCACGATTGGCCAACCGCGTGAACGTGCAAGTGCAGACAACTGTGCATCAGGATTTACTGCAACTGCATTGCCCACAATTTCCATCATCGGCACATCACTCATTGAGTCTGAATATGACCACGAATCAGACAGGTTGATGTTGCGTTCTACAGCGATGGCTGCAATGGCTTCTGCTTTTCCAGGCCCGTAACAGAACGGTCCAGCAAGTCGGCCTGTGTAGACACCATCTTCAACTTCACCGCGTGTGCCAATGCCGCCTGTCATCTCGAGCGCGATTGCGAGTGGTTCAACAATTTCAATGGGGGAGGCTGAAACAATCCATGTTTCTCTGCCCGCATTGCGGTGTTGTTCAATAAGCGCTCGCGCTTCAGGACGAATGAGGCCCAACAATTCAGGAAGCACCACTTCGTTCAGTGCCAAAAGATCTGACTGAGTGGAACCACCAGCCGCTTCCAAGATTCGTTCACGAACATTTCGGCTCGATGTATCGCTTGAACCAATGAGACGAAACTTCAGCGCAGCAAAAGCGTCTGTTGCAAAGTCGCGCGGCCGAATCAGGCCAGCATCGTATGCAGCGCGACCAAAGACAAAGGCAGACGAACCAGCAATAAGAGTGCGGTCAAGGTCGAAGAATGCAGCTGTTTTTTCTGGAGTACTCATAAAGCCACCGAAATTGCATAGACGCGTTTGCGCGAAACACCAAGAGCGGCTGTTACTTCATCGACAGCGCTGCGCTTCGATATGCCCGCAGTTGTTCGCGATGTCAGTTCATTACGAATGTCATCATCTGTGACATCAACTGATTCTGCGGTGACAGGTGCAATGACCAACGCATATTCGCCGCGGGGTTCAACTGTGCGGGAATGAAGAACAGCATCACCAAGTGTGCCGCGCCACATATCTTCATGAAGTTTGGTCAGTTCGCGTGCAAGCACCACAAGCCGATCATTGCCGCATATGTCTGCCAGGTCAACCAAAGTCTTTTCAAGACGGTGAGGCGCCTCATACAGAACAGTGGTTCGACGTTCGCGTGCAACCTCTGTGAGTCGCTCGCGACGTTCACTGCCGCTGCGTGGCAAAAAGCCGTCGAAGGCAATTCGCGCTGTTGGTAATCCGCTCATAGCTATAGCCATAACAAAGGCAGCTGGGCCTGGGGTTGAATGCACGGTGTACCCAGCATTAATTGCTGCCCGAACAAGACGTTCGCCTGGGTCACTGATTGCCGGAGTTCCTGCATCAGAAATCAGTGCAACAATTGCACCAGTAGACAAGTACGACAGAACCGATTCGATGGCGTAGTGTTCTGTGTGTTCGTTCGCAACGATCAGTCGTTCCGGCGACGCACCAATTCTTTTGAGAAGCGACCCACTATGGCGAGTGTCTTCACAACAAATGATTGTTGCGGCACGCAACACTGCCGCACCGCGAGGCGATAAGTCTTCAAGGTTTCCGATTGGTGTTGCAACCAGCCACAGTCCTGCGTGAATCGCAGAGGTGACATTGTCATCGATCGACATGACGCACCTCAACTTCATCACCAACACGTAGGTTCCAGCGTTCAAATGAACCAGCGGCAGCTTCAATAATCAGCGCTGTTGCAGGGATGCGAGGACCAACTCGCCACGGTTTCATGGTTGCAGTCTGTATCACGATGTTGTTCGATGCAACGTAGGCAACATCAATTGTTGCTTTCATTCCAATGGTGTGCACCCAATTGCATGGTTCAAGCACCATTGGTTGTTCAATAACGGCGACACCCATGAGACCACGGCGGCGCTGAGCACGAGTAATTGCGCGAACGCCTGCAGCTAATACATTGCCTTTACTGACAAGCCAGATGGGTTCGAGTTCTTGTGGTGCACTCATGGTGACCTCCGTGTCGCTACCTATACGTTAAAGCGAAACTCGGTGACGTCGCCGTCAACAAACTCGTATTCTTTGCCTTCAGAGCGAAGCTTGCCGACATCTTTGGCTGCATTCCATGATCCGAGCTCAATGAGTTCATCCCAGTGAATGACTTCAGCACGAATAAACCCGCGCTGAATATCTGAGTGAATCTTGCTGGCACACACGGGGGCTTTGTCACCCGCATGGAATGTCCAAGCGCGAGTTTCTTTTTCTCCGGTGGTGAAATAGGTGCGAAGACCAAGCAGGTGGAATGCAGAGCGAACCATCTTTGTTAGCGCACCTTCACCAAGGCCAAGAGCCTCAAGCATTTCGGCGCGATCCGCTGGTTCTAGTTGGGCTGCCTCTGCTTCAATCTGCACGCTCATGCCGAGCACTTCAATTTCGTGCTCTTGCACGGAACCTGGTGGGCATAGTTCTGCACGAACACGAGCCTCCATTGCAGGAATTGTGTCAAGTTCGTTCTCGCCAACGTTGACTACTGCAAGAACGCGTCGGTTAGTGAGCAAGAAATGTGGCGCAAGTGCTTCGCGGTCATCTGCTGACATTCCTGCGCGATACAACGGCAAGCCTTCAGCTAACGCATCGTACGCACGCTGCAACAATGCGGCTTCTTCTTGGTTGCCCTTGTCAACGCGTGCAGTTTTACTGACTCGTTTGAGGCGAGTCTCCACTGTTTCTAAGTCGGCAAGTGCAAGTTCAAGTTCAACAATGCGCAAATGTTCAAGCGGGTCATCAGGGCCCATAACGTCTGGGTCTTTGAACGCACGCAACACGTAAACGATTGCATCAACTTCACGAATGTTGGCGAGGAACTTGTTGCCAAGACCTTCACCTTTGCTTGCGCCTTCGACCAAACCGCCAATGTCGACCACTTGAACAGCTGCATGCACGATGCTTTTTGTCTGTGACATTTCTGACAGCGCAAGAAGCCGGTTATCGGGCACCTTGGCGATTCCGATGTTCGGATCCTTCGTGGCAAAGGGGTAGGGAGCAGCTAGGGCCCCGCCACCTGTGAGTGCGTTATAAAGCGAGGACTTGCCCGCATTGGGGAGACCGACGAGACCGAAACATTCCATGAGGGGAATGACGCTATCTGCGTGGGTTCCCGCCTGGGGATTGTTACTATGACCATAGTGTTAATTGCCCCTGGGGAATCCGGTGGTTAGGAAGCGAAGGAAACCCTCATGACGTCATTTGATCTTGATCTCAGTAAGTACAGCCTCGGCTGGAGCGACGAAATCGAATACGCCTTCGAACCTGTCAAAGGCCTTAACAAAAGAGTCGTAGAGCAGATCTCATGGTGGAAGGGCGAACCGAAGTGGATGACAGAGTTGCGCATTCGCAGCCTCGGAATTTTTGATCGCAAGCCGATGGCTCCGTGGTTTGCCAGAAACATGCCCGATATCGATTTCCAAGACATCTTTTATTACTTGAAGCCAGCAACGGAACAAGTTGATGAGTGGGATGACCTGCCAGAGCAAATGAAGCTCACATACGAAAAGCTCGGAATTCCTGAAGCAGAGCGCAAATACCTCGCTGGTGTTACTGCTCAATACGAATCTGAAGTTGTGTTCCACAGAAACCGTGACGAACTGTCAGAACAAGGAATCTTGTTCTGCGACATGGATACCGCATTGCGCGAATACCCAGACCTTGTGAAGCAGTACTTCGGCACTGTTATTCCTCCCGGCGACAACAAGTTCTCTGCACTGAACACTTCTGTATGGTCCGGCGGATCATTCATTTACGTCCCACCAGGCGTCGAATGTGAAATGCCATTGCAGGCGTACTTCCGCATTAACTCAGAGAGCGCCGGTCAATTCGAGCGCACACTGATCATTGCTGACGAAGGTTCCAAAGTTCACTACATCGAAGGCTGTTCAGCCCCGGTATGGACAAAAGACTCGTTGCACTCTGCTGTTGTTGAAATCATCGTGAAGCCAAGCGCTCACGTGACCTACACAACTATTCAGAACTGGTCACCAAATGTGTACAACCTTGTTACTAAGCGCGCTCGCGTTGAAGCAGAAGGCCACATGGAGTGGATCGACGGAAACATCGGTTCAAAGCTCACCATGAAATACCCAAGCGTGTATTTGATGGGACCAAAAGCAACTGGTGAAGTGTTGTCTGTTGCGTATGCAGGTGCTGGTCAGCATCAAGATGCTGGCGCAAAGATGGTGCACGCAGCTCCAGAGACCACATCAAAGATTGTCTCGAAGTCAATCAGTAAAGACGGCGGTATCACTGCATACCGCGGACTCGTACGTATTGACGAAGGCGCATACGGCTGCAAGAGCCACGTTCAGTGTGATGCATTGATTCTTGACGACCAAAGCGAAAGCCGCACATTCCCGTACATGGAAGTGGGCGCAAAAGACGCAGAGATCGGTCACGAAGCAACAGTGTCAAAGATTGCCGATGAGCAGTTGTTCTATCTCATGAGTCGTGGACTCACTCAAGAAGCAGCCATGAGCATGGTGGTGAACGGATTCATTGAACCCGTTACCCGCACATTGCCAATGGAATATGCAGTTGAGTGGAGCCGTCTCATTGAATTGCAGATGGAAGGTTCCATCGGCTGATCACGCCGTGGATTCATCATGTCAATGCGCACAGAATGCAAGCACTTTGAAAGTCGCACGTATGCGACCGGAGATGCTGTACGCAAGTGCAACCTTGACAAGGCTCCCGATGCGCCGTGGCGTTGTCCGGAACCGTGTGATGGTTACGAGCGTCGTTTGGCTGATGTTGCATGGGCGCACGGCAGTGTTGTGCCGCCGCCAACTCCGCGCGATGTCCCCGGCCTAGACGACGGGTCAGCAGCAGCTGTTTTAGATGCAGCAGAAGAGATCATTAACGCCATGGGCGCTTCCATCTTGGAAGAAGTAGACAAAGAAAAAAATGCCAAGCCCCGCTGGTGGCGACGCAAGAAGTCCTAAGAGAAAAATCACATGAACGCAACCCCCGCAATAGTCATGCCAAGCACTGACGAAGAAATCTGGCGCTACAGCCGCATCGCTGAACTTGATATGTCTGCATACAAGCACGGACATCTGCGCACAGACACTGTCGGTGCCGATTCAGTTCGCGTTACCGAGTCTTTGGCCGGCATCGCCATGACATCAAACCCAGACATTTTCGCTGAACTCAATGGCGCAAATGCTGACGTGATTTCACTACGCATTCCAAAGGGTGTTGTTGTTGAAGGCGCGATTCATATCGTTCACCATCTTGAAGCAGACGGCGTTGTTGCATACCCGCGCCTCGTGATTGATGCTGAAGAGAACTCAGAAGTCACTGTCATTGAAACATTCATCTCAAACGACAACATTCACTCGCTCGTTGTGCCAGTTCTCGAAGTGCGTACAGGTAAATCAGCTCGCGTGAACTACCTCACCATTAACCAACTCGGTCTGAACACCTGGCAAATTGGTCATCAGCAGTCAGCTGGTCATCGTGACTCAACAACCCGCCTTGCAACAGTTGCCCTTGGCGGCGACTATGCGCGTATGCGTACCGAAGTGCGTCTTGTAGAACAAGGTGCATCAGCACAGCAAGTGGCTCTGTATTTCGCAGGCGGCACACAGATGCACGACTTCCGCACTCTGCAAATTCATGAAGCGCCTCGCACCCACAGTGACCTGTTGTTCAAAGGTGCCGTACGCGACACTGCTCGCAGTGTGTACACCGGCCTGATCCACATCAAGCCAAATGCTGCTCACTCACAGGCATTTCAAACGAACCGTAACCTCACACTCAGTGAAGGCGCATGGGCCGAGAGCGTGCCGAACCTTGAAATTGAAACCAATGAAGTGAAGTGCAGTCATGCAAGCACCGTTGGTTCAGTAGACCAAGAGCAGAAGTTTTACTTGGAAAGCCGCGGAGTGCCGCCAGAAATTGCAGAACGCCTCATCGTGTTCGGGTTCTTCAACGAAGTTATTGATCGTTTGCCAAAGTTTGCAGACGTTGAGATGCTGCGCACCGCTGTAAACCACAAACTCAACCCAGAAAACGAAGTGGCATCATGACCGTTGTCGCAAAATTCTCTGAACTTGAATCGGGCACTGCCCACAAGGTCATGGTCGACGGAGTCGCTGTAGCTGTTGTTCGCATTGAAGACGAAGTGTTCGCCATTGCCGATACATGCAGCCACGCTGACATTTCATTGTCGCTTGGAATGGTGTGGTGTGACACCAAACAAATCGAATGCATCAAGCACGGAAGCGCCTTCAACCTTGTTACAGGCCAGCCGGATACGTTTCCGGCCACTCAACCAGTTGCTGTGTACTCAGCAAAAGTTGTCAATGACGAAGTCATTGTTGAATCACAAAAGGCAAAGTCATGAGCACTCTTGAAATCAAAGGCCTTCGCGCCGAAGTTGCCGGCAAAGAAATCTTGCAAGGCATTGACCTTGTTGTGAAGTCTGGCGAAGTACACGCAATCATGGGGCCAAACGGTGCTGGTAAGTCCACATTGTCTGCAGTCATCATGGGTAAGCCTGGCTACAAAGTGCTTGCCGGTTCAGTCACTCTGGACGGTGTCGACATGCTTGCGTTACCAACTTGGGAACGTGCCATTGCTGGCTTGCACCTAGTCATGCAGTACCCAACTGAAGTGCCAGGAGTTCACGCTGACCAAGTCATGGCCGAAGCTCTTACAGCACGTCATCGTGGAACTGAAGGTATGGCTGCTCGCATTACGCAAGAAGCCCTACGCATCAACATGGACCCTGATCTTGTTACTCGCGCACTGAACGTTGACCTTTCCGGTGGCGAAAAGAAGCGCAACGAAACAATGCAACTCGGAGTGCTTGAGCCAAAGTTCGCGATTCTCGACGAGCTTGACTCTGGTCTCGACATTGACGCATTGCGTGACTGTGCTCGCCGCGTCGAAGCAGCAACACACGAAAGCAATCTCGGAGTTCTAGCTATTACTCACTACGTTCGTTTGTTTGAAGAACTAAAGCCAGACGTTGTGCACATCATGGTGTCGGGTCGCATTGTTGCTAGCGGTGGTGCAGAACTTGCTGACCAATTGGAAATTGACGGCTACGCAGCCTTCGTATGAGCAATGTCGCTGTTCCTAATGGCTGGCGCCATGAGGGCAATGCATTGCGTCGTGAATTCACATTCACCAATTTCACAGAGGCTTTTGCCTTCATGACAGCAATCGCAAATATGGCAGAAGCAGCTGATCACCACCCCGATTGGTCAAACAGTTACAACACCGTGACAATCGCTCTCACATCTCACGACAAAGGTTGTGTCACTCAGCGAGATTCTTCACTAGCGGAGCAGATCAACACTCTCGTCTAAGGTGACCCTCGGAACGGGGGCTCTATGCCACAGACTGCAACGCGCGTGTATCTGGGCAAGAAAGATGCCTTTCCTGGCTGGTGGGTCGTTGGCGGCTGCTTCACGATTCTTTTCTTTAGCTCGGCACTTGGGTTCTACGGAATGTCCGTGTATCTCAATGCGTTTTCGAAAGAACTCGGCTGGAAGATCTCATCTCTCTCCATCGCAACAACTTTCTTTTTCTTAGTCGGCGGTATTACCAATATGTTGGTGGCTCGCCTGATTGCGAAATTCGATGTGCGTATTCTCATTTACACGGGCGCTGTCATCGGTGCAGGCTCGTTGTACATGTTGGGTCATGTCTCGGAGAAATGGCACCTCTTTGTGGTGTACGGAGTATTCGCAGTTGCATGGTCGTGTAGCGGTTTAACAACGGCAACCACTGTTGTTACGCGCTGGTTCCACACAAAGCGTGCGTCAGGAATCGCCGCAGCGTCTTCAGGGCTTTCAATGGGTGGTGTGGTCCTGACACCAATCATCAAGAAGTTGATCGATGCCAAAGAGATGAGCGGGGCAAGCCCGTACCTTGCGCTCATTTGGTTTGTCGGTATGTGTGTTCCTGCGTACTTACTTATTCGTCCTGATCCATTGGCATTGAACTGGATGCCTGATGGTCAACCGAAGCCAGAAAATCACATTGTTGATATGCCTGGCGTGTCTCTTGCTGATGCAATGCGAACCAAGTTCTTTTGGGTTGTCACAATCGGATTTGTGCTGGTCTTGGGCAGCCAAGTCGGAGCTATTCAACAGATCGTCAAACTTGTAGAAGAACGCACGTCTCCTGGCACAGCAGCTCTTGCAACATCGGTGTTGTCCGGAGCAAGCGTGGTGTTTCGCCTTGTTGGTGGTCGCATCATTCCGAAGTTTCCATTGGCGAAGTTCATGGTGTTCATTGCGGTCATGCAAGGTATCGGCATCATTCTGATCGGACAAATGGAGAGCACAATTCCGCTCATGCTCGCCATCGGACTTTTTGGCGCAATGGTCGGGAACGTTCTCATGATGCAGTCGTTACTCATCGCACAACGTTTTGGCGTAAAGGATTACCCACGCATCTCTGCTCGTTCGGGCTTGGTATCTCTCACGGGAACAGCTATCGGACCAATTCTCATCGGCACAATTCGAGATTCCTCGGGTGGGTACACCGCGCCGTATCTGGTAGCGGGGTGTATCTCGTTAGTTGGTGCACTGATCTTTGCAGCCAGTGGCCCTGCTGAAGTAGCTGACTAGAAAGTCATTGCCCGCAAGCGACGAACACGTTCGTCTGTAGCGGGGTGAGTTGAGAACAAGCGAGACACATTCACTCCGCTTCCACGACGAGCGTGCATTTCAGCAAGTGGGTTGTGAATGTATGCCTGAGCTTGCGCTGGTGCCACCATCATTGGCTTTGCCATCGCGAGTACTTCGATCTTTTCTAGTGCTGTAGCAAGAGTTTGTCCTGTGCCAAGAAGTTCTGCTGCACCACGGTCTGCTTCGAATTCACGACTACGAGAAATAGCCATTTGCATCAGACCTGCAGCCATTGGTGCAACGAGCGAAATGAGCAGAATGGCCAACGGATTAGCCCTATCTTCGTCATTGCGACCTCCGCCGCCACTAAACATGCTGGCAAACATTGCCATTTGAGCAATCGAAGAAATAGCGGTTGCAATAGCGGCAGCTACTGAACCAATCAGAATGTCTCTATTGCGCACATGCATCAACTCATGCGCCATCACACCCTCAACTTCTTCACGTGTCATTGACTGCAAGAGCCCGGTCGTTGCGCACACCACTGCTTTGTTTGGTCCACGTCCAGTCGCAAATGCATTCGGTTGATCAGCAGGGGAGACCGCAACGCGCGGCATTGGTAAACCGGCGCGCTGTGACAAGTCACGAATCATGCCGAAGAACTCTGGGTGGTCAGCTTCTGTAATCACTTGGGCTTTTGCGGACTTCAATGCAAGCGAATCACTAAACCAGTACGACCCACCGACCATGACGAGGGCCATTATGAGTCCAATCATCACTGAGCCAGAACTACCGCCGCCGAGAATCCCGGCGATTGCCACAATGAGTCCACCCATTGAGGCGAGAAGGATTGTTGTCTTGAACGTGTTTTTAAACATGGTGAGCACAATGTAGACGGTCGTAGGCTGGCATTTATGTCGGACGAGAAAATTCACCCCAACGTTGCCCGGGTTACGCAGGCAGCCAAAGACGCCGGCCTAGAGATTGAAGTGCGCAAGTTTCCTGAAGGCACAAAGACCGCGCAAGACGCAGCCGACGCCATTGGTGTCACTGTTGGCCAAATCGTGAAGAGCCTGGTGTTCGGCGTCGACGATGAAATCGTGATGGCCCTTGTCAGCGGAGTGAATCAGTTAGACGAAAAGAAGCTCGCCGTCGCGGCTGGTGGCGCAAAGTGCAAGCGTGTTGATGCCGATGCAGTACGCGAAGCCACTGGTTATGCAATAGGCGGCGTGCCTCCCTTTGGTCACAGCACACAGTTGCGTGTGTTCGTTGATCCCGACTTGTTGCAGTACGACGAGGTGTGGGCTGCTGCGGGAACGTGGAACGACAACTTCGGTGCGAACCCGAATGACATCGTGCGTGTCGCTGGTGGCGTTGTCACCGACCTGAAGCGGGCCTGATCAACAGAAGTTAGTGAGGAACCATCGCAAGCAGGGCCGAGCGCATGCGCGGGAGTCTTCGTCCGGCTTCCAACTCTCGGCCTGCTACTTCGATAGTCGCACTAACCAAGAGTGCCGCGGTTTCGAAGGGCGTGTTGACCTTGTCCCGAATGTCGGATGACAATGCCTTTGCAGCCTCTTCATTTCTTTGCCGCGCGAGGTCTGCGATGACCGGATCGTGTCTGGCCTGGAACAGCATTGACCGTACCCCGACTTGTTGGCGACAACCGTCAAGGAATGAGGTGATCCTTGCACGGGCCCTTGTCGGGCCGTCTTTCTCGGACTCAACAACCTCCGCGATGTGCGAAAACAAGTCACGGTGGAAGGTTCGATGCATCTCGACGAGCAACTCAGTCCGATCATCAAAGTGAACGTAGAACGTGCCCTTTGCATGGCCTGCTGCGTTAGTGACAGCACCGATAGTGAGGGTGTCGAGCCCGTCGGTTTCTGCCAGATTGATTGCGGCACGCAGAAGTTCGATTCGCGTCGGATGATTTCCTCCTGCCCGCGAACCCGGACCACGGCGCTGAACTGTTTCGTTCATCGATACTCCGGAAGCGCTGGGAGGACAAGAACAAATCGGCAGTCCGTTCTTGCAGCAGCGAAGTGCCAGGCTCCGGGAGGGGTGTACAAGTAATCACCAGGGCCGAGCTCTTGGCCTCCAATCGAAACATGTCCCTCGATCATGAACAGCTCCTCACCTTTGGGATGGAGGTGGGCCTTGCCCCGCGTACCGGCTTGCATGAGCACCTCAACTGTGGCACCGCCATCGTCGTGCAGACGGAGGAGTCGGAACTTTCCGGCTCCGTCGGGATTGTCGAACCATTCACCGGATTCAGAAGATACGAACTGAGCACTCACGACGGCACTTCTTCTTTCCAACCGAGGAACTCTCGCAACAATCCCATGAACTGATTGGGCATCTCAGCGAACGCCTGATGCCCGCAGTGCAACTTCACCACTTGCGCGTGACGAAGCGACTTTCTCGCGCGACGGCCATCGACCATCCAAGGCAGGACAGGATCTTGGGTGCCCCACACAAGAAGAACTGGAACGTCGACGTTCACGGCATCCGGCGAAGCACTGTGGTTCTTGTCCGTGAAACTCCGCCACACCTTGGCAAATGTTTGAGCCTGTGCCTTGGATTGCGAGGCGATTGCCATGGCCGTACGGATTGCGTCAACATTCGCCGTGCGGCGCCTGAGGTATAGGCGCGGAAGGAGACGCATCGCAAAGGGTGCGAATCTGTCCCAGCCGAATAGCCGACACGCCAAGAATGTTGTTGGCCAACGTGGAGTGAACCCACCCGGATTGACGAGGACGAGGTTGCTCACGAGGTGAGGATGGCGGGCCGCAGTGCGAATGGCAGCAAACCCGCCGACTGAGTTTCCGATCAAGGTGTAAGGACCACGCCCCAGACT
>JBIISL010000036.1:0-19075 GCA_044341035.1 Ilumatobacteraceae bacterium | reverse complement strand
CTCCGCCATCTTCAGTAGCCACCACACCATCATCCACCAATTTTCGCAGATGAGACCACACGCTGCGACGAGCCGGACGATGCAATTTTTTATCAATAGCTGCGTACAACACTTTGACTATTCCCGGGATGGTGTTGTTGCCATTTGCAATCTGAATAACTATCTGTCGCTCACGCTCTAATCGATGTTCGTGATACGCGACAAGAAATGGGTGTGGGTCTGTCACCGGCCCACCATGTGTTGGCCACAGAATACGATCGTCTCTAGCAATGACTTTGCGCATTGAATCCATGTATTGGCGCATATCACCATCGGGCGGAGACACAATTGTGGTTGACCAACCCATTACATGATCACCCGTGAACAATGCACCTTCAGTATCCATAGCGACACATAGATGATTTGATGTGTGCCCAGGAGTCGCTACAGCAGTAAGTGCGAATTCTTTGGTGGCAAGAAATCTCTCGCCGTCAACGACTGCGGCATCAGGTGAAAATGCAAGATCTGTCGTTTCTTTTTCTTCTTCAGATTTAACTGCATCTTCTGGGTCGTCTTCAGACGCATCATGATCATCTTCTTCAGTGAAACCTTCATACACGCGATGAGGCCCAATGGCATATCTTGTGGCGCCTGTTTCACTGTGTAGCCATTCCGTCAGCGGTGAATGGTCTGAATGACAATGAGTCACCACAATTCCAACAACGTTTCTGCCTTCAAGTGCAATGCGTAGTGCATCGCGATGACTATCAAGCTTCGGGCCCGGATCAATGACAACAACATCATTGGTACCCAAAATGTATGTACCTGTTCCGTGATAGCTGAACTTTGAAGGATTCTTTGCAATCACTCGCTGAATCAGCGGTGACACCTGCGTGATCTCTGCATACGGTGCATCATCAATGCGGGGCACGAATGGAATAGCCATCTCAATCAAACCCGATTGCTCGAACTGAGCCCACTGGTTTGCCATGGCCGTACACAATTTCCACAATGCTGTTATCAACGCGAGTGATATCAACTCCTAGTTTCTGCAGTGCTGCAAGAAGTACAGTCGGCGTTCCACGCCCATGACCGTCGGACAATTTCAATGCAACAGCTCGACCATCTGGTAACGCAGCTGCGTAGACCGCATCTGCCCCATCTTTTGCAAACAAACCATTTATGCCCGAGACAATGGTGGTGACATCGCGCCCCTTGCCGCCCACCATGTACGGAAACTCTGACATTGCTGTATAAATCTGTGTGCCAGATTCACCGGCAGCACCTGTAGCCATTGCACGCATTGCGCGAGCAAGCCCTACAAGTTCAATAACATGGGCTGGTGCACCACAGCCATCAATTCCAATCGCAAAAGCATCATGGTCAGTCACGTCTGCAACTGTGCGAGTAATTACTTGTTGCAATGGATGATCTTGATCTAGGTAATTCTCAATCGACCAACCGTTAATGACGCATGTTGCCACCATGCCGGAATGCTTTCCGCTACATCCCATTTGCAACGCAGATTTCGGAAGTCCGGCACGAATTGCATCATGTGCAGAATGGGTATGCATGGGGTAATCGTGCGTATTGCCTAGTGCGCTTTCATTAAGCCCAAATTCCGCCAAGATTGAAAGTGCAGTCTGTTGGTGTATGGGTTCGCCATTGTGGCTAGAACACACAAGGGCCAATTTTTCAGGCGATAGCGATAAACCAGAACGCACCATCGCGAGTGCCTGAATTGGCTTTGTGGAGGAACGCGGAAATATTTGTATGTGCGGATCACCGAGCGAAAACTCAATGTCACCCGCCGAATTGAGACATACAACTGCTCCGAAGTGAACGCTCTCATCCACGTCGCTTCTTGAAACGACAGCGACAGGTACGAACTGTGAAGGGATTACCCCTGTCACGCCGATGGTTTCTTTCGAGAGTTTCGTTTGGCTCGAGTTGGTTTTGGGGGTTGCAGAAATGTCAGCGGGTCATCAATCACTTCGTGACGCGTTCCCCATGACGACGCAAGAGCTTGGCCCATCGCAACAGCAGGTAACGCCAGAATTGCACCGACCGGACCAAGCACCGCACCACCTACTAGCGCACCACCAAATGCCAAGGCAGGATGCAGCTCCAATGTTCGTGCCGTCACCTTCGGTGCAAACAAGTAATTCTCCAATTGTTGATACACCGCAATGAAACCGATTACAACGAGAGCCTTAATTGGTGACTCAACAAAAGTTAAGACCACTGGCAGCACGCCTGCGATGTATGTACCAATGACTGGCAAGAATTGCGATACGAATCCGACCCACAACGCCATCGCGATTGGTGCGGGAATACCAATGGCTTGAAATGCAATCCAGTGAAAGAACGAGGAGATGACTGCCAACAGTGCACGCGAGTACAGGTACCCACCTGTTTTGGTAATCGCTAACTCCCATGCATGCAAAACTTGTCGCTGTTTTTCAGGACGCAACCGAGAACAAATTGACCGTCGTAATCGTGGTCCGTCTGCAACTAAATAATACGAAAACAACAACACAGTAAACATCTGGAATAAAACGCCCAGAGCCTGCACCGAAAGATTAAACGCTTTGTCTTGTTGAGAATCGATGAAATTCTGAACTGGCCCCTTCGGATCACTAATTTTCTCGTTCACCGATGCGGCATCGATCTGGGTTCCGAATGTGTCGTTCAAGATTTTTACAGTGTCATTCACATACTGTTCGCTGTTCGACAAAACGTCGGCCAATTGCTGCCCGACAATGGTGCCCACTGCCCCTACGAACGTCATCACGATTACGACAAGCCCAACTAGCAACATTCCTGTCGATGCTTTACGACCCCTGCCTTTGGCAACAAGTTTGTTTACTGCCGGTTCTAGTGCCAACGCAATAAACAAAGACACCAACATAAGAATGAGGAAATTGTTCAAACGGTGAAATGTGAACCGCAGAACAAGGGTGCCAATGAACCCCATCCAAAAGATCACTACGGCACGCGGTACCCACCGCGGCATCCGTGAAGATTGGCTTGCTGGGACTGGTGCATCGGTCACAGTGGAAAGCGTATAGGTAGCCATCCTGTGACGCATTCGCCGTGCAATTCCCCTTTGTGGATGGCACGATAGAGACATGCCTGCAGTCCCCACAACAGTTTCAGACCGAGTCGAATCAGTTCGCCTGGCTATTGCGGGTGCCCTTCGTGACCGGGTCATCGGCGATAACGCCGAGGAAAAGCGTGATGCCATCATGAATGCGACAGGCCCTCGATGGTTTTCTGAGTCGTCGCCCCTGCATATCGTGCATTCAGACTCGTCCATGTTCATTGGCGGCATGCGAGCTCTTCTGTTTCAATCTCTTCACCCGTTAGCAATGGCGGGCGTAGCTCAACATTCCGACTATCGCGGAGACCCGTGGGGTCGTTTGCAACGCACTGCTGATTTTGTGGCTGCAACATCGTTCGCACCAGCTGATGTTGCACAACGTGCAGTCGACATTGTGGTGAACGTACATAAGCGAGTCAAAGGAACCGCTAGCGATGGCCGTGAGTACTCCGCGTCTGACCCACACCTCTTGCGCTGGGTGCACGTTGCTGAAGTTGACAGTTTCATGCGTGCGCATCAGGCATATGGTGCAACACCATTAGACACTGCGGGGTACGACGCGTACGTTGCAGACATGGCAGTTATCGCACGCAAACTAGGAGTACCAGCGCCGCCAACATCGGTACAAGGACTCAAAGATCAGATTGCACAATTTCGCCCTGAACTACGCGGCACTACAGAATCACGCGACGCGGCAAAGTACTTATTGCTCACTCCACCGCTTGACCTTGCCGCACGTATTCCATATTCACTAATTGCAGCAGCTGCAATCGCAATTCTTCCTACATGGGCTCGTGCTGATTTCCGCTTGCCCTACTTACCAGTCACAGAACAGCTTGTTGTCAAACCAATCGGACAACTCATCTCTTCCACGATTCGGTGGGCTACTTCTGGTGATTTCGTTACGCCAACTGCCTAACTAAATCTTCATTCGTGTCGAAACACGAATCATGATTGATATCAGTCTGCGACAGTGACCGTGACACTCTTGATGACAACATCAACCAGTGGCTTGTCGCTGCGATCTGTTTCAACGTTCTGCATTGCTTCCACAACTTCAAGTCCTTTGACAACCTGACCAAACAATGCGTACGACGGAGGTAACTGCACACCGCTTTGTCCGCTGATGAGAAAGAACTGGGAACCGTTTGTGTTCGGACCAGCGTTAGCCATTGCCAACGAACCAATTTGGTACTGCCCAGCTTTTGGCAACTCGTCTGCGTACTGGTAACCAGGGCCACCGCGTCCGGTTCCTGTTGGGTCTCCGCCTTGGCATACGAAGCCCTTGATGATGCGGTGGAAAATAATGTCGTCGTAGTAGTGGTACGCAGCGAGGTACACAAAACTGTTCACGGTCTTTGGTGACTTGATTGGGTCAAGTGCAATGACCAAAGTTCCCATTGATGTTTCCATCGTCGCGGTGTAACGCTTCGTCGGATCAATACCCATTTCAGGGGCCGATGGGAATTTCTGATTCTTTTGTGCAGAACCGTCAAGTGGAGGAAAGGGGAAACTCATTCCGATGACGCTACAAGCCACTTACGGAACCTTTCGCCCAGTAGTCCGCCGATTGTCTACGATGGGGACATGAGCGAACACATAAGCCCCCTTGACCTCGATGCCATCGAGCGTGATCTGGCTGATGTTGATGCAGCTCTTTCCCGCCTTGATAACGACACCTATTGGGTGGACGAAGTCACCGGCCAACCGCTGAGCGCAGACCTTCTTGCCGCTCGGCCAACGGCTCGCCGCAATAACCCATGATTGTGACCTACGTCTCGCTTTACGCGAGTCCAGAGGTTAGAATCTAGGAAGTAATCGAACAGTTAATTGTATTGTACAAGTAACTGAAAGAACGAGGAGTAACCGTGGCAGATCCAACTAAACCGAGAGCATCATTTGCTCCGTGGGATCGCCGCGAACTGCCAGGCAGTTTCAGTGTTGAAGAAACTGCACGTCGCGTCGGCAATTACAAATGGGCCGAAACAAAATTGTTTGAAGTTCTTGGCGGTTGGATCGCAACTGTTCCCGAACTCGACATCAAACTTCGCCTTGGTACTCATTGCTACAAGCACGCATGGCACGCAGAACTCTGGCACAAGCGGTTGCCAGAACTTCGCGAAATGAACCCAGCTCGCCTCACTGTTCCGGCCAACGATGCACTCGTTCGTTTTGTTGATGCAATGACCGAACCAGAGGATGCAAGTCTCACCATTGAAAAACTTGTTGGCGTGTACCGCGTGTATATCCCCCACTTCATTTCGGCATACACATATCACCTGAACAACACCAGTGAAATAACCGACATGCCAACCATTCGGTCACTGAAGTTTATTTTGCAAGACGAGTTCGAAGATTGGCGCGATGGCGAAATGCTCATCCAGTCGCTACTCGAAACTCCAGACCACGTCGATCGCGCTGCTGCTCACCAGGCAAAGCTCGAAAAACTTATGCTTGAGGCTGGCGGTATCGCTGGTCACGGAAGCATCGGAATCAACACACAAGCACCACAAGGAGCACTGTCATGAAAAAATTCATGCCCGTTGAAGAGTTGGCACGCGATGAGCGTTTCAACCAAATCACACAAGCAGATCGCATGGCCGATGGCCGTAATGCGCTGATTGGCGAAGCTGAAAAATCGCGTAAATCAAATCGCCTCACACCTGCACGACCTGATGCAAGCGAAGCTGCACGTGCATTGATGCACGGCATTTTCGTTGGTGAAATTCAGGCGCTTGAAGGTGCTGGCCGTACATGCTGGGACTTCACCACTGGTGAAGAAGCACCATTCGAATTAAAACTCGACATGGCTCGCCAAGCATGGGACGAAGCTCGTCACGTTGAAATCAGTTTGAAGCTCAGCGAGTGGATGGGAAGCGAGATCGGTCAATACGCCGAGAACACAGTGCTCTTCCAAGCTGCATGCTCGAACGACCCTGTGTTGCGTCTTGCTGGCGTAAACCGCGCGCTCGAAGGTCTTGCAATTGACGTGTTCACCACCATGAAAGAGTTCGGCGAAATCGCTGGCGACCCATACCTTGAATTCTGTGAAGACTGGATGCTCGCAGACGAAGTAACTCACGTGAAGATGGGCAGCGACTGGTTGCGTAAAATTACAGAGAACGATCCTGAGCGTCGCAAGAAGGCGTTGGAGTTCCAGGGCATTGTTGACAAGATGTTCTCGTACGGCGGAAGCCGCAGCGACTCTGAAGAATCAAGCTTTGCAATCGCCCGCCGATTCCGCGAACTTGCTGGTTTCACCGAAGATGAAAACGACCATATTGCAGACCTCGGAATGCAAGCACTCAATGAGCGCAAGGCGCAACTTCGCGAGAAGCAAGCTGCAGTAGCTAACTAATCATGACCCTAACGGTCACCCCAGACACCTATAACTTCGTAGCTTTCGATACCGCCTACACCGCGCGTATCGCTGAGCACATGGCTACTCAGCTTGGCCTCGATGACATTGATGTTCTTATTGCAATCAATGAGAACTCATCGTTAACGCGCATCGACGTTGACGTCACTGATTCGCTCATCACTATTGCGCCACACTCTGGCGCACTGGAAGATACGCGTCGGCCACGTCAGCAAAGTGAACTGAATACCACCATCACGTTGGCGCGCGGCATGTTACGTGCACGCGATCGGTTACGGGGTGGCTTTGCAGATGCCCCGGCTGACAAAGAATTGTCATTGCCACAAGCAGCCATCTGGGATACCTACATCATGGGTCGCATTGCGCACATGGACATTGCAGTAAACAAGCAAGCCTGGGTGTACAACTTTCGCAATCGTCACGGATTTTCCGATGCAGTTGATGCAGTGTTTGAAACTGTCTGGAATTCACCAGCCACCACGTGGGCAGAACTAAGCGCACTCAGCGCCAACACATTTGTTACCGCCTAAGGCGGCGTCTTTAACGCTCGCGTAGTTTCGACAACAAGCGCAAGATTTCTAGGTACAACCACACCAGTGTCACTACGACACCAAGTGCACAAAACCATTCCATATGCGCTGGCAATTTATTTGCTACGCCCTTTTCAATCATGTCGAAGTCAAGTGCCAAGCTAAATGCAGCAAGTCCTGCAACGAACAAACTGAATGCAATTCCCATTGGGCTCGCGTCATTGATGAATGACGGCATTGAGCCAAACATTCCGATGATGAATGACACCAAATAGAACGCCATGAGTCCCATCATTGCGCCCATAACAATTCGACGTGTGCGATCTGTGACTTTGATGACGCGGCTGCGGTACAGAAGCAACATCACAACAAACACACCAAGTGTTGCGCCAACAGCTTGCAACACGATGCCGTTGTACTGCTCTGAATACGCACGGCTAATTGCGCCAAGAACTACACCTTCAGCAAGCGCATAGATAGGCGCGGCAATACGGGCAAGATGCGGCTTAAAACTTCCGACCATGACAGCAATGAGACCGACAATGAATCCGCCGATAACCCAACCGAATGGAATTTGTACCATTTCACCAGGAGCCGGCGCATCAATTGAAAGCCATGTCACTGTTGCGGACGCGAGAATCAAAACTAGCAACATCATGGTGGCGCTTGCAGTGCCCGCAACGGTCATGATGCCGCCATCCCAGCGAGTCACTGGTCCATCATTCATTGGTTGAACGGTGGGGGGAGCCCACGAATCATTCTGTTTGTCAAGATTGCCAAGGCCCATGGCCTTGTCTGTGAGTAATGGATTAGCCATGGCTAAAACTGTAGCCCCAACCCGAATCGCGTGTGCATCGGTTGCGTATTAGATGAGGTCGTGTGCGCTCATCGATTGCCAGATGTCAATGTCGGGAGCACCAGTCAAAATCCCGTTGCACGACTTCGCCATTTCCACCATGGTGGCACCACCGAAGTGAGCCTGCTGAGTCGCTGGTGAGTCCCATTTTTCGATGAGCAAAATGCGGTTCGGGCGAGTGTCAGACACGATCATGTCCACATTGCGGCACCCCTGTTCCATACGGGTCAGCACGATGTATTTGGACAGGACAGCGACGAGGGAGCCCATATCTGAGGCGTCAAAGGACATCGTGACGATGACCAGCTCTACCTCGCCAGAATCAGCATTTTCGGGATTATTCTCAGCCATTCCTCATACTCTGCCAGATGTTGACGAAATGTTCTTGGTCAGGCTGTGGCACCCGACACCCATCTAGATAGCCTGCCCATATTCGACCCGAGCGGTGGTCGATGCAAGTTTTAGGCGAGGTAGAAGAGTGGCAAAGGATCGTGTCGATCGCGACGAAGAGGATCTCGTCCGGCTGTATCTCACAGACATCGGTCAGTATGCCCTACTCACCAAGGACGACGAAGTGCGTCTTGCCAAGGCCATCGAGGCCGGTAAAGAAGCTGTTGCCGAAATGGCAAAGATCAAGACTCCTACCGCCACTAAGCGCCGTGAACTGCGCAAAGCAATTCGTGAAGGCGAAGTCGCAGAGCGTGCATTCGTTCAGTCAAACCTTCGTCTCGTTGTATCTATTGCAAAGAAGTACCAAGCATCTGGTCTTCCGCTTCTTGACCTCATTCAAGAAGGCAACTTGGGCCTTATGCATGCTGTTGAAAAATTCGACTGGCGTAAAGGTTTCAAATTCTCTACGTATGCAACATGGTGGATCCGTCAGGCCATCACTCGCGGTATTGCAAACACCGGCCGAACCATTCGTCTGCCGGTCCATGCTGGCGACACGCTTGCTCGTTTGCAAAAAGCTCGCTCGCGCTTAGAACTGAAGTTTGGGCGCACCGCAACTCTTGCTGAATTAGCAAAAGAAGTAGAGATGCCAGAAGACAAAGTCACCGAAGCATTGCGCTTTGCTGCTGAGCCTCTGTCGTTGTCAGAGCCATTGCGTGAAGACGGCGATGCTGAACTTGGCGACGTCGTCGAAGACCGTTCCGCTGAATCTCCTTTCGAAACTGCTGCAACGGCATTGCTGCCTGAAGAAATTCAGCGCTTGCTCGCGCCACTCGACGAACGTGAGCGCGAAATCTTGCGTTTGCGCTTCGGACTAGGTGGCAGTGGCGAAGGCCGCACCCTTGAAGAAGTTGGTGAACACTTCAACCTCACTCGTGAGCGCATTCGTCAAATCGAAGCACGTGCAATGAGCAAGTTGCGTCACCCGTCATCAGACACCGGTGCTCGCGACCTTCTCTCCGTGTAATTAGTCGATCGTGTTGCGCATAATGCGCGTTACGCCATCAATCGTTGCTACGAAACCGATGCCAAGCAATGCAGGTATCAGCATGCGCACAAGCCATTCCTGGTCAATGCCCGGCACATACGCTGCGCGCACTTGATCTGCACATAGCCACGCACACACAACCAGGGTTGCTCCGGCACCGGCGTTTAATGACACGGCAACATGCTGTGATGACTTGCTGCGGCGTTGCATAAAGATTGACATTGCAGCAACTATCGCAGCGCCAATTGAAAACATCAGTATCAGTGGAGTGATTCGTGCACCATCTGGCAAACCAACAAATTGCATTGCCCCAACTACAACTCCAACCATTGACATGAGAAATGTCAATATGAAAAATTCCTTTCGCCGACGCACTGATAAAGCAACAGCGCACAACAGTGCAATAAGCCCAATTGTCCACCACAACACACTTGCCTTCTCACGCAAAAAAAGTGTTCCCGACATGGTTGTTGCAACCCCATCAACACTGAACGGAACTTTCCATGCCACCACGGTGCCCTTAGTGTCAATTGGCGCAGGCTGTTTCGGGCTCATCCAGTGCACACGATGGTCATGCCACATGGCAGTTCCGTTGGTGGCAATTTTTCGCCAGACAGGGTTGGGACTTTCCACAAACGAACTGGTGTCGACATTGCCGTACCGATTCCCATTGATAAGAGTTGTTTGCGAGCCATCGTTCACAAAAACATCACCCGTTGTTGTGATGTGCATGTACGGCTCATTTTGGTAGCCAGTAATCATCACGTCATGACCAACAGAACGCACACGAACAAATGTGTCAGACCCCACGATGTCAACAACTACTCCGCTCGGCAATGCAGGCACAACTGATTCGATCACCGACACGGTGTCGCGCGGTTGCACACTGTCACCAGAACCCATGTGTTGAACGGGGAAAGACAGGACCGAGAGAAATCCTAAAATCAGGCGCATCCTCTAACGGTAATGCCCTCAGCACTCGTATTCCCTAACCTATGACAATGACTCAAAAGGACTTCACCACTTTGTTAGTTAGTGACATTGTGTGGGAAAGGCACGGCGAAGCCATTCGTGCCCTTGGCCCGAAAATCTCCCCCGTTATCTACGAAGGAAATGATGTCCTTCCTGACGAAGTCATTGAAACACTTGATGCTGTTTTCTATTCCAGTGACTTATGGCCAGAGCGCTCACGCGGCATCGTGCTTTCAATTTTGAAGGCAAAAAATATCAATTGGATGCATACATTTTCTGCAGGCGTAGATAATCCATTCTTTGTGCAACTAATGGAACGTGGCGTTCGTCTGACAAATTCATCTGGCGCCACCGCCTCGCCAATTGCACAAACAGCTGTTCTCTACATGTTGGCTCTCAGCCGTAATGTCCGCGCTTGGTTTCAACACCAAGACAACCGGGAATGGACTCGCCACGGTTTTACAGAACTTGATGGCGCGCGACTAGCAGTCATTGGTATGGGCCCAATCGGCGTGGAAATTGCACGACTTGGCGTTGCACTCAATATGCAGGTCGAGGCCATTCGGCGTACCCCTACTGGTAGTGAACCGTGCCCCACATTCTCGTTCGACCAATTGCCCAATGTGCTCAGCCGTGCCGATTGGGTGGCGGTTGCCCTGCCGCTCACTAGTGATACGCATGAAATCTTCAACGCGGAAATGTTTGCAATCATGAAACCTGGGGCTCATTTCATCAACGTTGGTCGTGGCGAACTCGTGGACGAAGATTCACTAATCGGTGCCTTGACATCAGGTCATTTGGCTGGGGCAGCGCTCGATGTTTTCGCTACAGAGCCACTGCCTACTGATTCGCCACTATGGAATATGGACAATGTCATCATCACCCCTCACAGTTCAGCGGCGTCAGAACAATCTGAATCGCGAAGCGAAGAAATTTTTATTGAAAACCTTGCCCTCTATGTCGCTGGTAAACCAATGCGCAATGAGGTGAATTTGTAGTTCCATTTGTTGATGCTGCGGCACACATTGCTTCTGACGAACAGGAGTCACAAATGTCCACCATCTTCATGTCACCGAAAGGTGGCAACTGCACCACGGTTACCGCCACTGCCTATGCCTTACTTATGGCAGCTCAGGGCACTAACACTGTCCTTATCGATCTCTGCGGAGATGTCCCCGCTGCGGCTGGCATGGCAGAACCCACGACGCCAGGCGTCAACGACTGGCTCAGTGAAAGTTCCCTCTCTGATGCTCAAGCGCTTGTCACGCTAGGAACTCCATTCGACAATGGTCTTGTTGTTGTTCATCGCGGCTCATCATTTGTCGAAGGCCAACCACGTTGGTCAGATTTAGCTAACGCAATCACTACCCTGCCGATGAACATTGTCATTGACGCCGGAATCACTTTCCTGCCAGATGAACTACGTCGTGCCGTTACCAACGTAACGATGGTGGTTAAGCCGTGTTACTTGTCGTTGCGTCGAGCATCACGTATGCAGCGCCCAACCCAGTTATTTGTGGTGTGCGAAGAAAGTCGGGCACTCACTGTAAAAGATGTCGGACACGTGCTCGGTATGCCCGTGACCTGTGAGATTCCATACACAGCATCAATTAGTCGCGCTGTCGACGCCGGAATGTTGCCATCACGAGCCGAACAATTATTCGGTCCGTACATGACACTGTCGTAACTGCCGTGCACCATGGTCTCGGACCACTTCAGATACACATTGATGACCCTGACATCAGCGAAATAATGGTCGTGGGTGGAAAACACGTATGGGTAGAAGACGCAATCGGTCTTCGTCGTGTCGGCGAACTCACTGACAACGAACTCACCATCAGCCTCGAGCGCATTGCGCGCACATCTGGCCGCAGGCTCGACCTTTTGTCTCCCATTCTTGATGCACGACTTTCAGACGGTTCACGGGCGTGCGCAGTCATCTCGCCAGTTGCCGTGGGCGGCGCAACTATTTCTATCCGAAAGTTTTCTCGCCGCATTTTGCCGCTTGCTTCATTTGGCCCTGTCGCGTGTACCGACATCATTCGCGACCTTGTGCAACAAAACATCAATGTTGTCGTGGCGGGTGCAACATCCTCTGGCAAAACTTCTCTCATCTCTGCCGTCAGTCAATCCTTTGCACCCACCGAACGCATTGTCTGTGTAGAGGACACAGCAGAACTTCGATTCGCTCATCCTCATGTGGTGCAACTACAAACGCGGACAGCTAACTCCGAAGGTGTTGGTGAAGTATCACTGCAAGCACTTGTTCGTGCGTCGCTTCGCCTCCGACCAGATCGACTCATTGTCGGAGAAGTTCGTGGTGGAGAAGTTGTCGACATGTTGTTAGCGCTCTCCTCAGGGCATCGTGGGTGTTGGTCAACCGTTCATGCAACTTCTGCTACTGAGACCATTGACCGCCTTGCCTCCATGGTGCTTCGTGATTCTCCACAGTGGTCTCATGATCAGGCTGTATCGACTATTCATAGTGCTGTCGGCGCAATAGTTTTTGTACATCGCGTCTCTGCGCGGCGGCGTTCAATTAGCGAGATTGTTCGCTGCAGTGAATCAACGCTTCACACTCTGTATCGGTCTACTGATCATGATTGACCAAGTGGCAGGCTTTTCCGTAACGATGGCGCTTACGTGGTGGGCCACACCTCGTGTCTTTCGTATTGCAGATTCTGCGGAAGCGCAGCGTCGCTTGCGCAACGCGGTTCCGGTCACTACGTCAAACCGAGAACCAAAAACATTGCTGCCCCGTAGGCGAAAAGAACCTTCCATGTTGCTCGAATTCGCATCTCTGTATGACTCGCTGGCTCGGGCCACCCGCAGCGGAATGGCAGCCCATGATTCGCTTATTACAGGAATTCAACGACATCAACTTCGTCATCCGTATTGGTCGCTACTGCACACCAGTATTTCCACGTTGCAATCATGTGACAGAGCATTAGCCAATGCTCGTGAATCTGCTGATGCGAATAGTGACGATGCGCAATGTATTTCCCTACTCGAATCTGCCATGGTGCACGGAAATTTTGTACCAAGCGCACTTGACCACGCATCATCGGTGTTGCGAGACCGTGCCGCATGCAGGGCAGAACTAACAGTTGCTGCTTCACAGGTACAACTATCGGCTCGCTTACTTTCCGCATTGCCATTTCTTCTCCTGGCAGGAGCATTTTTCATTAGCCCACAATTCCGATCCTCACTGTTGTCCCCCATTGTTTTATGTCCCTTGTTTCTTGGTCTCGCGCTGAATCGAATCGGGTGGAGGTGGATCTCAACACTTATTTCCAGCGCTGTCCGAGATGAACCTGATTCCATCGGAGAACTGACTGAACATCTGTGTGTGTCATTGCGCACGGGTCTTTCCATGACTCACGCGTGCGAACGATGGCGCACAGTGTCACCAACCGGAAATTCTGTAGCTGATCTCATTAGCGCTGGTGCCCCACTTGAAGAAGCTCTACTTCCTCTGACAGAAACCCATCAGATCTCTGGCAAGAATCTTGGCCACACAATCGTGGAAGCCGAACGCGACGGATTACCAATTCTCGATACGGTGACGCGACTTGCCACTGATCATCGCATTGAGCGGCGTAGACAAATAGATACTCGCATTCGGCAATTACCGACCCGCCTTTCAATCCCCTTGGTGCTCTGTGTACTTCCGTCATTTCTCTTGTTGTCCGTTGCTCCCCTTGTCCTGGCCAGTCTCAGTCAACTCACTATCTCGCTTCCCCCCGTCACCCAATAACGAAAGAAAAATTATGTTTCACCACTCTTTAAAACGCTCTCGCGGCCAAGCCACCACCGAATATGCACTCATATTGCTCGTTGCAGCAATCATTGCCCTGTTAGTTATCGCATGGGCCACTGCTGGCGGAGGCGCCGGAAAAATTGGTTCACTATTTGACACGGTGTTCAATGACATCTTTGATCGTGCATCAAACACCACGTCATAACAATCGTGGCCAGGCCACTGTTGAATTTGCACTGATGGCACCGCTGGTTGTCTTATGCGCTCTTTTGCTTCTCGCAACGTTGTCGGTATGTCTCGACTCTCTGCGAATCAATGACATCGCTCGCAACGCAGTTCGATCAGCAATTACGTCTGAAAGCCCATCAGAAGCTGCAAGTGCCGTAGCCACTCTCTCTCATGTCTCTGCAGTAACTACGACAGATGATGCAACAGGGTTAGTTACGGTTGATGTCACTATGAAGAAACGGTTTCCACTTCTCGGGCGATGGTTACCGTCACTGTCCTTGCACGGAACAGCAACCATGATGCGCGAGCCACCAGTAGTTCTCGGATAAAAGAAAACCGGGACTCACATTATTGTGAGTCCCGGAGATCCTTCTTGGGGGGAGAAAATCACACCAATTGGTGTGTGATGTCGTTATACCGAAGCAGAAGTGTTCTGTGCAGCCGGTGCGCCCTGTCCCATTTGGCCATGTCCGCCCATTGGGCCATGTCCACCGCGTGGGCCGTGTCCACGACCTTCGCCCTTCATGCCTCCTGTTGGTCCAACACGATTCACCATGGTGTCAAGGTTGGTTGTGAATTCAGCAAGTTTCGCGTCGGCTTCAGCTTGGGTGTGCTTACCAGATGTCACTTCTTCTGCAAGGTGTGCAGAGA
The DNA here is from genome assembly GCA_044341035.1 of Ilumatobacteraceae bacterium. Taxonomy (GTDB): domain Bacteria; phylum Actinomycetota; class Acidimicrobiia; order Acidimicrobiales; family Ilumatobacteraceae; genus UBA2093. The sequence goes on along the minus strand of JBIISL010000036.1, from coordinate 4,179 downwards.
AATCAGATTTCAATACAGTCTTTACATCTGCAATGTCAACATTCTGTGTCTTTGCAACATCAGCAAGTGATTTTCCAGAATGAAGTTGTGTCTTCAGTTCTTCTTGTGTCAACTTCAATGTTGTTGCAAGTGTCGCAGTCATGAACTTGCCAGGGCCGCCCTTGCCTTCATGACCGCCCTTACCGTGTGGGCCACGTGCTGGCAAACCAGCTGTAGTCAACATGGTGTCGATACGTGACGTAACTTCTGCAAGCTTTGTTACACCTTCGGCTGCAGTGTGCTTTCCAGCAGCAACTTCAGCATCAATATGTGCTTTTGCCTCAGCAAGAAGAGCTGCTTTCACTGTTGCAAGGTCAATGTTCTTTGCCTTTGCAACATCAGAAACTGATTTACCAGCCTGAAGCTCTGTCTTTAACTCTGTTTCGGTCATTCCCAAAACTTTTGCAGCTGTGGCCAACGGAGAAGGCTTGTCAGCCTTTACAACTGAAGGTGTTGCAGATGGAGCAGGTGCTACATCTGTCGTTGGATCAATTGCAGTTGTTGCAACGTTTGATTCTGCTGGGGGTGTTGGATCTGTTGCTTGTGCAACTGCAACAACCTTGCTCTGTTGAGCAACTTGTGCACTTGCAAAGCCGGTGATACCGAGAACGGCTGCTCCGGTTGCCACGACGAGCCCTGAGGCCACCGCGATTCTTGTAAAACGTGACTTGATCTTCATGGTTCTATGTTCCTTTTTTGTGGGTGTACTCCAGAGTTGTTCTGGCGTGACTCCACTTTCACGGGGCTAGGTAAGAAGTAAACATGAGCAAGGTAAGAGGAAAGCAAGAATTGGGCCAAGGTACGGCAAACCGTTGCAAATCATGGGTACCGTATCCTCATGGACAGCCGCAAAGTACTGATTGCCGAGGATGATTCCTCGGTTCGCAAGGCAGTTCAGCGCGTCCTAGAGCTTGAGAATTACACCGTCACTGCGGTGAACGATGGAAAGGCAGCCCTTGAGGCTCTTGCCAGTTCACGTTTTGATCTTGCGGTACTTGACGTGATGATGCCCTTTGCCGACGGCCTCACCGTGTGCCGTGAAGCACGACATCGCGGTATCAATATCCCCATCTTGTTGCTGACTGCTCGAGTTGAAGTCGGTGACCGCGTTGCAGGCCTTGATGCAGGTGCAGACGATTACCTTGTTAAACCATTTGAGATTGATGAACTTCTAGCGCGCTGTCGTGCATTGCTTCGGCGTTCACAACCAACCGGTGCAAGTACACAGTTGCGAGTCGGAGATCTCACTTTGAATTCGCTGACGCGAGAAGTACAACGTGGTGAACGTGTTATTGAGTTAACAAAAACCGAATTTGACTTGCTTGAGCTACTCATGCAACAACCAGGCATTGTTGTGTCTCGTGAAACCATTTACGAAACAATCTGGGGATACAACTTCGAGACAAATTCAAAATCTCTTGATGTATACATCGGGTACCTTCGCCGAAAGACCGAAGAGAACAATGAATCACGAGTTGTGTTTACCGTTCGTGGTGTCGGGTATACGGTGAAGCAGTCATGAACTTGCGCACACGATTCGTACTCATATCTGGTGGGCTCATGTTTGTACTGGCAACCTGTATGAGCTTTGGTGCATACCGCATTGCCTCTAGCCAACTTGAGAATCAAGTGAAATCATCACTTGACCAACGAGCATCGCGCATTCTCGTCATCATGAGTCGGCCCAACTTTAATTGGAATGATGCGTTTGGTCCTGGGCCAGTCAACCAAGCCATCATGCAAACCGAAGTAGACGCGATTACTCAAATAGTTCTTCCGGACGGACAAATAGTTGGTCGTCGCGAATACCCACGTCTACCGATTTCAGATGCAGACCGATCACTCTCCATTGATGGAAAACGAATTCACCGTTCCGAAACAGTTATTGATCGTCATTCATTCCGCACGCTTACAGTTCTCGCAGACGATGGTTCCCTTATTCAAGTTGCGAAAGATACTCAGATACTTGTCAATGCTCGTAATGGCATGCGTGTGTGGTTTCCAATTTTTGCAGCAATAGCAGTCATCATCTCGGCACTATTTGGTTGGCTATTTGCAAGTCGTGTCAGTAAGCCCATTGAAGATTTGGCCCTCACCGCAGAATCGATTGCCACCACCCAAGACCTTGATCGCACGATTACTGTGTCTGGCCGTGACGAAGTTGCTCAGTTAGCGACAAGTTTCAACACCATGCTCGAGGCTTTGCGTGGCAGTGTTGCACGACAGCGCCAACTAGTACAAGACGCAAGCCACGAACTACGCACACCCTTAACCAGCCTTCGTGCGAACACTGAATTGCTAGAGCGTGGCACTTTGTCAGATGCCGACCGCACATCAATCCTCGCAGACATGCGTGCAGAAGTCGACGAACTTACAGATCTCAGCGCTGAATTGAGTGCATTGGCAATCGATAACCGCACTACAGAAGAGCCCGAATCCATTGACCTTTCAGATATTGCACACGAAGTTGCTACTCGAGCCTCTCGTCGCTCTGGAGCACCCGTGACTGTTCACGCAACTCCTGGCACAACAGTTATTGCCCGCCCGAATCAACTTGAACGTGCTCTCAGTAATCTGGTCGACAACGCCATCAAGTTCACCAACGACAGTTCCGAGATAGAAATCCACGTTGGCTCATTCCGTGTGGAAGTTCGCGATAAAGGCATTGGTATCTCTGATGCTGATAAGCCACTTGTGTTCGACCGTTTCTACAGAGCTACCGCTACACGTTCAATGCCTGGCTCTGGTCTTGGCCTCTCAATCGTGTCCCAATTCGCTACTGATCACAATGCCAGTGCATATGTCTTAGACAATGCCGGTGGTGGAGCAATCGTCGGATTGCAATTCCCTATTCCGGCGGTTTAACGGCTTTTCGGAATCCGCGACGATTTTCTTGACGCTCTCGTTCCGTTTGTTCTTCTTCAACATTCAGTTCTTCAGCTACAAGACGGCGCATTGATTCAAGACGTACGGCTGGCAAAGTTCCGGCCGCAATCGCCGCAGTAACAGCACAGTCTGGTTCGTCAAGGTGTTTGCAATCGCGAAACCTGCACGAACCGGCCAAACCAAACACGTCGGGAAATGCACGTTCAATTCCATCACTGCTTGTCCACAAAGTAACTGCACGTAACCCTGGCGTATCTAACAACCACGCATCACCAGGCAATTCAATCAGTTCTGCTGCAACAGTGGTATGGCGTCCACGTTGATCATCTTCACGTACTTCCGCTGTGCGTTGTATCTCGTAGCCAACAAGCGCGTTAACCAAAGTTGACTTACCAACTCCACTTGCCCCGATAAACACAATCGTGGTGTGTGGTCGTGCATATGCACGAATCTTTTCTAAACCTTCGCCAGTTACAGAACTCACTAACGCAATATCAACATCAAAAGTAATTTCTGCAAAAACTGCGCGAGCAGCTTCGGCCGCTTCAGTACTAATGGTGTCTATTTTTGTTAATACAAGAACTGGTGTCGCTCCACTGTCAAACGCCAGCACCAACTCACGTTCGAGCCTGCGTTGGTTCGGTGGAGAGTTAACAGAATGAACCAAAAAGACAGTGTCGATATTTGAAGCAACTATTTGACGCATGCCGCGCGCACCTTCAAACGAGTTACGCCGGGTCAGGGCACTGCGTCGCGGGTGCACCATATCTATACGTTCAAAATCCGCTGAAACAGACACCATGTCGCCAACAGCGACTTCTACGCCAATATTGCGCACCCGGATGGTCTCTGCGGTATCTAACAGCACCGTGCTCCACCCACGATCTAATCGCGTAATACGCCCAGACAACACCTGATCTTCAGGCGTATTTGGCGGTGTGACATGTGTTTCCATCTACCGAAACGGTACCGCCATGTCGCCATCGCGGTGTTCTGTTTCGTAGCCTTGAACTACTCCCCCGTTGAATTGGACCCCCCATGCTCTCATCACTTGCCCGTCTTTGTGTGCGCCATAAGCGCATTGTGGTTTTTGCAATCTGGATTCCACTGGCCATTGCCATGGTGTTCGCTAGTTCAGCAATCGGTCCAGACTTCAACACGGAAATGGCTATGCCGTCAAGCGAAGCGCGTCAGGCTGAAGAGTTACTGGCAAAAGCCAACCCCAATCAGGGAGGCATCTCGTCGCAACTAGTT
>JBIISL010000074.1:0-5702 GCA_044341035.1 Ilumatobacteraceae bacterium | reverse complement strand
TTACGGATTGTTCAATCCATGTCACAAACCACGACGCTAGCGATAAGAATTGACAAATGTCCAGAATTTTGGTGTCAGAAGAATTAGCCGAAAGCGGACTCAGCAAATTGCGCGCCGCTGGTCACGATGTCGATGTGCAGGTGGGTCTCACCCCTGAACAGCTCCAGGTGGCTATCAAGGGTGCCCATGCCCTCATCGTGCGTTCTGCAACCCAGGTCGACGATGCCTTGTTGGCTGCTGCTGACGATCTGGTCGTTGTCGGTCGTGCGGGTGTTGGTCTTGACAATGTTGATGTTGAATCTGCCACTCGACGTGGCGTCATGGTGTCGAATGCGCCGGAGTCAAACATTGTGTCGGCTGCCGAACACACGATGGCCATGTTGTTGGCTGTTGCTCGTAACGTGCCTCAGGCTCATGCAGCTCTTGTGCAGGGGCGTTGGGAACGCAGCAAGTGGGAAGGTGTCGAATTATTCGATAAGACTCTCGGCGTTGTTGGCCTTGGACGTATTGGAAAATTGGTGGCGCAACGCGCGGCAGCTTTTGGCATGCGGGTTATTGCATTTGACCCATTCGTTTCTGAAGAACGTGCTCGTGCAATGAACATTGAACTTGCTGAACTGACTGATCTTGTCAAACGTTCAGATTTCATCACTGTTCACTTGCCAAAAAACAAAGACACCATCAACTTGTTTGATGCAAAAATGCTGGCGACAGCTAAGCCTTCTCTTCGCATAATCAACGTTGCACGTGGTGGAATTATCAATGAAGCAGATCTTGCTGAAGCAGTAAAGAATGGCGTGATTGCCGGTGCTGCTCTTGACGTATTCGACAAAGAGCCCACCACCGAGTCGCCGTTATTTCAAGTACCTGGCATTGTTGTCACTCCGCACCTTGGTGCGAGCACAACAGAGGCGCAAGACCGCGCAGGCGATCACATTGCTGACCAGATTCTTCTTGCACTTGCTGGTGATTTCGTTCCGTATGCCGTGAACATCTCTGCTGCGGACGCAAATGAAACCTTGAAGCCATATTTGCCACTTGCAGAACGTCTCGGACGGCTCTTCTCATCAGCAGCTGGCAAAGATATTTCTGAGCTGGAAATTATTGCCACCGGTGAAATTGCTGGCTACGACACACGCATTCTTACTCTCAGCGCATTGAAAGGTTTCTTCTCGGCACGCCATGACGACGCGGTGACATACGTGAATGCCCCGCAAATTGCTGCTGCGCAGAAGGTGACAGTGACGGAGAACAAAGTTACGAACTCGGGTTCAAACAGTGACTATGTAAACCTCATCACATTGCGTGCCGGAACACACAGCATTGCTGCAACTCTTGTTGGTCCTCGCCGCCAAGCGCGCCTAGTCATGGTCGATGACCACATGACAGACGTTCCACCGTCTGACCACATGTTGGTTGTTCGTAACGATGACCGTCCAGGTGTTATCGGACTAGTCGGGACACTGTTGGGTGCTCATAATGTGAACATCGCCGACATGGACGTGGGCCGTGCGCTTACACCCGGAACAGCATTGATGGTCATCGCGACAACCGATGAAACCTCGAATGTTGTGCTTGAAGAATTGCGAGCTAAGCCCGGAATCATTGAAGTAACTGCACTACACAGTTAACTGAGCGAATCTACTTGGTCGAGAAGTCGCTCCAGGTCTGGCAGAAGTCCTAATTGAGTTGCCCAATCACGCAGATACGCGCGATCCAATGAATTTCTGGCGACCAAATCGGCGCAGTCTGACCATTGCCGTTCTGAGCTAGTAGTCAGGCGCCAGCGAAGTTTTGCGAGCACTATGTCCTCTGCGGTGGCAACATAAGCAGGTATGCCATGAATGAGGGATCGAACGCGACGAGATAGTCGTATTTGGGCGAATTCGTCATTTAGCGGCGCCACGAAGACATCAACTTTTGTCCCATTTTCGGGATGAAGAACATTGAATGACCCTCCGTGGGTCAAGGCGAAGCGCGCATCAGTTTCAGGTACGTAGAAAGCCTCGTTACCAAGCAGCGAGATAATCTCGTCAGCATGCTCACCATCGACAAGCGTGATCATGTCGATATCACTTGTTGAGCGATCAAGCCCCCACGTGCTTGCACCGGTGGAACCAACAATTGCGTATGGAATTGAATACTTTTCTAAAGCATCAATAACGCGTTGAAGGACTTGACTTTCAATGTTCATGGAAAGGTGCGGCGTAGATGTGCCTCGGCGGCACTAGCAAGTGCGTCTCCATGACGGCGACGAATATATTCTCGTCGAACCTCATACTCAGAAAATTCTGGGTGCGCGCGCCGGATGGCCTGGTCGACTGTGTGTGCCATCTGCTGGGTCTTCTCTTCAGCTCTTTGCGTACGTTCTTGCATGCTGAGCGAGCGGCTGTGGCTTACTTGCATGCGCCACACGTCGATAGATGTATCAAATGGGATCACTGGCGGAAAGTGGTTCACATCGGTCATGGTACTGAATGGGTGAGTTACCTAGCGGTGCGTAGTGCGTCGCGAGTTTCGCGGGCAACACGAGCTGCTGCAGGCATTGGGTCAACCGAATCCGCGTACAGAATGGCGCGAGATGAATTCACAATCAGGCCGGTGCCGTGCGAGTTGGCACCGTTCTTCACCACGTCTTCGGGGCTTCCACCTTGTGCACCAACACCAGGGACCAGCAACGGCATGTCGCCAACGATTGCTCGCACTTCAGCAAGTTCTGCAGGGTACGTAGCGCCGACTACTAATGCGACTTCGCCTTTATGTGACCATTCGTTTGCTGCGCGTTGTGCGACATGCTGATAGAGGGGCTTTCCATCAATGAGTTGTGATTGAAATTGACCACTGCCGGCATTCGATGTGCGGCACAACACAATTGCCGCGCCTTTTGGATGAACAAGATATGGCTCAATGGTGTCGCCACCCATGTATGGGTTCACGGTGACTGCATGTGCGCCATAACGATCAAACGCTTCGTGTGCATACATGGCTGCTGTGTCGCCAATGTCGCCGCGCTTGGCATCAAGAATGATGGGGATGGTGGGGTAGTTGCTGCGAATGTATTCACAGATTCGCTCTAGTTGCGGTTCAGCACTGGCAGCCGCAAAGTATGCAATCTGAGGTTTGAATGCGCACGCATATTGTGCAGTGGCATCAATAATGTCAATGCAGAAGTATTCAATGCCGTCTGCATCGGGAGAATAGTGGTGTGTAAGGCGATGCGGATCTGGATCAAGACCGACACACAGCAACGAATCTGCTTCTTTCCAGCGCGCGGCGAGAAGTGAAGTAAATGACAAGGGTCAGCCTTCGATTGTGATGGCAGCGGTAGGGCAGAGGTCAGCAGCTTGTGTGACTTTCTCGCGCAGTTCTTCGCCAGGTGATTCAATCAACACGTAGAGATACCCATCAGATCGCACTTCGAATACTTCGGGACATATCTGTGTGCATGCACCTGTCGATGCGCAAATGTCGTAGTCAACAGTGACCTTCATGATGGGCTCCTTTGCTCAGTACTGAACTTAGTCGGAACAGAGTGCTTAGGAGTCCTTGAGATGACGTTCGTAGGCGGCAAGGACTGCTCGAAGCACGGCCGACGTGGTGTTCGGGTCGGTACCAAGGCCCCAGAGAGCATCACTGTCACCATTTTTCATTTCCACATAAGCGACTGCTGTTGCTTCAGACCCCTGACCCATGGCGTGTTCGCTGTAGTCAACAACATCGATGCGAGCATTCAAGCCCGTATTGACTGCGTGGACAAACGCATCAACTGGCCCATTGCCTTCGCCCGACACTGTGGTGTGAACGCCATCAATAACAAGCTGGGCGGTAATGGTGGTACGTGACGTGGCTGAATCGCTACGCATCTCATGGCTATCCAATTTGATACGAGGTTCCTGCGGCAAATACTCGGCACTAAACGCATCCCAAATCGCAGTTGGGCTTACCACTGTTCCAGAGTCTTCTGTGATGTGCTGAATGGTTTGTGAGAATTCAATCTGAAGCCGGCGCGGCAAGTCGAAACCGTGTTCTTCTTTCATGATGTACGCAACGCCGCCCTTTCCGGATTGGCTGTTCACGCGAATGACTGCTTCGTAACTGCGACCAACGTGCTTTGGGTCGATGGGCAAGTACGGAACGCCCCATTGGTCGTAGTCCTTTGTCAGAGCAGTTAAGCCCTTCTTGATTGCGTCTTGATGGCTTCCCGAAAATGATGTGTACACCAAGTCTCCGACGTACGGATGACGAGCTGAAACATCAAGTCTGTTGCAGTATTCAGCAACACGGCGCAGCGAATCAATATCGGTGATGTCAAGTTCAGGATTCACACCATTCATGAACATATTCATCGCGATATTGATGATGTCAACATTTCCTGTGCGCTCACCATTGCCAAACAACGTTCCCTCTACGCGGTCTGCGCCAGCCATGATGCCGAATTCTGCTGCAGCTGTTGCAGTGCCGCGGTCATTATGTGGGTGAAGAGAAATCACAACAGTCTCGCGACGTGGGATGTTGCGAATAAACCATTCAATAACATCGCCGTACACATTTGGTGTGTAGCACTCAACTGTCGCAGGCAAATTCAGAACCAACGGATTTTCCTTGGTTGGCTTCAATACATCCATTACGGCTGTACAGATTTCAATTGCGTATTCAGGTTCCGTCAAAGTGAAACTTTCAGGTGAATACTCGTAGCGCAGGTTGGTGCCGGCCAACATCGGTTCAAATTCTTGGCACAATTTTGCAGCATCAACGGCGATCTGTGTGATGCCTGCTTTGTCTAATCCGAACACAACTTCACGTTGCAGAGGGTTGGTTGAGTTATAGAAGTGAACGATTGCGTTCTTGGCACCTTTCAAACACTCATATGTACGTTGAATCAATTCGGCGCGGCATTGAACAAGAACTTGAATAGTGACATCATCGGGGATGAGGTCTTCCTCAATGATTTGGCGAACGAAATCAAAGTCAGGCTGACTAGCAGCGGGGAATCCCACTTCAATTTCCTTGAAGCCCATATTGACAAGAGTTTTGAACATGCGCATTTTGCGCTCTGGGTCCATGGGATCAATCAGGGCTTGGTTGCCGTCGCGCAAGTCAACACTGCACCACAGTGGCGCTTTCGTGATTGTTGCGTTTGGCCATGTGCGGTCAGTGAGGACCACCGGGATGAACGGTTTGTATTTGGCGAAAGCCATTTGTTTTGGTGTCGCATTTTGTGGAGGCATGGTGGATTCCTTGGGTGGTGGTGAATGGAAGAGAACTGTTCGGGACAAAGAAAAAACCCCCTGACCAGAGGCAGGAGGTTTCGACAGCAACGATATGCGGCTGCTGCCGTTACATAAGGAGGAGCAGGTTCTTGCAAGTCATTACGGCAAAGGTTAGCCCGATGTCGGGGCGTGCGCTACCCCTAAAGGGACCGTGTATTGGTAGCTCGACCCGAAGGGGAGCAAGATGTCTGTGAAAAGACTGTGTTTAGGAGCCGAGATCAGCAGTGACTGTGTCGTCACTAATGAGCTCGTTCAGCTGTTTGCTGAAATCCGGTTCGGCTGGCACGAGCAGTGACTGCCAGTCATATGAAAATCCTTTACGTCCATGCGTTTGCATGCCGTTTGGTTGTGCGTCCATGAGAACTCCTCCCGTGAGGGTTGGGGGTTCGCCCGTGGCGGGTGGCGCACGCCGTTGTCTGTGACCCGGTTCGT
>JBIISL010000035.1:0-20010 GCA_044341035.1 Ilumatobacteraceae bacterium | reverse complement strand
GGAACCGAAGCATGTAGCCCATGGGTACGAAGTCAATGTCTGGCCTTTGTTCCTGCCAACCTGACACGGTCTCATCAATGTATTTGCCGATTTCCATGGTTTTATTATAGGCAGATACTTTGACATCAAATAGTTTGATGTCGTACTATTTCGCTATGGCACTAAATGGACTATTAGATATTCAGATTGCGGTCTCGAACCCGCAAGAGCTCTTAGACTTCTGGTTGCAGCACGGAATGAGCGCAACCTCTGATGGCGTGCTTGGCACGCCTGACAGGCCGGTGCAGATGCAAATAACAGAAGGGTCGTACCGTCACCTTTCATCTATGCATCTCAGTTGTGAGGCGGAAGCAGATATTGCTGCGATCACAAAGCGTCTCGCTGATGCCGGAATTACATCTACGGGTGACAGCACCACAGTGCGTTGCACTGACCCAATCTTCGGTCACTCAATTGTTATTGATGTTGGTTCACCACATTCACTCACACCAACACAAACTCGCGCATTCAACGGACCTGGCGAACGCACTCGTGTCAATACGCGCGCTGATGCGGTGTTGCACACAGAGTCGCCCATTGTGCGCCGTGTTGGCCACGTTGTTCTTGGTACGCCATACCTTGCTGAAGCAGTTGACTTCTATGCAAATGTTTTGGGTTATCGCATTTCAGACCAAATTATGAAGGGTTTTGCAACTTTCATGCGCGTTGAGTCGGACCATCACAACTTGATGATTCAACCAGGCCCTACCTCGTATCTGAACCACTATGCAGTTGAAGTAGACGACATTGATGCTGTCGGTCTTGCTGGTTCTAACGCACTGAAAGACGAACGAGTTTCCAGCGTCATCGGCGTTGGTCGCCATAATCTCGGAGCGAATGTTTTCTGGTATCTACAAGATCCATCAGGGAACATGTTTGAGTTCTTCTCTGACATGGACCAGATTGTTGATGAAGAGCTGTGGGATCGCGTGCATCGTCGTCTCGATTGGGAGGGTGAAGATGGTCCGTCTGGTTTCTCAGTGTGGGGTCCAACGGATCCACCAGAAGTTTTCTTTAGCCCGCCTGACCTTCCTGCTATCGCGGCAGCTCGCGAAGCTAGCGGATTGAAATAACACAATGGATCTAGGAATAAAGGGCCGCTGGGCCATCCTTGCAGGCTCTAGTCGCGGGCTTGGGCGAGCATGCGCAGAGAGCATTGCGCGTGAAGGAGTCAACGTTGTCATTAATGGTCGCAACCAAGCAGATGTTGATACAGCAGTTGCGGAACTGACATCTCGTTATGGTGTTTCAGCTATTGGAGTAATTGGTGATTCGGCAACATCAAGTGTGCAGGATGAGCTGATGGCCGCTTGCCCAACGCCAGACATTCTTTTGCTGAATGGTCAAGGGCCATCACCAAAGTCATTTCTTGATATTGAAATCGAAGACTGGAATGCCGCTGTACTACAAGCACTTACTGGCCCTTTGGGTCTTGTGCAACGCGTCGTACCTGGCATGAGAGATCGCGGGTTTGGCCGCATCGTTGCCGTGAGTTCGGCAATGGTGAAATCACCTAACTCATTCATGAGTTTGTCGCACGGAACACGCCTTGGGCTTACAGGAGTTCTGAAGGGCTTGTCAAAAGACCTTGCGAAATTCAACATCACGGTAAACCAACTGTTGCCGGAACGTTTTGACACTGCGCGCCAAGAACAAATGGCACATGTTGCAATGAAAATGCTCGGCATCACATACGAAGAAGCGCGCGCACAACAGATCGCATCAATCAAAGCGGGTCGACTTGGTCGTCCCGATGAATTCGGTGATGCTTTCGCATTTCTGTGTGCGGCACAAGCCGGATACATCAGTGGTCAAAACCTGCAACTCGATGGTGGCAGTTATGAAGGAGTTTTCTAATGACAATGACAACATCACGTACAAGTAGTCACGTAGCTCGACCAATTGAACAGTTGGTCAGCGAAATCTCTGCATTGCATTCGCAATTCGATGCAACTGCAGCAGAGTCTGAGGAACTGGGTGATGCCCCGCAAGCATTAGTAGACCTCATGCGTCAGATACGCGTGCCCATGATAAAGGCACCTCTTGAAGCAGGCGGCGACCGACTATTGTTGGCCGATCAGTGTCGCTATTTCACAGCATTGAGTTATTCAAACGCAACGGCGGCATGGACCGGCTTCAACCACGCAGGTGCAGCAGCTGCTGCGGGCTCACGCCTTAGTGATGAAGGTGTTGAATTGTTATTCGGTTCTGACCCGTCTCCATTTCTTGCTGCGGTGGCATTGCCAACGGGAACATTTACACGGGTTGATGGTGGAGTACTGGTGAACGGCACCTGGAACTACGCAAGTGGAGTTCGCCATGCAGATTGGGCAATGTTGACTGCAATAGAAGCATCAGAGACGCCGTCGGTCACTCTTGCAGTCATTCGTACAGCGGATGCCACAGTGCATGGTGATTGGAATGTAATGGCACTAAAGGGAACTGGCAGTGTGTCAATTACAGCGAAAGACGTATTTGTACCAACGGCATTAACAGTTGACCCAATGGAACCACCAAAACGCGGTGGTGCAATCTTTGGGCTCAACTACCCGGTTTTTGTAGCCGGCGAAAACCTTGGCTTCACCTTTGGTGCGTGCACACGATTCATTGATGAACTCGTTGTGTATGCACGCGGCAAGTCACGTGGTTTTGATGGCCGCCTTGCAGATCGCGGTGCATTTCAATATGAACTTGGTCGCAGTTCGCAGCAAATAAAGGCCGTTCAAGCCCACGCACTTGCCACGCTGGCCGAAGTTGACGTAGCTATGGAAAATGGTGGCGAGTTCAATGCACGACATGAAGCTGGCGTTACTGCCATGACGGCCTATTGCACAGAGACAGCAGTAGTTGCCATTTCACGACTCATGAGTTTCGCCGGCGCTGGTGCCTTGTTTAATACAAGTCCATTGCAACGCTGCTTCAGAGATGCACAAGGTTCAGCACAACACTTAGTGGCGTCGAATCTGTCGCTTGATAAATACGGTGCAACTTTGTTGGCAGACGCCTAGCAATGAAGATCGCAATTGTTGGCGGTGGAATAGGCGGATTGACGGCAGCTCTTGCACTGGCACAGAACTCACATGACATCACCGTCTTTGAGCGTTCTGCAGGCATCAGAGAAATTGGTGCTGGAGTACAGATCAGTCCTAACGCTGGAAGGCTCTTGCATTCGCTGGGTCTTGGCGCTGCGTATTCGGAAATTTCAGTAAACCCACATCGAGTGGTACTTCGTCGCTGGGAAGATGACTCCATTATTCGAGCCACTGACCTTGATGAAAGTTTCTTATCTCAACATCAAGTACCTCTTGCGAACGTCGCGCGCAATGAATTGGTAGAAATCATTGGAAATGCAGTTGCGGCTCGCACAAATGTAACTCTGAAATTTTCGACACATGTTGTTGCAGTAGAACCAGGAGAGTCGTCATCAGTTGTTCTCTTCTCAGATGGCTCGTCACAATCTTTTGACATTGTTATTGGCGCAGATGGCATTCATTCAGTTGTTCGTCCGTGCGTTGGGGGCATTGATAAGCCTCGCTTTAGTGGCTCAGCTGCGTATCGCGCCTTAGTGCCACGCAGCGCTGTGGAAGATTTGCCGATTGATGTAACGAACCGTATGGGGCCTGACCGACATGTTGTTAGCTACTTCATTGGTCGAAATCGCAGTCATCTCAACCTTGTTTGTATTTCTCCAGAAGATTCGTGGGAATCCGAATCATGGACTGAACCAGGAACCCTGGAAGATTTGTATTCACGCTTTGAAGGGTGGTCTCCTGATTTCCTCTCGCTGCTTGGTCGAGTTGAAGAACCAGTCTTTCGGTGGGCGTTATACGACCGTGAACCATTAGAACAGTGGGGAATAGGCACGACCACATTGCTTGGCGATGCGTGCCACCCAATGCTTCCGTTCATGGCGCAAGGCTCGTGTCAGGCAATTGAAGATGCCGTAGTTCTTGCTCGCTGTTTGTCAGATGTAGGCGCAAGTGATGCAGTTAGTGCACTACGTAGATATGAAGAGGTCCGCCAGGGTCGCACAGCACAGGTGCAAACGTCTTCGTTGTCGAATAGAGATCTGTTTCATATGGTTGATGGCCAAGAGCAGCGCGACCGCGACATGATTTTCTCAATTAGCCCACCGGGAATGTCAATTCTCGACTGGGTGTATGAGTACGACGCACTCGCAGTAGCTATTTAAAAACGTCATCATGGGGTATCGCATCGATTGTCAAGCGTCGCAATGGGCCTGTAAAACCGACCAATAATGTGACGCTGATAAAGAGAGCGCCAACCCAAAACAGCAACGGTGGAATCGAAACTGATTGAACAATCAGACCAAGCGCCAGAGTGCCTGCTGGTGTTGCGAGATACATGAGTGAGAACTGCGTGCCGAAAACAGGACCGTGTAAGTGTTGCGGCATTCGTTGTTGCACTAGGTAGTTGCTCATTGGGCTTACTGGACCAAAGGCAAGTCCGAGCGCGAGCCCGAGACCAATAAAGATGATGGCGTTTGGCAAGAACGCCATGGCGCACACCACCGCACCGATAAGCGTCATGGAGATGATCACCATGTTGCCAGGGGAGAAGACGCGAACTGCACGATGAAATTGAAGCGCGCCAATTACGACGCCCACTGACATGGCTGACAAAACGAATCCGAAGGTTTGAGGTTCATTGAGGTCACGGAAATAACGAGACAATACGATTGATTCAACGGGCATATAGATAGCTGTCAGCAATGTGTACAGACCAACTAGCGACATCAGCGGTTTGTCGCGCCACAATGCATTCATGCCGATGCGTGTTTCTTTAAACACATTGCGGACAGAGAAGGTTTCTTCAGTCCGAACATGGGTGGTGACGACAGGAATGAAGAAAGCGAGACACGAGGCAAGAAGAAAAACGATTGCAATCACGTAAAAGGTTGCATTGATGCCGATCAACCCAATTGCGATGGCTGCGCCCGTAGGCCCGATAACTGTTCCGATAGTGGCAGCAGCTTCGTAGGTGCCGTTGAACTTAAGTAATGACAGTCCTTCTCGCTCAGCAACCGGTTGAATCAGCGACTTTCGGGCAGTCGCTCCGGCTGGGTCGAATATTGCCCCAACAATGGCGATGATAAGGAGAGAAGCAAGATTCAACCCGAACAAACTGCCAACAATAGGAAAGAGAATTACTGAACCAGCAGAGATGATGTCGGCCCAGATAGAAACCGGCCGAGCCCCAAGAACGGCAATCAATCCACCAATGAGAGGTGCTGAAAAAATAACTGAGAACCCACTGATTCCAAGGACAACACCGGCATTTGCAGATGAACCCGTTGTCTCAAGAACAAGCCACGGGATTGCAATGTGAACTGCTGAGTTACCAGCAGATGCAAACAATGCGGCTATTGCCAAAAGGTGGCTGTTACGAATCCGCATCCGTACAACAGTATGCGATTCTCTCATTCTCAACGAGTCAGGTTCTTACAATCACACGGCGGGGAAAAGTTGCGACATTTCGACTAAGCGGCTGTCAAGCAACGCAGCGTGACGTACTTGTGAGATCTCGCGGTACTTCGCGTTATCAAGTTTGTCGATGAAATGTTGACGAGTGGGGTAGCGCACAAGAATCGCTAAGTCCCAGTCTTCGTCTCCGATAACTGTGTTCTTCGGAAGACCCATCCAGATGGGCTCGCTTCCGAACTTCACGCCTTCAGCGTCATTTAGTTCGCCGTATCGACGAAACGCCTGGCCGCCGGTCATGCCGTCTACGCCAAAACCATCAAGGGCTATGTCGCGAAACTTCAACAAGTTCAGCATGACGATGGATTCAGTTGGGTCGAGTGTGCGCATTGCATCAATGGCTTCGTCTTTGGCTTCAATATGGCTCATCTGATAATCGTACGCAGGTATAGGTAATTGTCATCTGAAATGCCTGAAATTCTCAATCGAAAACGGTGGCATTAAGACGACTAGGGTCTCAGACAACTCGATAGTCGAGTTTGTTCCTAGGGGGAAATATGCACACCGTGATTGTAATAATGACTTGTAAACCAGGATTACGTGAGGAGATTGCAGAATCTTTGCCTGCGAGTCAAGTTGAAACTCGTGCCTTTGATGGTTGCTTGCTTTTAGAGATGTATCTTGACCAAGATCACCCCGACAAGATCATGATGTGGGAAAAGTGGGAGACGCGAGCACAGCAAGAAAAATACATTGCGTGGCGAATGGAGACCGGAATGCTGGAATCACTAGAACCAATTCTCGCAGCACCATTAGAAGTAATGCATTACAGCAGCTAATTCAACATCTTTCGTTTTTGCATCGTGCGACTTAGCGCTCTCAGTAGTGGTCGTTCAATCAGGTAATAGCTAACAGCAGCTATGGCTATTGTGCCTGGGATTGTAATTAATAGACGAGATGTAATTGCCATATCAAAAATCTGATAAGGCAAATGTGTATTTGCGAAATCTCCATTAAGAAAAAGGTAATGCCAAAGATACATTCCGTATGAAATAGTCCCCAGCCAGACAACTATTCGAGAACTAAAAAACTTAATCACTCGAGAAGCGCTCGAGTTGAGACAAAATGGAAAAACAAAACAAACTGACATAATTCCATATAAAAAATGTCCGAATAGATCGATGCGAAAAGAAGGCGTGTCTGGGAACATACCCCAACCAATCTGAGTGCTCCAGAACCAGGCAGCGGCCGAAAAGAAAATCGGCCACATTTTGATCAATCTGCGCTGCAGTCCATCTAAAGCAGGAAACACGTTCAAGGCGACAATTGCCACCGAAATCGCCATGCCCAATGCAAAACTATCCAAATGTGCAGGAAACCAAATTGCGTGCGTTTCAAAAATTTTGTAATGCACTTGGCTGAACACAATTCGGTATAAATAGGCTGATGTATAAAACATAAGTAGCCAGACAAGAATATTCCTAATAGCCACATTGAGTGACTTATTCTTGGTCCAGATTCCAATTAATTTGGCAATCCAAGGAAGACATAAGTAAAAAGTTAACTCTATTGACAATGTCCAGGCTTGATGAATTCCAGTAAAAACATTTTGACTTGTCAGCGGGTGAATCAAAAAATGTTTCTTAGAAGTCCCGAAAAGTCTGGGATATTGGTGGCATTGATTCTCCACAAGACAATCAGGGCAATCCAGTACGCAGGCATGATTCGAACTAACCGTTTGAGATAAAAACCCGATGTATTGGGGAATGGAAGGCCAAGCAGTATTGATTGTACGAAGGGCTTGAACAGTAGATAACCACTAAGAACAAAGAAAATCGTTACCGCAACGTTTAAACGACTTGAAAATTGTCCCAAACTATCTGCATTGTTGTTTGTCTGACCAGAAACATAAAGTAAGTGGTAAACAATAATGAGAAGAGTTGCGAGGGCTCGAACGCCATCAAGTGATTTGTTGCGTTCTTCACTTTCGACGTTTCCTACAGCGGATGTTTTTTTGATCGTTGTCTCACTTCTTCGATAAAAGATTCAAGTTTTCCAATTATGGATTCTTCTGAACAATAATTTTTCATTCGGTCGGTAGCTGCTGCAGACATCTCCGCATACTTTGTTGGGTCATTGACCGCAATGTCATAACTTTTCTCAAAAGAAATACGCAGTGAGTCCCAGATAATAGGGAATCGAAAACAACGAAGAAGCATGCGAGGATCATGTGACCAACTAGACCATGATTTTGTGCTTTCGATGATGATTGAATTTTCGGCGTTTATGTAGTCGGCCATGGCAGTGTGTTGTGGAGCGACTGCGGGAACGCCAGAGCTCATAAACTCCAGCAGTGGAAGGCATTGACCTTCGCCACTCGAGCTATTCAGCGCATAAGTGGTTCCGACTATCAACTGTTCAAAGTCTGCGGTATCTAAGTGACTTTGAATCGCGATAATGCGACACGTGAATGGCCCAAGGTGCTCGATTGTCTCCCATACCACTTGAATTCCAAGGACCGGATTCGCCTGAATCAGTTTAAGAATAAGTGTTGCATTGGGGTTATCTTTGTGTGCAGCAATGAAGGCAGATATTGCTTCAGGCCATTGCTTGCGTCCATCATTCGGGTTGAACACAAAAGTGTATGTAACGCCACTAAATTCAATTCTGGTTCGAGCCTTCTGGATAACTTCTTTCGGAGCAGGAGGATTCCAGGAATCAGCGACGAATCCTTCGATATCTAATTCCCATTTGTCATGTCGTAGCCGATCGACCAAGTGGGCGTACTTGCCCCACAAAGGAGCCGTAAGTACAGCGATCGGGTAATCGTCACCCATCTTCTTCTTGATTGTTTCTGCTACAAATGCACAGTGTGTCGCAGCCCCGGGGCTTCTCCTTAATACGTCGTACCAATCATTTCGTTCGTCATCAAGCCACACCTCATCAGGGATCGTGTCGAATTCCCACGCAAATACTGGAATCGCATAATTGATTGCTGTCTTTGGAATCTTGTGGGGCGGCATAAAACAAAAAAGCATTTTGGAATCAAGATCGATAATCTCAGGGCGAACCGGGGGGTCAATAAGGACTTCAACATCACCTAAGCGAGGGAGCATTCCTTCGAAGTATTTCAGTACGAACCAGTAGCTGTAGTCAGCTTTTCCTAATTGGGAACGAATATTGCCTTCATTATGGAATGCATACAGTTGGTAAGTGGTCATTTCTTTGGCCTTTGGAGTATTTCATGAGCAGCATTCACGGCATTGGCGAGCCGATCCCAATCCAGGATGTATTCCAACTCTTTTTCAATACCAAAGAGGGAACCACGAATCTTTTTTGGTTGTCTATTCGGTTCGATCAAGATTGTCGCTCTGCTTGAGAATTTTTCTTGATCGAATGCTGAGACAATTGAAATCTTTTGCGAGTTGACGATTTTGTCTAAACCTGATTCGGCTGAAATTGACCCATCAGTATGAATATAAGCATGTGATGCGAGAATTATCTTGTCGATGTCCGATTGCGTGTCGTGAGAATAGATTGCAAGGATTCTGCATTTCATTCCTCCAACTCGATAAAAAAGAAACATCAATTCAGAGAAAAAAAATGCTGCCGATGCGTTTGAGTTTTTTACAATCAAAACTGCATTCTTGTCTTCACGAAAGTTCCAAATAAATGCTGAGACAACATCGCGCCATTCATTGGTTCTTGACATGTCACTAAAAAAAGCGCAATAGACTTCATTTTGTTTCTTAAGTGAATAAGTCTCTTGTTTTAACTGTTTCTTGATTTTTGGTTGCTTTTTGATTTGTGGCGTCTTCGACTTCTTTACCGGTTCAAGTTCAGCCTCTGGTGGACGTGTCATCTGAAGTCGGTGAATTCCAATTCCCAAAGTTCTGGGATCTGTAGGGGTGGATTCCGGTGCCAGGCCACTAATAGTGAGCAGATTAGACGGCTGACTTGGGTTAAAACGGAAAATATATTGCCTTGGTTCTTCTTCTACGACAAACCGCACGTGTGAATCACCGAGAGAAATACACAGTTCTCGACCACTGTTTTGACTGAAACTTTGAGCAAACATCTGAATCTCGCAGGACCCATGAACGGAATATGGCAGAGCGATGTAACACTCTTTCGTCATCGACCAAATTCCCCAGGCTTCTTGTTCGTAGAACCCCGCAAACTGCAACTGCTTTATTTCATCATTCGCCAGATCCACAAAAATTGGGGCGCCATCCCAAGGTTCTGTTTCCCGTGAAAGACTTGTAATTGACAAGTGAGAGATACCAATACCCATTGTTCTTGGGTCGTTAATGTCATCGATTGTGAGAGCCAGAATTTCTCCGAATTCGACTTTACGACTAGGAGAAGTGATATCAAGAACAATGCTGGTCTTTCGTAGATTTGGCGTCAGCATAATTTTCGCACTTGCATCACCAATTGTGACTGTGATCTCTCGGTCAATATTGAGACCGTAACCCATTGCAGTAATCGTGAGTTCTAATTGACCGCTTACAAAAAAAGGTAGTACAAGAATTGGGGAGTCGGTTCGACTCCAGACGCCCCATTCTTCTAACTCGTAAAAGCCAAGAGCCAGCAAAGGGTCATCAGAGCTAAGCATTTCAGTAAAAGTTCGCGTTTCTCGATCGTCCCAATCCTCAGTCGGAAGACTGTCGATAAAGCGATTCACATCGGCGATGTCGCCGCCAATAAAATCGTGACTATCAAATACGGTTGATGACGGAGAAAATTGAAGTTTTCGTGAGTTTGGTTGTCTGCTTTTGATGGCAAAACCCTACTAGATTAGGGAGGAACGCAGTATCAATAGGTATGGTCTCGCGGAACATGCTGGCCAAAGATTTTGTGTGTGGGGAATGGAATTTGTGTGAAGTATCTAAAATCAATAATTAGGAAACTTTGTGTCCGTGTTCGCCGTTTGGTGTCATTGGGGAACAATCCGGACCCGCAGGCACCATCGCTTGAGGAATTGGGTCTCGCTCATATGAACGAGACAGGCCGAGTCGGTCTACGCGACGACGTCGAGGCTGGTTTTTATCGGAATGCCACAGGAGAGGTCTACAAGGGAGTGACCATCTCACAGAACGACACTGTTGTGGATGTGGGCTGTGGTTCGGGAGGACCGCTGCAATTTTTAAGCACGCGCGGGGCAAAGGTAATCGCAGTTGATGTCAGTGCAGAGGTTATTGAAATAGCTAGGGCTGCGGTTGAAAGCCAGGGGGGTGTCGTTGAGTTTCGAGTCGCCCACACCCAGGCGTTACCAGTACCTGATGATTTCGCCACTCGAGTTGTGTGTATGGAAGTTCTCGAACATGTAGATGATCCGAGTTTTTCATTATCTGAGATGTTCAGAGTTGGTAAAAGCGGAGCATTGTATTTATTAACCGTTCCTGATTCGAATGCCGAAAGAATTATTGGTGCAGTGGGTGGTCCGACCTATTTTAAGAAACCAAATCACATTCGCGTGATTGAGCGAACTGAGTTTGAGGATTTGGTACGCAATGCAGGACTCGAAATTTTGTCTCACGACTACAACGGATTCGTCAGTACATTTCGTTTGGCACTTTTGATGATGCGTGGCCACACGGATCTAAAAGCCGAGGATGATATTTTGCTCAAGTGGTCTCGTATGTGGAATGAACTTTTAGATTCTCCTGAAGGTCCAGAGATGAAAAAGGCTCTTGATTTGTTAGTGCCACGTTCTCAAATTATTGTGGCGCGCAAGCCATAAATCAGCGCGGATCGCGCCACATGGTCCACAGAGTTGGGCAACCATCATGAGAAATCTCCTCAAGCACTGAGAATCCGAACCGTTCATAAAACGGAAGGTTCTCGGGCTTTTGTGTTTCTAGATATGCCGGCATGTGTGATGCATCACATTCTTTGAGGCGAAATGAAAGCAACGCACCGCCGAGGCCTGAGCGTTGGAATGCAGGGTCAACACCTAAGAGCCCCAGATACCAATGTGGTTCTTCGGGGTGTTTCTTAGCCATAGCGTCAAGAAGCTTTATGCCCTTCAAGCGATTGCGAGCAGTAAGTAGGCCACGAGCTGAACGAAGCGAGACACGAAGTTCTTGTAACCATGGGCGAGGAGCATCACCTGGTGCAAGCCATGATGCGGTTGCAACGACGCGACCATTACGAATGATGACATCGACTTTTCCATGACGTAGTGCGTCACCCATAACTGCCGTCATATAATTAGGAAGCATTGAGTGTTGGTGTAAGTCGTTGCGAGAGAAGAATCCGAACATGGGATCTGGCCAAAACGCTCGGCTAGTTGCTGCAACTGCCGTATGAAAATCATTCGGATTAAGTGTTGTGATGTCGGTGCTTGTCATTTCATACCCCTAACGCAGAAGTGAGATGTTTGAATAAGTCGTCGTAGGTTTCCAGCGCTGGAAATTGCGGAAACTCTTTCTTGATGTTGTCTGGTGCGTGAAAGAGGAATCCGGCATCTGCTGCTGCCAGCATCGCGGTGTCGTTGTATGAGTCACCTGCTGCAGCAACGCGATAGTTCAGACCCTTGAATGCTTCTACCGCAAGTCGTTTTTGGTCTGCTTGGCGAAGTTCAAAGTCAACAATGTGGTCATTTTCAACAATTAGTCGGTGGCAAAACAAAGTTGGCCAATGAAGTTGGCGCATGAATGGGCGACCAAACTGCTCAAACGTGTCAGACAAAATGATGACTTGTGTGCGTTCACGCAAAGCATCAAGAAAATCAATCGCGCCATCCATAGGGGACAGTTCTGCAATGACTGACTCGATGCGACTCATAGTGAGGCCATGTTCATTCAGAATCTCAATGCGTGACTTCATAAGAAGGTCATAGTTGGGTTCGTCACGTGTCGTGCGGCGAAGTTCCGGAATTCCTGCGCTTTCGGCAACTGCAATCCAGATTTCAGGAATCATGACTCCTTCGAGATCAAGTGTGACGATTCCTTGGTGGGGGGAGGTTGCAACGGCCATTCCTCCATTCTCGCACGCAACCCTGGACTGCCGTGCCACAATATGTGTATGACAAATCTCGTTTCCGTAACCCGTGACATTGCAGCTAGCCCAGAAAAAGTATGGGCACTTGTAACTGACCTTCCTCGTATGGGTGAGTGGTCCCCTGAAAATCAGGGAGGCATGTGGGCAAAGGGCGCTACAGGCCCCGCTGTTGGAGCTCGCTTTGCTGGCAAGAACAAGAACGGCAAAAAGTCGTGGTCGACTTCTGTTGAAGTGAATGTTTATGACGCACCAAAGAAGTTCTCTTTTGGTTTGATGGCCCTTGGAAAAAACTGGTGCGACTGGATCTATGAGATCGAGCCAACTGCAACGGGATGTCGCGTGACACACAGTTGGGATGACCACCGTGCTTCGTGGGCAGATTTCTTGGGCAAACTTGTCAGTGGCGTTTCAAATCGCGCAACCCACAACCGCGCAAACATGGAAATCACTCTCGATAAATTGGCCGCCGCAGCAATTCAATAGTTATTGAATGCGCAATGTAAAGGCCGGAGAAGAATCTGGTCTGTAGGGCAAAATCACATCATCACCAATTCGTGATAGTTGTTGGTCATAACCAAGCAGGAAAGTGTCGCCAGTTGGCAACCCCTTTATGCTAACAATTTTTGTAAGTGGGCGACCCAGAACAATGGCGTACGTGCAGCCATCTGCGCCGCGTGTGAGTCGCACGGTGTCGCCATCAGATGTTGTTAACTGTGAAGTCTCGTGTGGGGCTGATGCATAAATTGCTGCACCATTGACTTGCAGCCATTGTCCGATTGCAAGCAACCGCTCCTGTTGAATCCAGGGGATTTCCCCTGAGGCCATTGGCCCCACATTGAGAAGAAAATTTCCTCCGGCTGCAACAATGTTCACGAGCATGTGAATTAGCTCGGCTGAAGTTGCATAGGACAAATCGTTTTGTTGCTCGTTGTACCCAAAACTTGTGCCGATGCCGCGGCACACTTCAAACTTCTTTCCTTCCATTGGTGGAGTAGTGGTGTACTCCGGCGTCACGAAGTCAGCATGAGCACTGCCTTGCATAACACCAAGGAAATCAAAACGATCATTCACAACACCTTCTGGGTTGGTGTTATAGAAATGGGCAAAGAGATCTGCAGCACCTGCACCAAAGCCTGGATATCCGATGTCATTCCATAAAACATCGGGTGAATAGCGACTGATGAGTTCGCGGTAATGCGCATCTACATATGCGTGGTACACGTCATCTTGAGGAATTGCGCCGTATAGCGACGCCCAACTGTCAATACCGAGTCCTTGAAATGTCCAATCGATACCGCCTGAGTAGTACACGCCGAATCGCATTCCCTGGGAGCGAACTGCTTCAGCGCATTCACCCACAATGTCGCGAGTCGAAGTCCACTGTGAACCCTTGTGAGGGTTCGGTGTATCGCTTGGCCACAACAACACTCCGTCGTGGTGCTTTGTTCCCATCACGCAATATTTGGCGCCAGATGCAGCAAACAAATCGCCCCATCGTTCTGGTTGCCAACCTTTCGAAGCTTCAAAGAATTGCGGAACAAAATCCTCGTACGGTTGATCGCCATATTTCTCGGCGTGGTGCAATGCAACAGGGGAGCCAGGAGTCTGTAATGAATTCCAGTACCACTCGGAATAGGGGCTTTCCGTGAAAGCTTCGTGTTCGCCTTTTTCAGCAGCCAAAGTAAACGGATCATCAGATACCGGCGCAAAGGCAGGAATGGTGGAAGGGAACCAATGAACGAATATGCCGAACTTTGCGCCGTCAAACCATTGCGGAACTTGGTGTGATGTCAATGATGCAAGGGCAGGTGTGAATTGTTCCATGTCCGTACGGTAGACGAATGATGCTTGGGAAAACGGGTCAGCGTTGTCTGTAAGACTACCCCAATGGAAAAGATCACTCACGGGGGAGATACCACACTCCGTTTCGGAATAAGCGAGTGGTTACTGACATTAGGCATTGCAGTTATTTGGGGTTCTTCTTCGCTGTTTGCTGCAATTGCGCTAGATCATGTGGAAACTGCAGTAGTACCAGCAGCCCAGTTGTTCTTTGGTATTTGTACTCTTGTGTGGTTTCCGTCAGCTCGTATAAAGATTGAGCGGGCAGACATTCCGAGGGTCATGTTGATCGGCTTTATATGGATGGCATTGCCATTCTTCTTGTATGCCAAAGCGCAAGAGACAACATCGGCATCCGTAACGGGGATGATTAATGGTGGCATCCCCGTGATGACAGTTTTTGTTACAGCCATTTTTGTTCGCTCAATGCCAACTGCTCGGCGAATGATTGCAGTAGTAATTGGCTTTGCCGGAATCGCTTTGGTTTCATTTTCTAGCGTGGGAGATTCCGCCACTGCAACAACACAAGGAGTCATGTTTTTGCTCATCGCTCTCGTGTGTTACGCGGTTGGTACAAATGTGATCTGGACTCTGCAAGTGAAGTATGGCGCTTTAGCCGCAATTTTCTGGGGTCAGTTGTTTGCGTTTGTTTATCTGCTGCCAATCTCGATTCCAGATTTAGCTAAAAGTGAATTTCATTGGGGTGCATTTGCATCATTGTTGGAATTGGGCATATTCGGAACAGGAATTGGTTATGCCCTTTATGGAGTGCTGGTTGCGCGTGCTGGTCCTATCCGTGGAGCTATTGGAATTTTCCTCACACCCATCGTTGCTACCTGTAATGGAATTGTGTTTCGCAATGACAGTGTTCGGCTGTTTGCATTCATCGGCATGGCGATAGTGGTGGTTGGTGCAGTCTTAACTAGCCAGCCAGAATCAACAGCATCTGAATAACGACCGTGTTGGGCCTACCACTTGTTGTAGTGCGTGAATTCAGAAATTGGTTGACGAAACGCTTCGGAAAAATCAGTTCCTATTGTGTGAGCGATAGGAAAGAGAGCAACTTGTGTAACTGTTTCGAAAGGGATTCCTAGAAGTTCTGCCACAATCTGTTCGCCGTAACTCATAAGGTGCATGGTGGTCCATGTTGTACCAAGTCCGTATTCACGTAACGCCAAGTTAAAGCTCCATAGTGCGGGAATAATTGAACCCCAGGCCGGAGCCTGCGCAGCGTTAGGTAATTCATTGAGACGACCTTCAACACAACCGAGAACAAGCATTGGTATGCGGTGCATGTTGTCAGCCAAGTATCGAGCAGATGCTTTGTTCTCCTCCGACCGATGCATGCGTGGGTCATCTGGTTCAAGCGGTTCCATCTTTGATGTGTACTTATCGAAATTCGCCCTGTATTTCTCAGCGATAGCTGTGATGAGATCTCGGTCTTCCACGATGATCCAATGCCATGCTTGCGCGTCTCCGCCGCTCGGAGCTTGAACAGCCATTTCAATACAGCGCTCCACCACAGAACGATCAACAGGCGTATCCATATCAAGTCGTTTGCGCACGCTGCGAGTAGTGGTGAGGACTTCCTCGACTGAAAGATTCATTTTCACTTGGTTATCTTGTCATGAGAAGTCTTCTGACGATTTATTGGAGTCTCTTGTTCGGTTAGTGTTCGTTACATGACAAAAGCAATTCTCACTAAAGACTCCATCGACCTTGGCATCGTCGTCTGCGATGCAGATGCTTCGTTGGCTTTTTATCGCGATCTTCTCGGTTTTACATTTGAAGGAGAAATGCCAATGCCAGGCGGCGGAACTATGTATCGCGTTTTGGCAGGCACCACTTTGTTGAAGTTGGTGAAGGCCAATAATGATCCTGCAAAAGCAGCAGGCGGCGGCATTACAGGTGCATGCGGATACCGCTACTTCACATTGAGCGTGAGCAACCTTGAAGAAATCACGAATGCGTGTGGAACAGCTGGCTACAAAGTTGTTGTACCCCCGCGCGAGATTCGTACAGGAATCAGTATCTCAATAGTGGAAGACCCAGATGGCAATTGGGTTGAGTTTCTTCAGTCCGCATAGAGCGACATCACAGCTGCACGTTGAGGCAGTGAAGGAACAGCGCCGCGAAAAGTTGTTGCTAACGCGCCAGCAATAGAAGCAATCTCTGTTGCGTGGCGAATATCAGCACCACGTGCTATTTCTGCACACAGTGCACCGACGAATGCATCTCCAGCGCCGACGGTGTCGATGGCATCGACTTTGCAGGAGGCAATAAGTGTCGTTGCGGTGGCATCTGATATTTGAGCGCCTTGTTCACCCAACGTGGTTATGACTGTTGCGACTCCCGCACCCAGCAATACCTGAGTGCCGCCCAACTCTGCAGATTCGGTTTCATTTGGCACTGCGAAGTCGCAAAGCGACAAGAGTTCTTTTGTGAGCACAGTTGCAGGAGCAGGATTCAGAACTGTTACTGACGTTTGTAGGCGTGCTTGTGTAAGTACATCGATCACGACGGGGAGTGGTATCTCTAACTGCGTGAGTAACACTTTTGTGCGGGGAACCGTGATCGCAGTGTCACCAAGATGTGCATTTGCGCCAGCCACAATGACGATCATGTTCTCGCCATTTGCGTCAACTGTGATGAATGCACGACCAGTTGGCGCATCAACTGTTTTCAGTTGAGTTGTATCGACACCTTCGGACTCGAGTAATTCTCGCAACATTGTGCCGGCACTGTCATTTCCGACACATCCGATAAATGCAACACGAGCACCCATGCGGGCACATGCCACGGCTTGATTAAGGCCTTTGCCGCCGGCATGT
This sequence comes from Ilumatobacteraceae bacterium, assembly GCA_044341035.1. Taxonomy (GTDB): domain Bacteria; phylum Actinomycetota; class Acidimicrobiia; order Acidimicrobiales; family Ilumatobacteraceae; genus UBA2093. The sequence continues at coordinate 2,852 of JBIISL010000035.1, read as the reverse complement.
TCTGCATAGGTGACTGCACGAAGAGTTTCTCCGGGAGAAGGGAGACGGTCTGTTGAGCTGACAAGGTCAAGGTTGCAACTACCCACAACCACGACATCAAATTCAGTGGAATCTCCCATCTATGAACTCTCGCATATCGGCACTAAGGTCTGCTGCATGACGGCGAAAATAAAGATGATTGTTGACTGTGATCCTGGCCACGACGATGCAATGGCAATAGTTGCTGCTGCTCGACATGCTGATTTGCTGGGTGTCACAACTGTCGCAGGGAATGCACCGTTGTCGTCAACTACACGAAATGCTCGAATAATTCTCGATCTGATTGGTTCACAGTTGCCAGTTCATTCAGGCGCGGATCGACCATTGGTGGCGCCGCCGCATACTGCTCAACATGTTCACGGAAAGAGTGGACTTGATGGTGCTGATCTGCCTGAACCCTCACGCGGTCCTGATAGCGAAAACGCAGTCGAGTTCATTATCGAAACGTGTCGGGCTACAGAAGGTGTCTGGCTAGTACCAATTGGTCCGTTGACAAACATTGCATTGGCACTTCGTGCAGCACCTGATCTTGGTTCTCGAATTGCTGGCATCTCACTGATGGGTGGGGGCACGTTTGGCAATGTGACTGCGGCAGCTGAGTTCAATCTGTGGGCAGACCCAGAAGCAGCAGACATTGTGTTTCGGTATGGCGGAAAATTGATGATGAGCGGGCTTGATGTCACTCATCAATTGCAATCAACTCCAGAACGCCTCGCTGCTATTCGTGAGATTCCTGGTCAATTGCCAAATGCGCTCGCAGATTTGTTGGCCTTCTATTCAAAGTCATATATCGATTATCACCTCAATATGACTGGGGCAGCAGTGCATGACCCATGCGCTGTACTTGCTCTGACGCATCCCCATCTGTTCACCTTTGCGCCACATCACGTTGACATTGAACTTCGTGGTGAACACACACGTGGAATGAGCTTGATTGACAAGCGCCAATACAAGACACCCGTGACGCCAAATTGTGATGTGGTGTGGAATGTAGACGCAGCGCCAGCATTCGATGTGTTGATAGAAGCCATTAACCACTTCGCCTGACTACGCTTGGTGAATGCGTCGTAACCCACTTTTGGCAATTTTCATCACGGTCTTTATTGATCTGGTTGGGTTCGGAATTCTTATTCCAGTGTTCCCACTTCTGATAGGAGAAGGTTCGCCCTTTCGTGTGACTCCTGAGTCATGGTCTTTCACTAAGGGCCTCATCATGCTTGGCTGGCTTCAAGCGATTTATCCGTTCTGCACGTTTATTGCAGCGCCAATTCTTGGGCAGTTGTCAGACCGCCATGGTCGTCGCCCGGTGTTAGCGCTTTCTATCTTTGGTACTTCCATTGGGTACATCTTGTTCGCTATCGGAATTAGTACCGCCAACATTCCACTGTTGTTTGCAGGACGAGCACTAGATGGTTTCACTGGTGGCAACTTGGCTGTAGCTAATGCCGCTATCGGCGATATCAGTACTAATGAGAATCGCGCCAAGAACTTTGGTGCGTTGGGCGCTGCATTCGGTCTTGGTTTTATTGTGGGTCCATACCTAGGCGGAAAGCTGAGTTCACCTGACGTCAGCTTCTATGGTCTGTTTGATACGCCAGGTTGGTTCGGGGCAACAACACCGTTCTGGTTTGCTGCCATTCTCGCAATGTTGAACTGCGTTGCAGTGCTCACCACATTCCCCGAAACCATTAAAGAAAAGTTTCACGCTGGCAAGTTGAACGCGCTGCAATCGGTAACGAATGTTGTTGATGGTTTCAAATCTGACAGATTGCGCGCTGTCTTGATTTCGGGCTTCTTGTTCAGCATGGGCTTTACTTTCTTCACCACATTCTTCGGTATCTACCTTCGTAACAACTTCAATTTTGGCCCATCGAAAACAGGCGACTATTTCGCAATAGTCGGTTTGTTCATTGCTTTTTCACAAGCTGTGCTTGTTGCCCGGGTTTCAAAGAAACTGTCGGATTACTCAGTGCTTCGGTTCAGCTTGTTCGGTAATGCTGCGATGATGTTGTTGTATTTTGCAGTCCCAACTTCGTTCTCATTTGGCTTGTACTTAGTGATTCCGCTCTTCACTGCATTTAATGGTCTCACAATGGCAAATATGACCAGCCTCATCAGTCGTTCTGCTGAACCAGGACAACAGGGGCAAGCGATGGGTATTTACTCAAGTATTCAGAGCCTTGCGCAAGTACCCGCTTCAGTCTTGGTGGGATACATCACTACAAGCGTTACTTCAAGCCAACCGCTTGTAGTTGCGTCGGTTTGTATTGCACTTGGTGGACTTTTCTTCGTGTTGTTCTTCAAGCCGAAGTACGTATCGCCATCTGTCGGCGCTCCATCTGGAGCCCCGAGCCACTAATTAGTTTGCGATTATCACATCGCTTGACCACAACGCAGTTCGAGTAACACCAGCACTGGTTGAAGTGATCTGTGCGGTAACGGTGTAGGTGCCAGCGAACGGAATGATCCCAGTACTGCTGTACATCTTTGTTTTCTTGTTGTAAGAAACGGGCCAGGTAAATGAAGCATTCCGAAGCGAGTCGGGTGTGTCATTGGTGCGAAAAAAACGAAAGGAAGTAACGCGTGCTGATTTTATGGAAGTTGTCAGAGTGCGCATGCCTACACGGCGTCCATTTAACGTGACGCTGAGTGCGTCAGGTAGTGGCGCCACAGGTACGGACGAACTCAAAGTGATTTTTACAGACTTCGCAGTGGGAGTTTTTGCCTTCACGCCGAACGCCCACCACAGTCCATCGTCACCGCCGGCCATGTGGCCATCGGCTGACTGAACGTTCCAATGAGAGGCATACCAG
>JBIISL010000034.1:0-20057 GCA_044341035.1 Ilumatobacteraceae bacterium | reverse complement strand
GCTGCCATCTGGACCAATGAGGCGAACCTCGCGCGCACGGATGCGTTCGTTGTAGCGCGGTTCACTCGGTGGCGTAACTATGACTGTTCACTTCTAAGCAATGGGCAAGCCCTCCTCTGTATCAATACTGCAAGATGCAATATTTTGCGCCAGTGCGCAAAGCAGACACAGAGCGACAGAATCGCTCGCCTTCTCGACCTGTCGCAACCTTGTGGCTGGACCGGTGGGGGCATATGCCCCACTTCGCTCAGTTGACGCCAGTTAGGGTATCGGCACATGAGCACTGACCACACCATGCCCCCCACAGATTCCCCGAAAGCAGAAATGGACGAAGGTACTGCCGAGGCCCTCGAGGCTGTCGCAGAAGCGCGTCGACGCCTCGCCGAGGTGCCTGCAGCCATAGTTGTGGCCAACCACGCCATGGGACTCTTCGAGCTGGCAGCTATTCACCTCTCTGCTGAACCGGTGCGCTTATCTGACGCCCAAGTGGCAATAGACGCTCTTGGGCTTCTTGTTGACGGCCTTGGAGAGCGTCTTGGTGAACATCACGACACCCTCGTGGCCGCTCTCGGCAACATCCAGATGGTCTTTGTCCAGAAATCGTCTCCGGCTACACCGGGCGAATAGAGACAGCTTCAGGACGGGCAACACGAAAGCCTGTTCGAAACTTCACATTTCGCCCCACTTCAATTGTGCGTGATCCATCGGCGATTGACACACAATGAAACGGCCACACGACAGATGCTGAATCAGTAATCTCACCTAGTCCGTGAGCCTCATTGAATGCCGTCACAGTGCCTGTGAGTTCGTCGCTCAATTCTTCAGTTTGCATGAGCTAGTGAATGATTTTTGAGATCGGGATTTCCAGAAGATCAGAAGCACCTGCATCGATGAGATCAGGAATCAGCGTGTTGATGCCGCGCTTTGGAACTACAGACTCAACAGCTACGTCTCCAGATGCCAAACGAGAAACGGTGGGTGATTTAGCGGCTGGCAATAGTGCAAGCACTGCATCGAGCGCTGACTCAGCCACGTTCAGTTTCAACAGCACCTTGTCGCGAGCCTCAAGGGTTCCCGTCAACAACGTCATGATTTGTTGCATGGCGTGGCGCTTAACAGGGTCGGCGTATGACTCTTTGTTTGCAATTAATTCTGTGTAGCTGGTGAGCACAGTGTCAATGATGCGCAATCCGGATGCACGCAATGCTCGTCCAGTCTCTGTGATGTCAACAACACAATCAGCAATGTCTGGAATCTTTGCTTCACTTGCACCGTAACTAAGACGGATATCAGCCTTGATGCCGCGCTCTGCAAAATAGCGACGTGTCATCTCTGGATATTCAGTTGTGACACGGACACCATCTTTCAAGTCCTTAGCGGATTGAGCAGACGACGAGTCTGCAACAGCCACAACAACACGAACTGGTTGTGACGTAGCTTTTGAGTACTTCAACTCTCCGAGGCTGACGACGTCACTTGATGTTTCTTCAATCCAATCGCGACCAGTGATACCGATATCAAATAATCCTTCTTGGACATAGGACGCAATCTCTTGTGGGCGCAGGATGCGAACCGACTCAACACGAGGATCATCTATGGAGGCTTTGTATTCAACGGAAGAGGAACGCACAACCGTAAGGTCAGCTGCATCAAACAGAGCAAGTGTTGCGGTCTCTAACGACCCTTTAGGTAAGACAATTTTCAGCACGAGATGAGGCTAGCGAGACATCCGTTCGGCTTAGGGATGGTTTTACGAAGAGTTAGGAAAATTGAATGATTTCCTGGCCACTACGACCACGCAACCACGCCGCAGCGTCCATGACAGCCTTGCCTTCAGGTTGCACAGAGATCAGCCGCACTGCCCCATCACTCGTGCCAACGCAACCAGCCCCATCACATTGACCTGGACTCAATGTCACAGCCTCCAGATGCGCATTTGCTTGGATGATCTTTAAACGTTGCGTCCCGAGCATCGTGAAAGAGCGAACCGCACGAACCCGACGCAGTACTTCAACACTGGAGAGACTCCAATCAAGCCGTAGTTCCTCGGCAGTTACTTTTGATGCGTACGTTGCCTCACCGTGCTGAGGGACTCCTTGACCTAGTCCATCATTCAATGTTTCCACGAGAAGTTCAGCGCCAAGTGCCGCAAGATCTGCCGTGAGCTTTTCAGTCGTATGTGAATCATCGATGTTGATGTGTCGTTCAGCAAACACATCGCCCGTATCGAGGGTCTCTTCGACATTCATGATGCCTACACCCGTACGAGTATCTCCTGCCAAGATTGCCCGTTCAACCGGAGCAGCGCCGCGCCAACGTGGCAGCAAAGAAAAATGAACGTTGACCATTGGGGTGTGCGAAAGGACAGATGCCGGAATGATCTTGCCGTACGCAACAACAACGCCCAGCAGATTGCGATGAGAATTCTCTTTCAGCCACGTCATGTCATGCGACACATCGATTGCATTGTCGATCGCTACTTGCTTCACAGGGCTCGGAGTTGTTGCTGACCCACGCCCACGTCGTGCATCGGCCCGCGTCACAACATGAACTATTTCAAAGCCGCTGCGTATCAATTCTGAAAGGATCGTTGCAGCAGCAGTTGGTGTGCCAAGAAATACGAGAGGGCGAGCCTCACGAGCCATGGCTACTTCAGTCCGATATGGCGGGTCTCTCCTTCAGAGGTTCCCCCATCAGCAATGCGCTTGTATTCAGCCAAGGCTTCTTCACGTTGATCTGGTGTCATACGTTCGAACATCAAGACGCCATTCAGATGGTCAAGTTCATGTTGAAACAGGCGGGCCAACAATTCATCTGCTTCGATCTGAATGGTGTTGCCACTGAGGTCAACTGCCTCGAGCAGAATTTCTTTTGGTCGAAGCATTTCGACATACAGGCCAGGGATAGACAAACACCCTTCGTCGTATACCCACTCGCCGCGCGATTCAACTATTCGAGGATTCAGAAGCGTTACAGGTTCTCCGTCGACGTCATATACGAAGATCTGCTTCTGGACTCCGATTTGCGGAGCAGCAAGTCCAAGACCTGGAGCCTGATACATGGCCTGCAGCATTGCCTGAGAGAGACGCACGATTTTCCCGTCGATATTCTCGACCTGCTCGGCTACTGAGGTGAGAACGGGATCTCCGAAGGTGCGAATGTCATAGGCCACAATCTGAAAGGCTACCTGCGGAGACAACATGCCAAAGAACACCCCCACACAATCAGATTCCCAGCACTACTTCTCAGAAGATCCGCAAGCGCCTTCGCGCCGCAGAGAATTTGTGGTGACAGGAGTTGACGGCGAACTGACACTTTCGACAGATGCTGGAGTCTTCAGTCAACATGGCCTCGATAAGGGGACGTCTGTATTCCTAGAGGTCATGGCAAAACATGAAGCCGCGCCAATAGCGCCCGGTTCTTCTTTGTGCGATATCGGGTGTGGTTCTGGCGCTATTGCACTAACCCTTGCGGCTCGTTACCCACTGTGCACGGTCCACGCAGTCGACACAAATCAACGTGCACGAGATATTTGTCGCGAAAACGCATTACGTAATGAAATCAAGAACATTGTTGTGTTATCCCCAGAGGAAGTGGATCCCACAATCAGGTTCGCAGCATTATGGTCGAATCCACCAATCAGAATCGGAAAGGCAGCTTTGCACGAACTGCTTGAGTTATGGCTTACGCGACTCGATGCTGGAGGGACTGCATACCTTGTTGTCAACAAGAACTTGGGTGCAGATTCTTTATCCCAATGGATGACAGAACTTTCATATCCCACAACCCGACTGGCTAGTCGCAATGGCTTTCGAGTTCTAGAAGTGAAAGCTCAACCTTAGAAACGGTACGGATCCACATGGATACGCACTGCTGTACCGAATTCTGATCTGATTATTGAAATCGCCCCGTCAAGCTCTGTACGAGAAGCGGCACGGAGAAGAACAGCGTCTCCGTCTCTGGCCGTATGTGTACCCGCCGGCAAAGTGATCTCTGTTAGTAATCGAGGTGCTGCCACCTGCACTCGCGCAATTGCAGCAAATGGAGGAAGCAACATCGCTCGTCGTTGTGCAGTGTCGGCAACGCTCCACTGTTGCAGTGCAGTTGAAACGTCGGGTTGCGACAAGGCATTGATAAGAGAATTATCAATTTGACGAGTCTGAATGACCAATGTTCCTTTGGCGCCAACCATGCGTGCCGCTTTAGCAATCATTGACAACACTTCGTGTGCCCCAGTCATTCGAGGGGCTCCGAGATCGCGATCAATATCGGCAAATACAACTGTGTCAGCTGTAGGAATCCGATGAAGCACTGCTTCAGTACCAATAAATACGGTTCCCTTGCTCCAATCATCAGGCGAGTCAGATGAAATCTCTATGACCGGATTACGGGTAGACGCCTGTATCTGGGACACCAACTGGGATACTCCACCGCGCGGGACAGTGAAAGCAGCTCGGCCGCACGCCAAGCAAACCCCACCATGCATTTCCTCACAGCGCACGCACCACAGATTGTTGTCATCGTCGTACGTTAATAACGAAGCACACGACGGACAGGCCTGTACATGACGACACGACTTGCACACGATTAGTCGCGCTTTACCTTTGGTGTTTAAAACACACACAGTTGTTTCACCAGAAGTAGCTACAGCTTCGAGCAATTCGCTTGACAGCAACGACTGGGCAACTGGAACATCAGAGAGATTGACAACACGTATCCTCGGCCAGCCATTCTCAGCCTGAACATGAATGATGTGCTCACTGAAAGTTAACAGCGACTGAGCCGATGGCACAGCAGAGGTGCAGATGAACGGAACACCTGCTTGACGTGCTCGCTCGCTCGCCACGGCAGTGGCATCCCACGCAGGTGACCGCTCTTCCTTTAAAAGTTCATCATGCTCGTCTATAACAACGACAGCTACCAAGTCAGGACACGGCGCAAAAACTGCTGAACGCGTGCCAATCACAACGTCCACTCCTCCACGTGCGTTATCCCATTCATCAGGCACGAGTGCAGTGCTTAACCCTTTGCGACGAAGAAATGCTGCTCCCATGGATGCCATCTTTTGGGAAGGGCAAATAACAAGGACAGGACCAATGCTTGCAAGCCGCAGAACCACCGCAAGCGAAGACAGTGCCGGAGGCACTACCAATAGCCCGCCACCTGCTTGAAACAACTCAAACGCCCCTACAGACACAGCGTCAGTAGCGATGTCTCGAGGATGAGTTCGACGAGAATGAGCGATTCGCTCTCGCATTCTCGGCGCAGACGCGCTCGACAGAACCGAACGCCACGACCCCCACCACCGTTCTGAGACCCACCTCGTCAACGAGATCAGTTCAGGTTCAATTCCTAACCCAGATACAGACACGAGTGGCGAAAGCCGATCGAGGGGAACCCCAGATGAGTCGCCTTCACCGTAGTGAGTGACATTAGTTATCCAGCCGCCCACGCGACGACCATTCAGAACAACGCGGACACGCGAACCTACAGTGGCGCGAGCAACGAGTTCAGTTGGTATTAGATAATCGAAGACCTTGTCGATTCCCGATACGTCCGGAACAACCGACGCAACGAGTGGCGACTGTCTGCTCAGAGTTTGACAGCGGCCTTGAAATCAGAAAGACGTGACAGGGCTTCCCATGTGAATTCTGGCTCTGGGCGGCCAAAGTGACCATACGCTGCGGTCTTTGCGTAAATAGGACGCTTCAAATCAAGGTCACGCACGATTGCGCCTGGGCGGAGGTCAAACACATCGCGAACAGCTTTTTCAATTGACTCTTCGCTAACAACGTTTGTACCAAAAGTCTCGACCAAGATACTGATTGGTTGTGACATACCAATGGCGTACGCCACTTGAACTTCACACTTTTCAGCTGCACCACTGGCGACAACATGCTTTGCAACCCAACGAGCTGCATATGCAGCAGAACGGTCAACCTTTGAAGGATCCTTGCCAGAGAAAGCGCCACCACCGTGACGACCCATACCACCGTATGTGTCAACAATAATTTTACGACCAGTGAGACCAGTGTCAGCGTGTGGCCCACCAAGAACAAACTTGCCTGTTGGGTTGATGTAGATCGCAGGGTTATCGTCAGCAAATGCTGTAGGAATGATTGGCATGATTACTTGCTCAATCAGGTCTGGGCGAATTTCTGTTTCACGACTGACACCATCGCGGTGTTGAGTGGAGATAAGAACTGTCGACAACTTCACTGGACGGCCATCAACATATTCAAATGTGACTTGAGTCTTGCCATCAGGACGAAGGTACGGAATGAGTCCGCTCTTACGTACTTCAGTGAGACGCTCTGCGAGACGATGAGCCAACCAAATAGGAAGTGGCATGAGGTCAGGAGTGTCGTTACAGGCATAACCGAACATCATTCCTTGGTCGCCAGCACCCTGACCATTGATGATGTCTTCGCCGCTCTTTCCGCTGCGCTGTTCTTCACTGATGTCAACACCTTGTGCGATATCAGGGCTTTGCGCATCGAGCGCAACTACTACTCCACATGTGTTGCCGTCGAAACCATATGCAGCATCGTCGTAGCCGATGCGCTTGATTGCTGCACGAGCAATAGCTGGAATGTCTACATATGCATCTGTGGTGATTTCACCAGACACGACACAAAGACCAGTGGTCAACAAGGTCTCACATGCAACACGGCTGTTCGGGTCAATAGTCAACAACGCATCAAGCACTGAGTCAGAAACCTGGTCTGCCATCTTGTCCGGGTGACCTTCGGTCACGCTCTCAGACGTAAAAGTGAAATTTCTCAAGGCGACTCCTTCATCATTGCGAACGATGAGCCGTCCGCACCCGAGACACGCTATCTAATACAGCGGTCGCGATGGTGTGTTTACCAGCAAGGGGCACTTCAACCGACTCCCCTGATGCAAGCAATATGGTGACTTCGTTGGTGTCATGACCAAATCCGACCCGGTCGGCAGATACGTCATTCGCCACAATCAGGTCTAAATTCTTCCGTTTCAACTTGCCACGAGCGTTATCCACAAGATTGCTTGTCTCGGCTGCAAACCCAACAAGGGTTTGTCCGGCAGGTTTATTGGCTCCCAGGCTCCCAAGAATATCCACTGTTGGCTCAAGCACAATCTGGGGAATGCCGTCATTCTTTTTGATTTTTCCTTCAGCAACTACAACGGGACGGAAATCAGCGACTGCTGCGGTCATGATCACCACATCACTGGATGGCGCATGAATGTTCACAGCATCCATCATCTGTTGTGCGGTTTCAACAGAAACAACAGTGATTCCTGCAAGGGCCACACGATCAACGGTACTAACAAGGGTGACGGCTGCACCGCGCTTGTGAGCTTGTTCAGCAATTGCGTATCCCTGTTTTCCACTTGACCGGTTAGCAATAACACGAACCGCATCGATCGGTTCACGGGTACCGCCTGCAGTTACCAATACTGATATTCCGGCCAGATCATTAATCGGACCGCTTACAGCACCTATTACGGCGTCAACGATGGACCCGGTATCAGCAAGACGACCAGTACCGATGTCGCCACCCGCTAATCGTCCGGACTGTGGTTCAACAATGATCACCCCACGGGAACGCAATAACGCAATGTTGTCGACTACTGCTGGGTGTTCCCACATCTCGGTATGCATGGCTGGACACAAAACCACAGGCGCACGAGTGGCAATCAATGTGGCGCTCAGTAAATCGTGCGAAAGGCCCATCGCATAGGCCGCAATGACTCGTGCTGTAGCAGGAGCGACGACAATGACATCAGCATTCTGACCTAATCGGGTGTGAGGAATCGGAGATGCGTCATCCCACAAACTTGTGTGGACTGGTTCAGATGCAAGTGCCGACACAGTGACAGGTCCAATGAATCTGTGAGCGTCTTCAGTCATGATGGGTGCGACATGAGCACCGGCATCAACTAATTGGCGACATAATTCAACTGCTTTGTATGCAGCGATGCCACCAGATATTCCAAGAACGATGGAACGACCGCGTAAAGAATTCATCACGATATTCGACTGATGATGTTCGGGATGATCCCAGAGAACTATTCAGCGTCAGATTCAGCGGAGTCAGCGACAACGTCGCCTTCAACCTCGCCGAAAATTGCAGCAGCTTCGGCTTCCATTTCGTCGTATGGCAAACGGTCTACCTTGACAATTTTGTCAGCGGCAATTTCTTCGAATGCGATAGAGAGAGGCTTGCGTGCAACAGAGGACACCTGGGGTGGCACCATGTGACCAAGGCCTTCGCCCAACTGGTTGAAGTACGAATTGATCTGGCGCGCACGATATGAGGCAAGGGTGACGAGACTGAACTTAGAGTCGACGCGGTCGAGCAAACCTTCAATGTTTGGATGAATCATGGAGTCGTTCTGACGGGACATGGTGGACCTCCGAAGTCGGCTAAAGGTTATCGGCGATCGGCCCGTGCCGCACCGATAATCCCCTGTATCTCTGCGACTGCCCGCTCAAAATCATCATTTATGACCACAACGTCAGCCAGTACAGCTCCCTCACGCTCTTCATCATCAGCTTTGCGTAGTCGCTCCACAACGTGATGATCCGGGTCTCCTCGGCCCTGAAGACGACGCTGCTGTTCTTCACGAGATGGTGGGCGCACGAAAACCAAAATTGCCTCTGGGTGACTTTGCTTTACTTGTTGTGCGCCGTGCAATTCGATTTCGAGCACAATGTCGAAACCAGAATCAACAGATGGTCGTGGTGAGCCATACAGATTTCCAAGAAATTCTGTCCACTCGAGAAATCCGCCATCAACAATATGTTGTTCAAATTCAGATCTCTGCACAAAGACATATGCATCGTCTGATTCGCCGTCACGTTGAATTCGAGTCGTCCATGAACGGCTCAGCCACAATGTGGCATCACGCTGTATCAGAGCTTCAACAATTGTTCCCTTACCTGCGCCTCCCGGACCAGAGACAATGACAATGATCGGAGCAATCATCGAGGATTCCTCACTGCCTCAATCAATGCGCCACGTTCAGTAGAAGTGAGATCTTTGACCCGCGCCAATGCAGCGATACCCAGTTCTGCCATCAGACGACGGCCTGCAACTTTTCCAAGATTGGGCGAGACATCAAGAAGTTTCACCACGTAGACCTGAGCCTCACACGAGTCATCTGGTGCTTCCAGCACGGATGCCACATTGCCCTTAGAGGATTCCAACACGGCTGCAACACGGGCTGTGCGCAACCGCGCAACCAGTTCTAAGTCCTTGTTCGTGCTTTCCATAACCCAATGATAGTTCCGAGATGCCACTAATGGTCCTCTTCATGAAGTCAGCCCTGGTGTACCGCATTAACAATGGAGGACCAAGAGGTTGCGCCAAGCACGTGCGCACGGGAGGCAGCCGATCGAGCAATGCGCCAAGCTGAATCAGGACGAGCGAATGAAGCAGTTCCGACCTGCACTGCATTGGCCCCAGCCATCATCATCTCAATCGCATGGTCTCCCGACGCGATTCCGCCAACACCGACGATGGGAATATTGGGTAGAGCCACACGAATGTCATGGACAGCACGAACAGCAATAGGGCGGATCGCTGGACCCGACAGTCCTCCACCACCGTTTCCGAGGCTTCGACGTGACGTGCGCACATCTATTTGCATACCGAGCATCGTGTTCATCACCGTGACTGCAGATGCACCAGCATCTGTCACTGTTGTGGCGACTTCAACAATTCGATCAGTATTTGCACTCAACTTTGCCCAAACAGGAACGTGGGCCCGAGCACATACCGCTGAAATGATTTGACCAGCGAGTGACGGGTCGTGCGCGATAATTCCACTACGACCTTCAAGATTCGGACACGAGAGATTTACCTCTATTGCAACAATGCGATCTCCGGCAGCCACCAATTGCTCTGTTGCCAAGACATATTCGTGAACTGTTCGACCCCAGATACTTGCAACAACTACGACACCTTCAGATTCAAGTTTTGGCAGTGACTCATGAATCCACGACACAACACCGGGACCTTGTAAACCAACAGCATTCATCATGCCGCTTGCAGCAACGTTGACTCGTGGCGATGGATTACCTGGCCACGGCTCATGGAACAAACTCTTCACAACAACTGCGCCTAGTTTACGAAGCGGCATGTAGCCAGAAAGTTCCACATCATGTCCACTCGTACCTGACGCAGTCATGAACGGATTAGCGAGATGGACTCCCCCAACATTCACGCCGCCTAAAGCTTCGAGAAAACGCGCACCGCGCCGCATTGTCATGCTCTGCCGTGATATTCCTGCAGTGATCTCACTTCGACCTCACTTGAGCGTTGTTCCCATAAACCATTCACAGCAGCAAGAGCTGCTTCAACTGTTGTAACTGACGATACGCCATTTGCGTTAGCTGCTTTGCGAATAGCTTCGCCGTCTTGACGTGAACCTCTTCCGTGTGGGGTATTCACCACAAAACTAATCTCCCCACTTGCCACCAACTCGGCCGCGTTCTCAAGAGCAGAACCTTCAATCTCTGACAGCTTCCCAACAATGCGGTCAACCGGTAATCCGAATTTGGCTAGGTAGTCCGCGGTGCCTGTTGTAGCCGCCACACCGAGACCCAAGTCTCTCAATCGTTTCGCAACCACAATTCCAGCTGGCTTGTCTCCATCATTAAATGACAGGAAGACAGTGCCAGAAGTTGGCAGAACAGTTCCTGCTGCAGTTTGCGATTTAACAAACGCACGGCCGAAGGTTCGGTCAATTCCCATCACTTCACCTGTCGAACGCATCTCTGGTCCGAGAGCTGTATCAACATCTGGGAACCGATTGAACGGCAACACTGCCTCTTTCACCGACACATGTCCGCCAGTTACAGGTGGCACCAGGAGGCCTTCAACACGCAGTTCGGCGAGCGTTGCGCCCAACATGACTCGGCTTGCCACCTTTGCCAACGGGACTCCGGTCGCTTTGGCAACAAACGGAACGGTGCGAGATGCTCGCGGGTTGGCTTCAATGACAAACACGGTTGTGCCAAGAACAGCGAACTGCACGTTAATGAGGCCGCGCACATCCAATGAGTTAGCAATAGAGGTTGTATACGCGCTGATTACTTCAACAACCCACGCCGGAAGAGTTTGTGGCGGAATTGCACATGCTGAGTCTCCGGAGTGAACACCTGCTTCCTCAACATGCTCCATGACTCCACCAATGAGAACTTCGCCAGTGTGGTCACGGATTGCATCAACATCAACTTCAGTTGCGTCTTCCAAAAAGTGATCAATGAGGACAGGACGTTCAGCGGAGAGTCCACCTTCCTTGCCGAGACTTCCGTCTCGCGCCATCTGGTCCATTGCACTTTCCAAAGCTTGCGCGTCGTGAACGATTTGCATTGCTCGACCACCAAGCACGTAACTAGGGCGAACCAATACCGGGTAACCAACACGTTGCGCGATCACACTTGCTTCTGCGAATGTGACTGCCGTACCGCCGGGAGGCTGCGGAATTGATAGAGAATCACAAAGTTGATTCCACTTTTCACGGTCTTCTGCAAGATCAATTGAGTGAGGTGATGTACCGGCAATCAGGGCTGGGTCAATTAGCCCCGACAGCTTCAACGGAGTTTGCCCTCCGAGACCAACGATTACTTTCGGCGCAACTCCACCAGACGCCAGAGTCTCTGCAGCAATGACATTCAAAACATCCTCACGAGTCAACGGCTCGAAGTACAGACGATCTGATGTGTCGTAGTCAGTCGAAACGGTTTCCGGGTTGCAGTTCACCATGACGGTCTCAAACCCTGCAGCACGCAATGCGAAACTTGCGTGGACACAGCAATAGTCAAATTCGATTCCCTGACCAATACGGTTCGGACCCGAGCCAAGAATGATTACACGAGGCTTACTTGACGGACGTACTTCGTTTTCGTCTTCATATGTTGAGTAGTGATACGGAGTTTGAGCGTCAAACTCTGCGCTACATGTGTCCACGGTCTTATAGGTGGGAATTATTCCCAGTGATTCGCGGTACGAACGCACTGTCATTTCATCTTCTTTGAGAACGTATGCAAGTTGTCCATCGGAAAAGCCCAAGCGTTTTGCACGACGTACTTCATTTCGACTCAATTTGGTAAGTGACTTACCTTCCAACGAATGACGTTCGTCAATAATGATCTGCATCTGATCGAGGAACCACACATCAATTTTCGTTGCATCATGCACACGGTCAACACCCATGCCACGGTGAAGAGCCTCACCTACTTGGAAAATTCTTTCAGGCGTAGCGATTGATGCTTTTTCCAAAAGTTCTGCATCACTAAGGCCGTCATACAAGGACTCCCCACTGTCGCAATTCAGACCGAGCCTGCCCTGCTCCAGTGACCGAAGGCCCTTTTGCAGGCTCTCAGGGAAGGTGCGCCCGATGGACATCACTTCACCAACACTTTGCATCTGGGTTCCGAGCACACCTGAAGTACCAGGAAGTTTTTCAAATGCCCACCGAGGGATTTTGGTGACCACATAGTCGATTGTCGGCTCAAAACTTGCCGGAGTCATCTTCGTGATGTCGTTTGAAATTTCATCAAGCGTGTACCCAACTGCCAGCTTGGCTGCAATCTTTGCGATGGGAAATCCCGTTGCTTTAGAGGCCAAGGCGGAAGAGCGCGATACGCGGGGGTTCATTTCGATAACAACAAGATCACCGTTAGCTGGGTTCAGTGCGAACTGAACATTCGAACCACCAGTTTCCACTCCGACACGCCGAATACAAGCGAAGGCTGCATCACGCATCTTCTGATACTCCACATCAGACAGAGTCTGTGCTGGAGCAACAGTTATTGAGTCACCTGTGTGCACACCCATTGGATCAAAGTTCTCAATACTGCAAATGATGACGCAGTTATCTGCGTGATCACGCATCACTTCAAGTTCGTATTCTTTCCAACCAACAATTGAAGTCTCTACAAGGATCTCCCGGATTGGGCTGGCATCAAGTCCGTTAGATGCAAGCTTCAGAAACTCTTCCATAGTGTTTGCTATTCCTGTTCCGCGGCCACCAAGGATGTACGCGGGACGGATGATGACAGGAAGCCCAATCTCCTTCAACACTGTTGTTGCTTCATCCATATTGTGTGCGATGCCACTATGAGGAACACTGAGACCAATTTCAATCATCGCTTGTTTGAACTTGTCGCGGTCTTCCGCTGTGGCGATTGCTTCCGCGTTGGCACCAATTAGTTCTGGAGTTCCCGGAACCCCCACAAGACCTTTTTCAAAAAGAGCCATAGCAAGGTTGAGTCCTGTTTGCCCTCCAAGCGTCGGCAGAACCGCATCGGGTTTCTCGCGTTCAATGATTCGAGCCAAAATTTCTGGAGTCAGCGGCTCAATGTATGTACGGTCCGCAAAGTCAGGGTCGGTCATGATGGTCGCAGGGTTTGAGTTAGCCAGAATTACTCTGTATCCCTCTTCTTTCAAGACTCGACATGCCTGAGTTCCTGAATAGTCAAACTCGCACGCTTGACCAATGACAATTGGACCAGAGCCGATAATCAGGATTGTGTGTAGATCATTGCGACGAGGCATTATTTTTTCTCCATAAGTTCTGCGAATTGTCCGAATAGATAGTGGCTATCGTGCGGACCTGGCCCTGCTTCGGGGTGGTACTGCACACTGAAGGCACGAAGGTCACGCAAGCGCATTCCTTCATTGGTGTGGTCGTTGAGATTCACGTGTGTGATGTCTGCAATCCCCGATAATGAATCAGGGTCAACACAGAAGTTGTGGTTCTGACTTGTGATCTCCACGGTTCCAGTTGCGATATGACGAACTGGGTGGTTTGCACCATGGTGACCGAATGGCAACTTGAAAGTGTGTCCGCCGAATGCGCGCGACAACAACTGATGACCAAGACAGATTCCAAAGGTCGGTGTACCTGATTCAACAATCGAACGGATTGCCTCTGTAGCACCCTTGACCATCTCGGGGTCTCCGGGTCCGTTTGACAAGAACACCCCTGATGGTGACATCGACAAGACTTCTTCAGCAGTCGTGCTGGCTGGCACGACCGTCACCGTTGCGATTTCAGAAAGGTGACGAAGAATTGTTGTCTTGATGCCAAAGTCATATGCAACCACATTGAACTTGCCATTACCGACTGTATATGCCTGCGGAGTTGTCACTTCCGAAACCAAGTCAATCCCCGACGTTCCCTTTTCATTCTTTGCCGCTGCTAACAAAGCAGCTTGGTCCGCAGTTCCGAATGCACCACGCAACGACCCAGAATCGCGCAACAGTCGTGTGAGACGACGTGTGTCTAGACCGGCTACTCCTGGAAGCTTCTGCGCCTTTAACATCTCATCGAGGCTTGATTCGCTCCGCCAATTACTATGACGTCGAGCCATGTCACGCATGATGACGCCTCGCGCAAACGTGCCGCGCGACTCTGAATCAATCGGTGTTACCCCATAGTTACCGATGTGCGATGTTGTGAAGGTAATGATCTGACCCGCGTACGAGGGGTCTGTGAAGACCTCTTGATATCCGGTTAGGGCAGTGTGAAACACCACTTCTCCCGCTGCAATTCCGTTCTCAGGTATGTGTCCCACTGCTTCACCTTCAAAGACGGATCCGTCTTCAAGCACAAGTGCAATGTTTGTAATGTCGGTACTCACGCGAGTGCCTTCCCTTCTTGCACGACCAATCGGCCGTTGTAGATCGTGTGCCGCACGCGGCCACGAAGTTCCATGCCGTGATACGGCGTATTTGTACTGCGACTAGCCAATTGATCCCGCGAAACAGACCACACGGTTGTTGTATCCCATACGGCGATGTGTGCAGGTTCTCCGACCGCAATCGGGCGACCTTGGCGGTCAGAGATATCAGCGATGACTGCTGGGTTCCATGACATCAATGCTGCAATCTTCTGAGGCGACAAAGTGACAGCCGTATTGACAACACCGAGTGCTGTTTCTAACCCCAACATCCCTGGTGGAGCTGTATCAAGTGTCTGTTCTTTTGTGTGACCAGCGTGTGGCGCATGATCAGTGGCGATTGCATCGATAGTTCCATCCATCAGCCCGTCGTGCAGGGCCGAGATATCAGTCATTGTTCGCAACGGTGGATTGACCTTGAAGATTGGGTCAAACCCAGAGAGCAATTCATCAGTGAGGGATATGTGGTGTGGAGTGACCTCAGCTGTCACGGGCAAACCCTCAGCTTTTGCAGCGCGAATCAGATCGACACTTCCCTTAGTGGAAAGGTGCATGAAGTGTTCCCGCGCGCCCGTGATGCGCACAAGATGAATGTCGCGCCGCACCATTTCTTCTTCGGCTGCCGATGGCCAGCCTGGTACACCCATTGTTGAACAACAGGCTCCGTCGTGCATCACAGCGCCTACCGTCATGCTCGAAACTTCACAGTGTTGAGCAAGAGTCAGATTCAGACGTTTTACGGCCATAAGTGCGCGCTGCATCAGTAGTGCATCTTGCACTCCGTTTCCATCGTCGGTAAACAAGGTGACACCTTCTTTGGCAAGTTGGTCATACGGCACCAATTTCTTCCCAGCACGACCGACCGTGATACACCCCGACGGAATAACTTCACACAGTCCAACCTCACGCCCGCGATTACGAACGAACTGCACCGTTGCAACATTGTCTTGAGCGGGATCAGTGTTTGGCATCGCCACTACTGCAGTGAAACCACCAAGAACCGCGGCACGACTTCCCGACTCAATTGTTTCAGCTTCTTCTTTACCTGGCTCACGCAAATGCGTATGAAGGTCGACAAACCCAGAGGATATGTAGCAACCAGCCGCATCCAGAACTATGTCACCAGAAAGAGCATCTCCGACGGCTTCAATGACGCCATTAGCAATGCGAACATCCGCCACGAACATGGCATCAGGGTTTACAACCGTTGCACCGCGAATCACAATTGACTGATTATTCTTATTCACGACTCTGCTCCATTCGACAGTGTGGTCGTAGCGTCGCCACCAAGAAGACTGAAGAGCACGGCCATGCGGATGGAGATTCCGTTCGTCACTTGCTGCAAAATCCGTGATCCGGGAACTACAGACGGATCAACAATCATTTCAACTCCACGATTGATGGGGCCAGGATGAAGTAGAAGAGCATGACTCTGCATCCGTGCAGCACGCTCTGGCGTCAGTGCAAACAGCGAACTGTATTCGCGAAGACTAGGCATCTGTGCTGCATCCATTCGTTCGCGTTGGATGCGAAGCATGTACACCACATCAACGACTCCAATAACATCGTCAAGAGAATCAGCTGTAGTCACTCCCCAGCCGTCTAATGAACTTGGCAGAAAGGCTGCGGGAGCTACCAGGACGACCTTCGCACCGAGACGCGAAAAAACATCAATGTCACTTCGAGCGACTCTCGAATGCTTGATATCGCCAACAATCGCGACGGTTCGTCCGTGCATCGAATTCAGCTCTTTGAAATTGCGGGTGATTGTGTAGGCATCGAGGAGTGCTTGCGTGGGGTGCTGATGCCAGCCATCACCTGCATTAATGACCGCAGCATCCGTCCATTGGGTGATTTGCTGCGGAGCTCCACTTGATTTATGACGAATGACGAATGCGTCAACACCCATGGCGGACAGAGTCTCAATGGTGTCGCGCAGACTTTCGCCCTTATTGACGCTTGAAGAGCTAGCCGTGAATGTCATCACCTCTGCAGACAACCTCGTTGCCGCTGTCTCAAAACTCAGACGAGTTCGTGTTGAGTCTTCGAAAAATACGCTTGCTACCGTGCGGCCGCGTAATGCCGGAACTTTTGGTACCGCTCTGGAATTGATCTCCGCCATATGGTCAGCCATCGCCAAGATCGAGACAATGTCTTCGGTACTGAGATCACGCGTCGACAAGAGATGCTTCATGACAATTCCCCTGAGGCCGCGACGACTGTCACTCCATTTGGCCCGACACTCACTTCGTCGGAAAACTGAGTCGGAATGTTTTTCCCCACATAGTCAGGACGAATTGGCAATTCTCGGTGCCCACGGTCAACCATGACCGCCAACTGCACTGCACGAGGACGACCATGATCATTCAACGCTTCCAAGGCTGCACGTACCGTGCGTCCCGTGAACAAGACATCGTCAACAAGTACGACTGTGCGACCAGTGAGATCAACAGGAATGTCAGTGGGCGCCGACAGGACAATTGGGCGAAGACTGAAGTCATCTCGATACATAGAGATGTCGACCGCACCGAGTGAGATCGCCACAGTGGGCGAAATCTGGGCGATGTTTTCATGTAGACGACTAGCGATCCATGTTCCACCCGTCTGCATTCCGACAATCACTACCTCTGACAAATCAGCATTGCGCTCCACGATTTCGTGGGCAATACGTTTCAGGGCCTTATCAACGTCAGAGATACCGAGAATCTCGGAGGACACGGTCGACGCCGTACTCATAGCGAAAGTACCAAGGGAAGGACAGGCATGAAAAACGCCCCTCGCGAGGGGCGTGCGTGCATGGAGAATCGAGCCATAATGTCCTTCCGTTCGAGCCTCACAGGACTCGTTTTACGGTTTCCACCACTGTAGCACCCTTAAGGGCCCGTGCGCTAGGGCTTCTTTCGGGCAAAGAGTTGCCAGAACACATTTGCCTTGTATTCATAGAAGTCACCCGCGACAGCGGTCCAGTCTTTGCGATTGTCTCCGTCGAGATTTCGAGGAAGCAACACATACTCAATTCCTTCAGCCAACGGGCTGCGCTGACCCTCCATCGAAGTGTCTGGCCCGTACAACACAATTCGAAAGGGATTCGGGAACTGATAGATCTCCTTGCGATGCGCTAGGTGCGGAGCCGTGGAATGCAACACAGAGATTTTTGCTCTCGGAGGAATATACGCATACATCTCTTCGGCAGCTAGTGCAACGGGGTGATCAGCTCCCCAATGTGGGTATTCATCCATTCGAAACGGCACGTACGACCACAACGACGCGCACCATAACGACGACACCACAACCGTAGCTACAAGTATTCTTCGCATGCCGATACCAACACGCCCGACTCCGACTATCACTGCAATCAAGAGAGCCGGAACTGCGACCAGTGAATAGTGGTACTCAATATGGAACTGATACCAAAAGTTACTCACCGTATTTCCGACGAGTACCAGCACACTAACCATTGCCACTTCGGGAGCCAAAACGCTAAGCATTGCAAAAGGTGCAAACATTTTCCACCAGTACATCAATCGACCTTCAGACGATAGATACCGAATGACGTTCGTTGGATTGGTGACGCTTTCTTTGATGAATCCGAAAAAACCTCCAAATGGAATTCGCCAACCATTACGGGTAGGCACACCAATGAGATTCTTCATCAATAGAAACATTCCGAGTAAGGCCGCGGAAATGGAGGCTCCAATGGTGAGAAGACCTCGACGCGTTTCCCCACGCATCGCCACCAAGGCTCCGAGCGGGACAATGACCAATACAACATCTTCTTTAACTAGAAGACTCAACCCGACAGCAATCCAGTACCAGCCCCATCGTTTCGACAATGCAGCCACAATGGCAATCGGAATGAACAACCCCAAGAATGAATCGGGGTGATAATTCTCAAAGATGGTTCCATTCACTGCTGGGTTGACAAGCCATACAATCGCGAACGCGCAACCTAGAGCCGCACTATTGAGATGACGACGACCGAAAAAGTAAATAGGAAGCGCACCGGCTGCAACAACAAAAGATTGCAGCGCAAGAAGCGTTTCGGTACCTGGCCAAATCCAATACAGCGGCGCAACGAAAACAAGGATAAGAGAGGCGTGATCTCCGAACAGATTGCGACCCATCAGTGTCACGAAGGGTGCTTGAAAACGAGAAAGCAACCAGATTCCTTGGTCGTATAGACCTACGTCATATGCCGAGGTTCCTAATCCGCGATGAATATCCCATTGCAGCCGAGTTGTCGCAATTGCATGAACAACACATAAGCCAATGACAAGGATTGTCCATGGGGACATGCCGATGATTCTGGAACGTAGTGTGCGGGTTGCAATACCGACGCCGCCAAGACTCATAGGTCAATGATTACAGAACAGGGCGAGCAGTCTTTGCCACTGCCGCCAAAACACCGTTCACAAAACGCCCAGAGTCGTCAGTAGAAAAGCGCTTAGCCAGTTCCACTGCCTCATCGATTACTACAGCGATAGGAACATCCAGTCGGGATGTCAGTTCGTAAATAGCAAGACGGAGGATGGCGCGGTCAAGAGCGGGCATGCGATCTAACGCCCATCCTTTTGCGTGGGTGACGATTTCGGCATCAATGGCAATCCGATTCGCTTCAATGCCATTCAGTAATTCACCAGTTAGGTCTGCAGACGCGACTCCCCTGTCAGCCAACAACTCGAGTGACGACATCGAACGTTGCTCGGACTCGTATAAGAAAATGATCGCTTGCTCGCGAGCATCAGTTCTTTCATCACTGGCACGGAATGATTCTGGGTCACGAGCCATCAGACGCGTGTGACGTAATCGCCGGTGCGAGTGTCAACCTTTACTTTGTCTCCCACGTTCACAAACAATGGAACCTGAATGACTTTTCCGGTTTCCAATGTTGCGGGCTTCCGAGCGCCTGACACGCGGTCACCCTGTACGCCAGGTTCTGTATCCGCAATAACTAATTCAGCCGAGGCTGGAATTTCAACAGTGATGATTTCACCGTTGTGGTAAGCGATAATCGCCATTGCTTGTTCGACGAGATAATCAGCGGCATCTCCGAGAGCTGCCGGAGTAACTGTCATTTGATCGTATGAATCGGTATCCATGAACACGAAGTCATCGCCGTCTTTGTACAAGAACTGCATGTCGCGCTTGTCAAGAATCGCTTGTTCAACACGAATACCCGCATTGAAGGTTTTTTCCAATACATTGCCGTTCTTAAGGTTGCGCAACTTGGTGCGCACAAAGGCTCCACCTTTTCCAGGCTTCACGTGTTGGAATTCAACAACGGTAAAGAGTCCGTTGTCGAGTTGGAGTGTGATTCCGTTTTTCAGATCGTTCGTGGTGATCGCGGGCATGTGAGGTCCTTGGGGGTGTGCGTAAGAAT
>JBIISL010000003.1:0-60888 GCA_044341035.1 Ilumatobacteraceae bacterium | reverse complement strand
TTTGCTGTTGTTCGTTCCGGTTCACAATCGGCCCTCGTTCGCAGCACTGGTGACACCGTGGAACTTCTTGCTACTACCTCGCCTGAGGCGTGGGGGCTTCGTTCCCGATCAAAAGAACAGCGTTTTGCACTTGAACTCTTGATGGATCCTGATGTCAGTGTGGTGGCACTTGATGGCCGCGCCGGAACAGGTAAGACCGTTATGGCCATCGCAGCTGGCCTTGAACAAGTAGTTGAATCTCGCACATACGAAAAGCTCGCGATTTATCGCCCGTTAGTTCCGGTGGGCCGAGCCGATGTCGGTTTCCTGCCTGGCGGACTAGACGAAAAACTTGACCCATGGATGTCAGCAATCCACGATGCAATAGTTGCACTCACTGATCAACGGTCAAGTAACGACGCAAAGCGCCTCATTGAAGACCTCACAGCTCGTTCGCAACTGACGCTTGAATCTGTCACGTTCTTGCGCGGCCGCTCTCTACATCGCCAATTCGTTGTCGTCGACGAAGCCCAAAACCTCGAGCCCACCACATTGAAGACAATCCTCACTCGTATCGGCGAGGGTACAAAAGTGGTCTTTACAGGCGACACCAGCCAGATCGATGCGCCGTACATGGGCGAGTCAAACAACGCCCTCGCCGTGCTGATTCACGCCTTTGCCGACCAGCAGTGTTTTGGCCATGTCACCCTTGCTGCCTGTGAGCGCAGCGAAGTGGCGAGCCTCGCAGCAGAACTTTTGTAGCACCACATGACACAATCGTGTCATGACTTCTTCTCACACCCCTGATTCACTCGTTCGGGAATTCATTTCACTATTAGTGTCACGCGATCTGACAACTGCAGCAGCAATGGTGACAGACGATTTCGAATACGACAATGTGCCAATGGGCAAAACATTTGGCCCACAAGCTATTCAAGACACACTGAATGGTTTCTTCGGCATGTGTACCGGTATCGATTGGAAAATTCTCCGTCAAACATCAAGTGGCACACTCGAATCAGGAACCGTATTGAACGAACGTGATGACAGAGTGGAGATTCATGGCCGTTGGACCACGCTTCCTGTCGCTGGAGTTTTTGAAATTCGTGATGGAAAGATTTCCTTGTGGCGTGACTACTTCGATAAACAAGCCATTATCGATGTGATGACGCCGCCCGCGGGTTGATGTCACACAATGGTTACATCACCATGCCTCACCCCCGCTCTAAGGTGCAATCAATGACATCGCAAGAACTTTCTACTGCACCAAACACAATGCGTGATGTGTCATTTGCTGTTGTCGACTTCGAAACAACTGGCCTCAACCCAGAAACTGATCGAATAGTGCAGTTAGCTGCGGTCATCATGAATGGAGAGGGCGACATTGTTGATTCGTTCGACACCATTGTGAAGCCCGAAAGCCCTGCGGAATACCTGCACGGCGCAGAACATATTCATGGCATCTCGGCTGAACAGGTCTCAAACGGAATGCCACTATGCAATGCTCTTGAACAACTCTGGAGCATCACCTCAGGCAAAGTCTTTACTGCCCATAATGCCGCCTTTGATCTTGGTTTTCTTCATGCCGAATCAGAACGCGTTGGCATCGAAGGTCGCATTGAGATCCACATCGACACATTGGAACTTTCTCGGCGCACAACTGGCGCCGACACCACACGGCGACACAACCTTTTTGCATTGTGTGAGCACTATGGCATTGAACGGGACCAGGTTCATGATGCAAAGTCAGATGCCACTGCTACGGCGCAACTTCTCATGCACCTCATCAAAGAATTAGGTGTTGAAACGTCTGATCAGGTGGCTGGTTTATTCGCGCCATAACGCGCCAAAACAGCATTGGCAGTGCGCGCTTGCACCGACGCCATTTCAATTGGGGCAACAATCGTGATTGCACCCCCTGCACGAAGCAACAAACGTCCGAGCCAATGCTCGCTATTTGACACGATGTCAATGAGGTACGAGCCGTCTGCACGTTCTTCTCGAACCGTGCACGGATATGTTTCGACTACCCATGCTGCTGATGCAGCAACTTGCGCAGTAACAATTTGATTGCCTGATGCATCGGCAAACCATGTTGGCACCTGAGCCGCAGACAAAGAGACCGGAACAAACTCGTTTAGGGGCGTAACAGAGCGAATACGGTCGACGCGGAAATGACGACTGTCGTTCGATGCATCGTCATCTGCGCGAATGTACCAATGTCCACGGTCAACAAAGACAGTGCGCACAGTGATAGTGCGCTCTGATTCTTCATTTCGAGCTGGCGTCCAATACGTCATTCGCAAACGCTGGCCAGATGATGCTGCTTCAGTAACAATGGGCAAGAAAGTCGGTGATTCGATGTCAACGTCTACAACGTCGTCTC
The DNA here is from genome assembly GCA_044341035.1 of Ilumatobacteraceae bacterium. Taxonomy (GTDB): domain Bacteria; phylum Actinomycetota; class Acidimicrobiia; order Acidimicrobiales; family Ilumatobacteraceae; genus UBA2093. The sequence goes on along the minus strand of JBIISL010000003.1, from coordinate 58,523 downwards.
CGAGCACTTTGCGCAATTTCTTCACCGCGCTCTTCAAATCTTTGCCACGCGTAAAGCCGGGCAATTCTTTTGCTGCAGCAGCCATGAGATTCAAGCCAAATGCCTCTGACGAAGTGAGTTCAAGGCTTCGTTCGAACCGCTTGTTGAGGCCGACAAAGATGTAGCCCTCGTCAATGTAGATATCAGTGAGTTCAAAGGGCGTGTACGGCGGCACGCCACACATCGAGGCCATTTCAATATCTTCAATGAGGTCAGACTCCGACATGGAAAACTGCTTGGCCATTTTTGCTACTGATACGCGCTCTTGTTTCATCAACCACGGCAACATACGCAATAACCCGCTGACGCGATCTTCTGAAGAACGAGGACCACGCTTTGTGCTCATGATTCACCTCCGCCAAGGCGAACCAAATCAGCCGCAATTTCGCTGCGCACAGATTCAGGAGAGATGACTTCAGCTCGGTCGACCATGGCGTACAGCCAAGAGCGGAATGCAACCCGATTGCCACATGACACCTCTACATCGACAGAACCATCGGCGCGGACAGCAACAATGGCATCATCGCCAAGTTCTCGAATAACACCAGGAGCAATACGACTATCAAGGCGCACAACCGCAACTTCTGCATCGGCGCCAGAGAACGCTTTTGCATCGCGTTCAAAAGCTGTAGCGAGATCAAAATCTGCAGGCCGTGTAAACGCTTCAGGCTCCCCGATTGTTACCACACTGTCGAATCGGTCGACGCGGTACGTCACTTGAGATTGACGGTCAGTGTCAAGAGCAACGAGATACCAGAACCCGTTACGCGAGATAAGCCCGTAGGGATGAACGGTCCTCGCACGGCCGTGATATGAAAAAGAAATCGGACAATTCTGAGAAATGGCGGACCATAACTGTGGCAATTCTTGAGACCGTGCGTCAACATGAGCCACAGTGTGCGACGGCGAATCAACAATGTCGCCGCCCAACCACTGCACAGCCTGTTTCCCCCACTGTGTATCGATTTGTACAAGCGCAGCGGCTTGCTGCAACGCCGATAGCTCGTCTTCAGTGAGATCGAAGTCAATAAGTTTGTACTCTGCTCGATCAATTGAATACGCAGTCTTGCCCGCATCGTTTCCACCAAGAACCTGCATTGTGATCGGAACACCCAATTTGCGCAGTGATTTTTTATCGCGCTCGAATGCAGTGCGACGGGCCTCTGCCTTTTCTGGATACTGATGTTCCATATAGTTGCCGATGTCTTCCAACGTGAGTGGCCGATTGGACTCGGTAAGAAGCGCAACAAGGTTCATCATTCGTTCTGCAGAATTGACGACGGGCTTCGAGGATGAACTTGCCATTGCACGCAGGCTAGCCCGCTTCTCGTTCAGTTTCCTTACTGTTTTTTACGAAATTGTAGATACCAATTCAGCAAGGGGTGTGTCATGGTTTGTTCATCGTGATGCTCACCGGATGCAATCGCTGCAGCGGCATCAACAGCCAAAATCTTGCCCAATTCCACTCCCCATTGATCAAAACTATTGATTCCCATGAGCCAGCCCTGAATGACTGCCGAATGTTCATACATTGCGATAAGTGAGCCAAGACCACGCGGGCTTATCTCATCAAGAACAAGGACACTGCTTGGACGATTACCCGAGAACACCCGATGAGGTTCACTATGCATTCGACCTACAGCCAACGCTTCTGATTGAGCAATCACATTGGCGAATAGCAAATCATGCGCTTTATCATCTGTTCCAAGAGAAGCGGCCGTTGTTACAAACTCAACAGGAACAACTTGAGTACCTTGGTGCAGCATTTGAAAAAATGCATGCTGGCCATTCGTTCCGGATTCACCCCACACCACAGGGCTCGTGCCGCCAAGAACAGAACGACCATCAACTCCGACAGATTTTCCGTTACTTTCCATCACGAGTTGCTGAAGATACGCAGGCAACCGCGACAAGTCATGGCTATACGGAATAACCGCCACGGTTGGAAATGAATGGAGCGCGCTATTCATCCACCAGATCAATGCGTGCACCAACGGCACATTGTGTTTTGTCGGCGCAGTAACGACATGCTGGTCCATCTCAGCCATTCCAGCGAGAAATTCTGTGAATTGATCTGATCCGATTGCGCACATGATTGGGAATCCAATAACTGATGACACCGAGAATCGTCCGCCAACCCAATCAAAGAACTCCAGGCAGCGATCTTTCCTAATTCCCCAGTTCAGAGCAGCCTCAGGAAGCGCAGTTGCGGCTACGAAATGATTCTCCCAATCTGGAACACTTGCCTGCACCCACCGTCGTGCGCGTTCAGCATTGTGCATTGTTTCAAGAGTGGTAAATGTTTTCGATGAGATCACAAATAACGTGGACTCCGGGTGAGCACCATGCAACGCTTCATCAAGATCAGCTGCATCAACATTGGAAACGTATTTCACGGCAGGCCCACTGGCGAACCGGCGCAGTGCACGTGTAACCATGGCTGGCCCAAGATCACTGCCACCAATACCAATGTTGATAACCGTTGCAAACCGTTGACCCGTTGCGCCACAGACCGCACCAGAGCGAACCTCATCGGCTAACGCCTTTGCTCGCTCTAGTTGCCCGAAAGCCTGCTGAGCCAGTGGTGACGAAGCGGCAGGCGCGCGTAATGCCATATGCCCGACTGCACGGTCTTCTGAGACATTCAGAATGTCTCCGGCCATCATTTTCCTAAATGAACCGCGAATATCGGCAACGTCTGCAGAGTGGACCAACGCTTCAAACAAAGTTGTGTCAATTCGTTGGCGAGAGAAATCTGCATAAATTCCACATGCATCGACCGTCAACAACTGACTGCGAGAAGGGTCTGTATGAAAAAGCTCAGCAAGAGGAGCGACACCCTGAGCCAGATTCTTCAGCGAATGAAATACTTCGGCGTCCATGACGCCAACTTACTTCTGCGCGGCGGTCTGTATGAGTCTTAGAAAGGCTTCTGCTACCGCAACATGCCGAGATTGGTCTCCTCGGGCACTCATTCGGCCTAAACCACCAAGAACTGACGAGACGAGGTCGGCGAATGACTGCACTGTGGTTCCGTGCAGTATGTGTTCACTCTCCTCAGCAGTTGCAATCAGCTGCACGATATTGCGCGCAAATTCCTTACCAAACACATCAGTTCCTTTTGAAACTTCAGGATGTTTTTGAACTACCGCAGAAATTCCAGTGATGAATCCAACTGTGGAAGGGACGGAGGCACCTAAATCTCGTACCTCGGCGAACAAGGAAATAAGTCGCCGTTCAAGCGTGGTTTCTGAAGTCGATACCCTCGAAAACACATCAACAAAAATGTCTGTAATGGAATCACACACCGCAATGTAAATATCGGCTTTAGATGGAAAGTAGTGATACAAAGCAGCACTGGAGACTTTCGCAGTTTCTGCAATCTCGCGATTAGTAGTTCCTTCAAAACCCTCTGCAGCAAATCGTTCTCGCGCGCAAACAATGATTCTGTCGCGAGTATCTGTGGAGTCGGTATCTGCAGGACGACCGCGCTTTCGGGTAGTCAACAAATTCTTGTCTATCGATTGCTCACCCATGGCTAAGTATGCCCCACAAAGGCTCTACTTGTCTTAGCGAGGTTTTGCGTAGTACAAAGCCCAACCAATTGGGCTTACTGCTGCGGCGAGGAACAATTTCACTGCATCACCCGCAAGGAAAGGAGCAACTCCGAGAGAAATTGCATTTGTGTCTCCGGTGGCAACAGGGATACCCACTGAATGAGCCAACCACATTGCACCAAAGAAATAGATAACAGATGTTCCTAAAGCCATTGCTGACAATGAGCTCACAAAATTTCTGTCATTGCGATTATCGGCATACCAGCCAACGATGCCTGCGGCGATTACGAAACCAACGAAGTAGCCAAGCGTTGAACCGGTTGCGCGACTCCAACCACCTGTTGCGTCAGCATAGAAAGGCAGACCGATCGCACCGAGCAGCCAGTAGAGCGCCTGGCTTGCAATTGCACGTCGTGAGCCAAGAGCACTGCCAACTGCCAAGACTGCGAATGTTTGCCCAGTGAGGGGAACTGGCGTGAAACCAAGATGAATAACTATTTGGGCGCACAGCGCCGTGAACAATGCGCCACCAAGCACGAGCGTGAGGTCGTGAATGCGAGTGTTTCTCATGACTCGAGGCATCGGGATTAGGTCAGAAAGTACAGTTGGGAGGGTGTTTGACATTCCAGTTACGCTACTACTGTGCATTTGGTGAACCGAAGTTTTAGTTATCGGAACATAGTCACATCATGATTTCTTCGTCGCGCATCATTGCCGCAATAGACATTGGGACCAACAGCATTCATATGGTGATTGCAAGAGTTGGCGAATCGGGATTCGAGGTCATCACCCGAGAAAAGGACAACACCCGTCTCGGTGAAGGCGGCGGCGACATGAAGGAACTGAGCCACGAGGCTATGGACCGAGGAATAGAAGCCCTCCGTCATATGCGTCGCGTGGCCGATGCCCATAAAGCAAGCGTTTTCGCGGTGGCAACCAGTGCAGTACGGGAGGCAAAAAACTCAAAAACATTTGTTGACCGAGCAGCAATCGAAGCCGGAATTGAAATAGAAGTCATTTCTGGAGTTGAAGAAGCACGCCTAATTCACTTAGGTGTTCTACAAGCCCTTCCACTCTCAAACAAACGTTCTCTTCTCATCGATATTGGTGGAGGCTCAACCGAGGTAGTGATTTTTGACCACACCGAAGAACTTTTTGTTCGCAGCTTCAAGCTTGGCGCTGTTCGTTTATCAAACCGTTTCTTCCCGCATGGCTCGACGCATCCTGCTGCCATTCCCTCTTGTCGCAAATTCATCGCATCAACAGTGGAACCAGCAAAACGCGAGATTCTCAAGCTCAAGCATGAGGTTGCAATTGTCTCTTCTGGCACCGGTGAAACTCTCGCGCGCATGTGCTGGATGTTGACGCACGATGAACTACCAAGGTCCATGAACGGTGTCGGTTTCTCAACGCAAGAACTCCATCAAGTAACAAGAATTATTACTGCTTCAACCATGGAGCAGAGAGCTGAATTGGACGGCCTTGATTCGGACCGCGTCGACATTATTTTGGCCGGAGCGCTTATTCTTGACTCCCTGTCAGAGGCGTTTTCCATTGAATCATTCGTTTATTGCGACTATGCACTACGAGAAGGCGTACTCCTCGATTCAGCTCAGCGTCTTGACCCAGACGTTGACAAAGACCTTCATAACGTCGCTATACAAAGTGCACGGAAGTTGGCTGAGAGGTGCGACGAGGACCCTGCCCACAGCTTGAATGTGTCTCGTCTGTCATGCATGCTTTTTGATGAGTTGTCAAACTTGTATGAACTTGACCCTCACCATCGGCTGTATCTGGAAGCTGCAGCTGTATTAGCCAACGTGGGCATTGTGGTTTCACATGCGAAACATCATCTGCACACCTATTACATTGTGCGAAATGCTGATTTAGTCGGATTCACTGATCACGAAATCGAATTGGTAGCTCAAATTGCCCGATACCACCGAAAGAGTGAGCCCAAAGCACAACATGCAGCCTTTGCCGCACTTCCAGAAGCCGACCAAACGACAGTACGATTGCTCGCAGCAATTCTGCGAGTCGCTATCGGGCTTGACAGAACCCATGATGGACGAACAACCTCAGTTTCAATTGTTCAAAAAGAAAATTCGTTGCAACTTGTTTTGGCGAGTAAAACCCGAGCAGATCTTGATCTGAATCTGTACGCCACTCAACAAAGAACTTCTCTGCTTGCTGAAGTCTTTCACTGCACGGTTACAGCAAAAATTGCTTCTTAGGGAACAACAACTGGCGCAACTGGGACAGTAGGCGTCACAGTTGTTTTTGGCACTGTTGTTTTTGGCACCGTCGAGGCAGGCACCGTACTTGATGTTGTGGACGTCGATGTCGTAGTTGTGTAGTTCGGATCCTTCTTGTCCCACGGTGGAGCAACAGATCCGTACTCTTCAGGCTCTTTCACTCCGTCGAACACGTACACACGGTCGTTGTATTGCACCAGTGCAGGAAAGTAGTTCGAAACAAAAATAGGAATGCGAACGCAACCATGTGAAGCAGGTTCTTTAGGCACCATCATTGCGCCGTGGATTGCAACACCAAAGTTGAAATACACCGGATTCCACATTGTGCCCAATTTGCTTTCACGAAGTCCAAGTTTGCGGTTATAGAAGTAATAGATACCACCTGGAGTAATGGCTTCTCCACACACTCCCGTTTTGATTGGCTCGGTGCCCTTGTTGCCGTCCTCGCCTGGGTCAATAGTTACTTCTTCACACCACTTTTGGCCAGTACCAGTTGAGATGTGAGTGACCAGCAAAAGCTGTTTCCCCTTAAACACGGCCATTACCTGTTCAGGCAAATACACCTCAACATGATTTGGCGATCCGGGTTGGCGGCGAGGCGTAATAGCCACCTCTCCCCGCATTGAATCCCACAACAACGGCGTTACAAAATCAACCAAAGTGTCTCGTGTCATTTTTTGTACAAGTGCTTGGAAAGCCCACACCGCCATCATTGTGTCTCCGCCATACACGCCATCAATACGACCTGGATCGAAATGCAAATCTTTGAGGCGCTGTTGAATGCGGCGCACATCTTCGCCCTTCATACCGTCCCTAATAGTGCGAGACAATGTGTAGCAAGTGATTGGTGCATCGGACGGACAGAAACCCGGCATAGTGGCAATGGTCGTAGTGGTCGTTGGTGGGCTTTCATTGCTTCGAGCAACCACTACCCCAGCTCCTAGCGACACAAAAAGCACAGACGTTACGATTGCTTGACGCCACCTCACCCACCACGACTGTGGCACGGGCATTACTATCTCGGGCTCAAGTGGTTCAGTCACAGCACTGGAACGCTACCAACGCTGTGGGCCAGTCAATCGTCGCCCTAAATAACCGGCGAAATGTCGCGTATTTCACGACGAAGCTGACGAGCTTCTCTCAGAATCTTCACTATGACAGCGGGCGACGACAGTGTCGAGACCCCCCGAGTTCGAGGGAAATAATCAACCCCGAATTGAATAACGGAGTAGCCAAACTTCTGTGCCTTTACGACAAGTTCGGCATCAACGAATGACCCTTCGCTCTTTAGCTCAACATGATCGAAAATACGGGTGCGGCACAATTTGAATGCGAAATTGATATCGCGCATCCGAACACCAAACAACACTCGAACCATGATGTTGTAGAAGAAGGAGTACACCGTGCGCACATAGCCTTCACCGGTGCGATCAAATCTGTACGCACTAACAACGTCGGCGTTGTAGTACCGCAACAAACGCATCGCTTTATGAACATCGTGCATATCAAACGGTAAGTCCGCATCGGTATACAAAACCAAGTCACCGGTTGCGGCTGCATACCCTGACTTCATCGAACCGCCCAATTTGCGATTCTCAGGGTGGTGTACAACTTTGACTCGAGGGTCTTCGGCTGCCAACCGCTGCGCTATTGCAAAAGTGTTGTCAGTTGACGCATCATCAACCACAATCATTTCGTAGTCGGCAATATCGCCTTGCGACATGAGGTCTTCACACTCTTCACGGGCCGCATCAATGGCGCGCTCTATGTAGTCCTGTTCATTCCACATGGGGAAAAAAATGGAGAGTTTATTGAACGGCGACTTTTCCATATGAAAACAGGCTAACCATCAGTGACACTTCTTGTGTTGGCCTGCTGTGTACGGTGGCATTCATGGAATTCAGTACACCCCCGGATCTTGGAACCCCGATTCCCAGCGACGGGTGGCGAACCATTTCGACCATTACATGGGCTGGCGTATTTGGGGCCATGTTGGCAATTGCAATCAGCAGCCGCACCATTGGTCGACCAATCTGGTGGCTCGGACCTACCTCTCAACCTGCCTCACCAATATGGCTCATCGTTCCCGTCTGCCTCGTTGCCTTTCCCCTCTTCGCCACGTTGCGTATTCCGCATCGCATGGTGACCACCAGTTGGGTCTGCTCTATTGGTCTTATTGCTTCAGGACTTGTCGATATTTCTTCGTCTCCCGCTATTGCACTCTCTGTTGTAGTCATAGGAATCGCGGCTCTACTGGAATCCATCGCTGTAGTCATGGTCATGCGCCACTACCGTTAAGGGCATGTCAAAGGTTCTCACCACACTCCCCGCCGGCGAACGCGTCGGCATTGCATTTTCTGGTGGCCTAGATACATCAGCCGCAGTGGCGTGGATGCGCGAAAAGGGCGCAATCCCATGTGCATACACAGCAGACCTTGGACAGCCAGACGAAACCGATCTCTCGGGCATTCCCGACAGAGCCAAAGAATACGGGGCGGAAATTGCGCGCCTCATTGATTGCCGCGAAGAACTCGTTCACGAAGGTCTTATTGCATTGCAATGCGGTGCCTTCCATATCACCACAGCTGGCAAGACCTATTTCAACACCACCCCGTTAGGCCGTGCAGTAACCGGAACATTGTTAGTGCGCGCAATGCGGCAAGACTCTGTCGACATCTGGGGCGATGGCAGCACCTACAAAGGAAACGACATCGAACGTTTCTATCGCTATGGCCTCATGGTGAACCCAGCATTGCGTATCTACAAGCCATGGCTTGACCCAACTTTTGTAGACGAAATGGGTGGGCGTACAGAGATGAGCGAGTTCCTCACTGCCCGCAAACTGCCGTACAAAGCGTCAAAAGAAAAAGCGTATTCCACTGACTCGAATATTTGGGGCGCGACACACGAAGCAAAATTGTTGGAAGAACTCAACAACGGCATGGAACTCGTCGAACCAATTATGGGTGTCGCCCATTGGGACGAGAGCATTGCTATTGCGTCTGAAGTTGTATCAATTCGATTCCACGAAGGTTTTCCCGTTGCTATCAATGGGAAAGAATTTGCATCACAAGTTGATCTTGTGTTGGAAGCCAATGCCATTGGTGGCCGCCATGGTCTCGGCATGAGCGACCAAATCGAAAACCGCATCATCGAAGCAAAGAGCCGTGGTATTTATGAATCACCTGGCCTTGCGTTGCTACACATTGCATACGAACGTCTTGCGACCGGCATTCATAACGAAGCAACTCTTGAGAACTACCGCACCATGGGTCGTCGTCTTGGTCGGTTGCTGTATGAGGGTCGTTGGTTTGATCCGCAATCATTGATGTTGCGCGAACCACTCATGCGTTGGGTGGGCACTGCAATCACCGGTGAAGTTACTGTGCGCTTGCGCCGCGGAGACGACTACAGCATTCTTGATACCACTAGCCCGAACCTTACATATGCGCCAGATCGCCTCAGTATGGAACGAGTTGAAGATTCAGCGTTTGGTCCGCTTGACCGTATTGGTCAACTCACCATGAGAAATTTAGATATCGACGACAGCCGCGCAAAGTTGCAGGTTTATCGCGGTGCAGGCACATTGCCAAGCGGCGGCCTCTTGGCCATCGAAGACAATTCCTGACACAAGCCGGCTAACAACGCTGCGCGCTGCGGCATTGTGTCTACCAACACGTGTTCAGTGTCGCCGTGTGCGCCACCACCAACTGCGCCTAAACCATCGAGGGTTTCAACACCCACAGCAGCCGTGAAGTTTCCATCTGAGCCGCCACCAACAACAACACCGTCAAGCGAGTTGATGCCAATACGTTTTGCGACGGATGCAGCGATGGGAAACAATCCGGCAGCAGCTGATTCGTGCATTGGTGGGCGACCAATCTGACCGGACACTACGAGACGTGCCTCTGGATGCTGCAAGCGCAATGCTGCAAATGCTGATTCCACACGCGGCTTTTCACTTGGCACAGCCACACGAATATCAACTGCGCACGTAGTGAGTGCAGGCACCACATTGTCAGCTGTACCAGCCGACGCAAGAGTAGGCGTCACTGTTGTTCCCTTTGACTCATCGGCGATTGCAATTATCTGCGGGATCAACGTGGCTAATTCCACCAACGAGTTAATGCCTTTCTCGGGCTCAAGACCCGCATGTGACGCGCGGCCTTCAATTGACAGGGTGATTGTGCCAGTTCCTTTGCGACCAATCTTTAGCGCGCCACCATCTGCACTTGGTTCAAGCACCAGCACTGAACCACACGCAATGGCTCGCTCCTCAATAAGAGCTCGAGATGCATGCGAACCGATTTCTTCGTCGGCGCTCAGCAAAATCTCTACATGCGAGGAATCTTCTAACGATGCAACTGCGTAAATTGCCTGCACAATGCCGGCCTTCATATCGAACACGCCTGGCCCTGTTGCTTTTCCGTAGCTGACAGCAAATGGCAACCGTGCCAAGGTGCCAGCGGGGTGCACTGTGTCGTGATGGCCCAAAATAAGAACCTTCGGATCCTTGCCGCCACGCCAGTGAATGTGCGGACCAACAGGTGAATCAATCAGAGTTGGTGCAGACCCAAGCATGCGCTCCATCAGTGCGGACAGAAGCTGAGCGTGAGCCTGCAAGCGTTCAATGTCGCGCGACGGCGATTCACACGACACCAAGGTGCCGAGGTCTGCCAGCATCGCATCGAGGCTGTACGTGTCTGAAGAACTCATGGGTGAAATCGTGCCACGAATTAGTGCTGAAACAGCGTTTCAATTACAACGTCATCGCCAGCAAGCACCTCAGGCAAGGGTTCAACACCGATTCCGAGCCCATTTGGCACCTGCAACATGCCGTCATTAAGCACAAACGGCGTCGTGACATCTGAAGCGAAATAGCGGGCAGATGCCGACAAGTCAGGCGTCAGCGTGAACCCCGGCATCGCAGCTACGGCAAGACATGACGCACGGCCAATGCCTGATTCGAGCATGCCACCGACCCATGCATCAATGCCGCGATCAACAAGGGTGTCATGCATGGCAATCACATCACGAATACCACCAACGCGAGATGGTTTGATATTGACAACGTCACATGCACCGCGATCTAGCGCATTCAATAAGTCACTCATCGTGTTCACTGACTCATCAAGACATACCGATGTTGCAGACCTATGCAACAGTTCGGCATGAGAATCAAGATCATCAGCCGTAAATGGTTGCTCGATGAACTGCAATGCAAACCGGTCAAGCGAACACAACAAGTCAATATCGTCAGCACCATAGGCACCGTTGGCGTCGGCTTGTAACGCGTACTCAACACCCACTGCATCACGCACCGCTGCAAGAACATCAGCATCGTGCCCGGGAGCAATCTTTACTTTGACCCGTGCATACCCCTCTTCAACACGCATCATTACTTCTGCAACGACATCGTCAATGGAATCGTGCATTCCAACAACTACACCAACTTCTATTTCGGTCTCAACTGCACCCAATACCTCAGCCAATGATTTTCCTTGGCGCCGAGCATGAACATCCCACAGCGCAGACTCGAGCGCATGTTTTGCGAAATGCTGGCCCTTTATTCCCCACCAGCCATCAGCGAACAAATCAGCAACCGCAACATCATGTTGCACTAGTTCAGGAATCAACAGTTGTGTCATTGTGGCATACGAGGCATCAGCACTTTCTCCGACATAGCTGACACCGGCGGGCGCTACATTTTCACCCCACCCGACAAAGCCGTCTGAGTCTGTGATCTCCACCAACACCGCTGACCGTGATTGATGCGCGCCGTCTGATGTGCGTAATGGCGAGACAAGCACAAGAGGGACACGCACCACCCTGATTCGTTCAATACGCATTGTGCCTCCGTAGAAATGGTGCCCGGAGCGGGAATCGAACCCGCAAGAGGTTGCCCTCCGGGGGGTTTAAGCCCCCTGCGTCTGCCTGTTCCGCCATCCGGGCAAGAACATATTTAGGCTACGCGCGTCGTGGCGTGGTCGTGGCGTACTGCGTGAGGAGAATTCGATACTTCGTTTGAAATTTCTACTGTGAACTGCAACATGGTGCGCCATAACTGGGTGCGGGCTCTGTCGGCCTCGGGGGGTTCGAGGCGATTGATGAAGATAACTCCTTCGATCATGTCGCCCACAGCCGCGGTGAATGGTCTGTCGGACAAGCGCACAGCGACGACGCCGCCTTCACTATCGCGCGACCGCCTAATGCTTCGATTGATGCCCACAATGCGAGGAGGGCTGCGAAACCCGGGCACCACCAGATCAAGTTCGGCTGCACGTTGGGCCAACACCCTGGCTGCTGCCGTGAACTTTGTGGTGGTCGAGGGGCCCATGGACATATACTGCCAAAAGGGTGTGGCATGCTCTCCCCTTCTGCGACACTCCCGCGACCTATCGTTACTGCGTCGTGGATACAGAACTCAACCCGTTACAACAGGCCGTCATTTCGGCACTAGGCGTACCCACTGATTGGGAACCGTTGTCTATCGACATTGTGGAATCAATTGAAGAACAGCTTGTTACAGAGTTAGCTCCCATTAAAGATTTATTCACGCCAGAAAATCCGTTGCGTGTCAATAAGCATCACATTGCAACTGTGCATGGTTGCGAGAAGTACCACGTACTGAATCGACAAGCGCAATTTGCATGGAACATCAACACAGTGCGCGGCACTATTGCGCACAAAGGCATCGAGTTGTTACTCAATTGGCGAGGCCCCGTCATTCCGTCAGAAATTGTTGACGCAGCCATCACCAGCGTTGCGGAAAACCCGCGCGAAAGTGCATCTGATTTTATTATCTCGTTACCGGCTCACGAACTTGCCGAATTACGCGGCGCAGTTGTCGGAGCTGTTTCAAATTTCCTTGAATGCTTCCCCCCGGTTAAACCACAATGGCGACCCATGGTCGAATACTCAGCGTCGTATTCACTATTCGGAGGCTCGGTGCTGTTTACGTCTCGCATGGACTTAGTGCTCGGTGGACCAGGGCGAAAAGTCATTATCGACTTGAAAACGGGACGTCTTACCCCGACACACCGCGATGATTTGCGTTTCTACGCCCTCATCGAAACATTGCGTAGCCGTCAAGCACCGCGCAGGCTTGCATCGTATTCACTCGACTCTGCACGTCTCGATGACGAAGACGTCACAGAGGGTTTATTGCAGTCTGCAGTTCGTCGCACTGCACACGGCACATTGCTCATTGCAGATCTTGTATTGAAAACTCGTGAACCAGAAGTTCGCCCTGGTTTTCAATGCAGATGGTGCCCCGCAAATGAATCATGTGACGTTGGCGCGCAGTACTTGCGACAACTTGCTGGCGAAGACGAAGAATCCGACTAAATCAGCGTGTCGCCATGCCCGGTACATGCGGGGTCATCATGGCAAACGGAACACCAAGCCCTGTTGCGCCACGAACAGTTGAAATGTAACGACCAGGCTGCGTGGCACGTTTCGGTGGTGAAGCAATATCGTCACCCAATGATTCGCAGTATTCGAACAAGTCATCAATGCTTGAAACCATGCCCCATAGCGATGCGCCGACAGTGGTGACGTGTGGTCCGCTGACAACTTCAATGATGGTGTTATCAAGTTTGTGGAAACGCTGCACGACTCCGTTTCCAACTTCGCGTTCACGACGCACGTCAAGACCGAGCACTGCTTCGATGGCAGAACACGTGCGATCAAGGTTGTCTGTGTTGACTACAACGTGGTCAAGGCCCGTGATGGTGTGTGAGCCAATACGAGACGTTGCAGGGCGAACAGGAGAAGAGGAAACAAGGGTGGTGGGAATGCCATCAATCTCACAGACATCGTCAATGCCCACATCAATGGTCCAGGAATAGAGGCCTTGGGACTCATCTGTGATGGTCAGGTCAACATCAGCCAACAGACAAGAGTTACCAGTAAATGAAAGCCCCAGCTTCTGCCAGGGTTCACGAGAGCCTCCTGCATGCAGTGCAACGAGGCGGCTCATATGGGTGTCGGCTTTAGCCGCGACCCATGTTTGGACGCTTGCCGTGGTTGGCCTTGGAGCGGCGCATGCGCGCCTTACGCTTTTTGGTCTTCTTCGACATAGGAGTCAAGGCTATCGGGCAACAACCCCGGTGCCACAAGGCAGAATTAGGCCGGCCGCCACATGTAATAGCCAACCGCATAGGCGCTGCCATCTTTGCGACGGTCAGAACAGACATAAGGGACGCCCTTGTTTTGCCCCGTCTGGCCGAATTCGGCCTTCTTGCACCGAGTAGCTGTCACCTCGCGCACTCCGCTTTTCGTTGGCGCCGTGGTGGCTTTGGACGGAATATTCGCCGCAGTGGACGGCCCACCATTTGATGTGGTCTGACCTGACGTTGAGGATGAAGCCCTGGTGCCCCACGGTGCGATTGTTGTGGTGGCGCATGAAGCAGTGAGCAAATTTTTAATGCGTCCAAACTCGCTTTGATCCATGCTGAGTTTCCAATGTGATTTGATTGCAACCCACTCAGCCAGATACGTACACGTATGAGACTTCTGTGGCGGAATCCAGTTTGAGGGGTCGCGGTCAGATTTAGATCTGTTCTGACCAGCAGTAACGGCAATGAGCGGTCGTGGGTCAGAGAGATCATTTGCAAATGCCTGTCGTTGCGCTGCTGTCCAATTCCACGCACCTGAATCCCACGCTTCTTTCAGCGGAATCATGTGATCAATATCAAGTTCACTCGGATTGGTGTGTGTGACGTTGTCATACGGAGACAGCCAGTCACCTTCAATAACTTTGCAACCATATGCATCAACCTGGGCCTTGGTAAGAGACTCAGCAATCAACACTTCTTCGCGAGTGTTGCATCCGTTGCTATTGGCATCAACCCAATGTTTGAACAGTGAACGCACGTACCCGGTCTTGTATTCATTCTGCACCGTGATTGTTGCAAGTACTGATAACGCTGTGGGGTTGCTTGAGACTGAACCTTTAGCAATTGTCGTCGATACGGGTTTCTTTTTCACCGTGGTAGGTGTGATGGGCCTTCGCTTCACCGTAGTGGTGGTCTTCTTCGCATCTGGCGACGAGACTGCATCAGAAGAACTAACACAACCGACCGTGACTGCAAGTGCCAACGCTGGAAATACGAGTAACGACCTGTGGATACGAGTATTCACACTGATCTTTCTAGTTGGCGTAATGCCGCATTCCCCAAGATTCTAATTGCGAAAGTACTGGAATGAGTTCCTCGCCTTGAGCAGTGAGGTGATATTCGAACCGTTGGGGCTTCTCTGTGTAAAGACGCTTTTCTAAAACTCCACCAGCAACAAGTGTGTTCAGACGATCGGTGAGAATATTGCGCGCAATACCGAGACCACTTTGAATTTCTTCGAAACGATGTGCACCGTCGTTCACAACATTGACAATGAGCGGGGTCCACCATTCCCCCACAACTTGTAGCGCGTGTGCAAGACCATGATCGAGATGAGAGAAGTTCTTTCGCGGTGACATTGGGTTTACCTTAGAGTAACCATGTATCGTCAGAATGCGTTTCGTAAAGGAAAACACTAGGTTTTCCTACGCAATTGAACAAAATTCATTGCATTATTTGGTGACAATTACTCACCAATGAAATAAATCATTCGCTAATTTCGACGAAGATACATTCACCAGGACACACATCAGCTGCTTGCACCACTGCTGCATAATCACGCAGCGCAACGTCAGCTAAGGACCCTGCACCTCCCGGATCATTGAGAGGCTCGCCACGTTCTGCGACATATGCGATGCCGTCTTCCAACTGAACGAACACATCTGGGCAATGATCGACGCACAATCCGTCACCAGTGCAGAGATCTTGATCTATCCACACGCGCATAAAGAAACGGTACCTTGCCGCAGCCCATATCCTGCAAGTTATGACTAGCGACACCCCCGCAGCGCCACGTCGGCCACATACTTGGACGCGTCCGTCGGGCAATGTCGAAGACCCCTATGCGTGGCTGTTGGAAAAAGACGACAGTGAGACACTTACATATCTTGCAGAAGAGAATTCTTTTTGTAATCAATGGTTTTCAAACCACACACAAGAAATAGATGAGATTTTTTCGACCATTAAATCTCGTATTCAAGAAGATGATTCATCACACCCTGTCAGTCATGCAGGTTGGTGGTATACCTCACGCACTGAAGCGGGAAAGTCATATGCCATACATTCTCGTGGCCGTACCGCAGAGACCGCGACTGAAAACATTCTCATTGATGAAAACGTCGAAGCGGTTGGTCATGACTATTTCTCATTAGGTGCATTTGAAGTGTCCAACAACACTCGCCTTCTCGCTTGGTCAAGCGACACTGATGGTGGAGAATACTTCACATTGCGTATTCGAGACACCGAGACAAATATCGACACAGCTGATGTCATTTCCGAAACAGCATTTGGCGGCACTGCCTGGAGCACCGACGACAATTGGCTGTTCTATATCACTCCCGACGAACAGATGCGCCCGTGGCAAGTGTGGCGACACCAGATAGGTACACCAGTTTCAGACGACGTGATGATCTTTGAAGACGCTGATGAACGTTTCTTCGTTGGCGTCGCAGCCACTCGATCTGGCGAATGGATCACCATCGAATCTGCAAGCAAGACTTCTAGCGAGACCTGGATTTTAAATGCTTCAACGCCCACTGCACCTTTAGTTTGTGTTGCTCCTCGCCGTGAGGACATTGAATACACCGTTGACCATTGGGGCGAAGAGTTTGCCATTACTACGAATCGTGACGCCGTTGACTTCTGCGTAATGACAGCATTAACTACCAGTCCATCGGAGTGGACGCCTTTTCTTCCTCACGTAGCAGGTGAACGCATTACTCAATTTGAATGTTTTCAGTCTTTTGCAGTGATGCAACGTTGGGTAAGTGGACAACAAATTATTTCAGTTGTCGGTCGCGATGGTTCCCAAGCGCCCATTTCTATCCTTGTCGAACCGCACGAAGTAGAACTTGATGCCAACCCGGATTTTGTTACTGATGGAATTCGCTTGTCGTATCAATCACTGACAGAACCACACACGACTGCTTGGTATTCATGTGTCTCGAAAGAAATAACGACTTTGAAACAGATACATGTAAATGACTGCGACCTCTCGCAATATGTTTCTGAGCGCGTCTGGGCAACATCACATGACGGCGCACAAGTACCCGTCGACATTGTGCGACATCGCGACACTCCACTCAATGGCACTGCGCCGGCAATGGTCTATGTCTACGGCTCGTATGA
Source organism: Ilumatobacteraceae bacterium (assembly GCA_044341035.1). GTDB lineage: Bacteria > Actinomycetota > Acidimicrobiia > Acidimicrobiales > Ilumatobacteraceae > UBA2093. The sequence goes on along the minus strand of JBIISL010000003.1, from coordinate 41,426 downwards.
GATTTCAGTCGCACCGTGGTTCTCTGTTGCACGGTTGTCATTGCTTGATCGTGGATGGATTTGGGCGCTCGCTCACCCCCGCGGTGGTGGAGAGATGGGTCGCGATTGGTACCTACAGGGTCGTTTGTTGCACAAGCGCAATACATTTCTAGACACCGTTGCGGTGGCAACACATTTGGCGGATAACAGTTTCTGCAACGGCGCGAAGATTGTTGTGCGCGGCGCAAGTGCTGGCGGCCTCGCAGTTGGTGCTTGCATAACGATGGCGCCGCAGCGGTTTGCAGGTGCAATAGCTGAAGTTCCATTTGTGGATGTCGTGAACACCATGAGTGATCCGTCTTTGCCGCTCACTGTGACTGAGTGGGAAGAATGGGGAGACCCGCGAGAGGAACCATACGCCTCGTACATTGCTAGTTATTCCCCGTATGACAACACAACATCAGCTTTGTATCCGCAGCTCTATGTCACTGCCGGACTGAATGATCCGCGCGTTAGTTATCACGAGCCAGCGAAATGGGTTGCGCGAATCAGACACAATTCACCCGCAACAACAGTTGTATTCAAGTGCGAAATGGGTGCTGGCCATGGTGGACCCTCCGGTCGTTACGACCAGTGGCGCGACGAGGCGCAAACGTTGGCGTTTGCGATCGACAGCGTCAAATAATGATTTAGCTGAACGCAGCAGCAATAAACATCAGCGCAATGAGGCCAAGGTTGCGCAACACATCGCGCCATGACGGTGGTCGATTCACATGTGCCCCAAAACAGGCACACGGAACCTGCGATTTAGTGATGACCTGAAGCGCTAAAAATGAGGTGAACACCACCAGTAGCAACGTTGCGAGACCCAGAGCTAGTGCTGAAGGCTTGAGCACTACCAATGCAGCGCCCAGAATTAGTTCAAGAACCGGAAGCGCTATAGCGACAGCATTCCATAAGTGTTGTCGCCGAGCGTTCGCACGCCACTGATTCCACGAAGTGACTTTGCTGGCGCCTGCGAGAGCCAATACTGCACCAACTAGTGCAGCACAGATTCGGACAATGATTTCTTTACTGTCCAACGTGCTTCACACTTGATACTTTGCCGCGAAAGAACACCATCGCGTTCTCGACAGATTCTGCATGATCAAGCGATGTAACCAAACCAACGACACACGTGTGGTCCCCCATCACTGTTTCAGTTTCGATTTCGCAATCAATCCAGGCAATGGATTCGGGAAGCACAGGGTTTCCTCCGGCTGATGGCAGCCATTCAACACCTGCAAATTTGTCGTCGCCTTCTTTAGCGAAACGCCAACAGAGTTCTTCTTGGTGAGAACCAAGCACGTTCACACAGAAGCGACCAGATTCACGAATAGCAGCCCACGATTGCGAACGAGTTCCCGGGAAGAATCCAACGAGCGGCGGATCGAGCGACACAGAAGCAAATGATCCGATAGTTATTCCGAACGCTTTACCTTCGGCATCAAGACCCGTCACTACGACAACCGACGTTGGAACATGGCCAAGGACGGCGCGGAATTGGGCAGAGTCAAAGGTCTGAGACATGGGTTCAGATTAGACGCAATGCATTACAAGTTGATTGTTACGCCTTCACGAGCAACAAAAACCTCTACACCGCCAGAGTCTGAACACGCCTTCGTGGCATCCAGTTCTTCGTCTGTGCGCTCTGGATCATGATGAAATAGGGCCAACTGCTTTGCCCGACATGACATGGCAACTCCGACTGCGAATTCGGTGGTGCAATGGCCCCAATGGCTTTTGGTTTGGAATTCAAGCGGCGTGTATTGGGCATCATGAATAAGAAGGTCAACTCCTTCAGCTAACTCACGCACTCCGTCCGCGATTGAGAACGAGCCGTCAAGTGGCTGCTGGTGATCTGAGATGTAAGCGACTGAAACTCCACCGAACTCAATGCGATAACCCACTGTTGGTCCGATGTGTGGCACTAATCGAGATTTGATTGAGTACCCATCAACTGCAAAATCATTATCGGCAACATCATGAAAAGAAAAACGTCCGCGCAAACCTTCCATGTCAACAGGGAAAGTTGGCGGGCGAACAATGTTTCGTACCGCATCCATGAAAGTGGTGCCATCTTCTTGCACAGGTCCGTACATTTCAAGCCGTGCATCTGGCTGTAGCACAGGTGCAAAAAATGGGAGCCCTTGAATATGGTCCCAATGCAAATGCGTCACTAACGCCACTGCATTGACTGATGCACCTTTTTCAACGAATTGTTTACCGAAATAGCGAAGACCAGTTCCGAGGTCAAGAAGAAGCGGACGTTGACCTTCAGCCTGAATGGAAACACATGCGGTGTTGCCGCCATATTTCATAGTGGTGGGCCCATGGCACGGCGTTGAACCACGAACGCCGTGAAACGTGACGCGTAGTTGTTCTGCCCCCATTTCTCTAACGCTACGCATCTTCCCTGGTGAAGTACACAAATTCTTAGGGTGACGCGTGTCGCACCGCACCCGACTACCGTTCGGATATGGCTCATGACATCACCACCCACACCGTTACCGCTAACGGCATCGACTTCACCTACCTTGAGTGCGGCACTGGCCCTCTAGCGCTATGCCTGCACGGGTTTCCCGATTCTGCCCATAGTTGGCGCCATCTCATGCCGGCTCTTGCAGATGCCGGATTCAGAGCAGTCGCTCCGTTTACTCGCGGGTATGCACCAACTTCAGTTGCCCCCGATGGCATCTACCAAACAGGTGCATTGTCTGCAGACGCCAATGCTTTGCATGAAGCGCTCGGCGGCGATGGTGACGCTGTACTGATTGGGCACGACTGGGGCGCACCAAGTGTGTACGGAGCAGCGGCGAGCGAACCACAACGTTGGAAGCGTGTTGTCGGAATGGCTGTGCCTCCGGGCGGCGCTATGGGGATGGCATTTGCAACCAACCTCGAACAATCAAAACGCAGTTGGTACATGTTCTATTTTCAACACCCGTTATCTGACATGGTGGTACCAGCCAATGATCTTGCATTCATCGACATGTTGTGGCGTGATTGGTCACCTGGCTATGACGGCGCAAAAGATTCAGAAAATTGCAAAGCATGTTTGCGTGATCCTGCGCACATGGCAGCCGCACTTGGTTATTACCGAGCAACTCTCGGCACAGGTACACGCAGCGAAAAGTACGACCTGATTCAAGTGGCAGGTGGAGGCGAGCTAACTCAGCCGACTTTGTACATTCATGGTGCAAATGATGGCTGCATCGGCACTGAAGTTGCAGAGGCAGCTCGCGCAATGTGCCCATGGGCAACTGTAAAAATCGTCGAAGGTGCTGGGCACTTCATGCAGTTGGAGAAACCTGCAGAAGTGAACAAACTGATTATCGACTGGATTACGGCAAAGTAACCGTGCTGCCGGCGCGGTGAAGTAATCCTTCATCCACCAGCGATGCAATGAGCTGTACCGCTCGATCTTCGTCAACACGCATTGCAGCAATCACATCTTTGACCCGCAGAGTGCCGTCTCCTACTGCACGCAATGCACGTCCACGAGCTTGACGATCTGATCCTTCAAATCGAGGCTGTGGTTTACTCACACCAGCAGACAACTGTGCAGGATCATCACCTACACCCTTGTACTTGCACTCTTTACGAACAGGGCACGATTCACACAAAGGCGTACGCACAGTGCAATGGCGTGCACCAAAGTCCATCATCACCTGATTCCATTCCCAACCAAGACCCTGAGGAACTAGTTCATCAGCAAGATCTTGTAAGGCCTTTGCCTTCATGGGAACACCCTCTAGTCGCGACAGAACACGCGACACATTGACATCAACAACAGCCACATCTGCACGATGAGCAAAAGCCAACACAGCACGCGCCGTGTACTGACCAATGCCTGGAAGCTGTAACAGATCTTCTAGTGAATCTGGCATGCATCCACCCAGTTGTTCATGAAGCACCACTGCAGTTGCTTGCAAATTGCGACAGCGCCGCGGATACCCGAGGCCAGACCACAACCGCAATGCGTCACCTAATGGAGCTTGCGCCAATGCGCCTGGCGTAGGAAATGCATCAAGAAAGGCCTCGTACTTTGGCATGACACGTGCAACCGACGTTTGTTGCAACATCACTTCACTAACAAGCACCCGCCACGGATCATTTGTGCGACGCCATGGCAGATCGCGCAGTGACCCACTGCCCCATTCGATCAATCCGGCCGCAATGCGGTCATGACGAGTTAGTCGGCCCACACGTCCTGTCCGTCGTATGGACGGCGACGGCTCGGAGCGAATTCACGCTTCCACACCATGACGCGACGACGGAAGTAACACACTTCTTTGCCGTCCTGATTAAAACCTTTAGTTTCGACCAGCACGGTTCCACGATCGTTCTTTGATTTGCTTTCAGTGGTTTCAAGAACTCGAGTCTCTGCATGAATGGTGTCGCCATGAAATGTTGGGAACTTGTGCTGCAAGGTTTCCACTTCAAGGTTTGCAATTGCAGCTCCACTGATATCAGGAACACTCATGCCTAGAACAAGGGAGTACACGAGGTTGCCAACAACAACATTTCGACCTTGCACACTTTCTTTTGCAAACCAATCATTTGTATGCAATGGGTGATGGTTCATTGTGATCATGCAGAAGAGGTGGTCGTCGTATTCCGTAATAGTTTTTCCGGGCCAGTGGCGAAATACATCACCAGGTACGAAATCTTCAAGGCAGCGACCAAAGGGGCGTTCATGTGTTGTCATGCGTTAAACGCTACTGGGGTTTTGGCGTGCCATCCGTGTCGTCATCGTTGAATTCAAGGTCAGTCGGGTCAAAGATTGGCATCGGAAACTGCCCTGTACGGTCTCGTGGAGCAAATTTCTCTACCCAATCGACCGTGGTGAGACCACGTTGCGCTTGAGAATTTGCAACTCGCGGCAACGGACCGAGTTTGTGTTTACGGTCGATGGAATAGGGCCCAACTCGCAGTGACAGATAACTGAGCCAGCCAACAAAAATGGGAAGCCAATACTGCGCGACGCGGTACGACAAAACCCCAACAGTGGCTAACGGACGTGCAAGACCAAAACCGACGAGGGTTGGAATGTAGATACCTTCCATAATCCCCAAGCCGCCAGGCGTAATCGGAATAACTGAGAACACATTCGCAATTCCGAACGACACAACAAGTGCATCGAAGCCGAGGCTGCCACCAAATGCCCGGAGAAAAACCCACAAGGACAACGCATCAAGTGCCCAATTCAAAGTGGCCCACCCCACAACACGTTGCATCAGTGCGCGATCTGCGAAAAGGCCTTCGATTCTGTTTCCAAGATGCTCAAGTACGGAAGCTGCATGGTGCTCATCAAACCTCAAGCGACGTGCCACGCTTCGCACAAGTCGTTCTGACCTTCCTTGTCCTTCAACAAGGCCGAAGATAATGAAACCAGCAAACGCCATCAAAAGAATTCCGACAATGGCTGCCGTTCCATACGCAGCATTGACGCCTCGGGTTGGAATTGAAATAATCAATCCGAACCACAAAATAAAGTTCAGAACCACTGCCGAACCAACGCCAGCAGTTGCCAAAGCAAATGCCGCATCGGGGCCCTTAACCCCGCACATTGTGATTAGTCGATATCCAAGCGCTGTACTCGCAGCGCTACCTCCGGGCACAATGTTTCCAAGCGCTTTCGTGCTGAGTTGTATTCGAAACAAACGAAGGACACTGATGTGGTCTCCTTGTTCGCCAAGTGCAGCCTTCGTCAACATCGAATAGGCCAGCAGAGAAAAACCCTGCAGCCCAATTGCAACGAACAACAAATTGGGATCAACATTCTTCAGATCGCGAACTGCATCACGAAATCCGGGGAGAAGCGGAAGTACAAAGAAATACAAGATGGCGCCAAGCACCACAAACTGCAGAGCCCTACTGATGCGCCAGCGGCGCTGCACTTCATCAGCCATGGTGTCTATCGTTACCGATATCTAGCCCCTGAACAGGGAATGCTCCGACAATTTTTGATAATTCATCTCGCAATTGTGGGCCATATTCGGCATTGGTCTTGCCGAGTCGCACAACAACAAGGTTGCGACGAGGTGACGCCCACGTGAACTGCCCCTCGTACCCCAAGGCTGCAATCGATCCAGGATCATTTGGGAACATCCATACATGCGCACCGTAGTCAAGGCCATTATCTGCATCACGAGCTATTGGTGTGCGGGAATACTCCACCCAACCCTCTGGCAACAAGCGTCTACCGTCCCACATTCCATCGTTGAGATATAGATAACCGAATCGAGCAAAGTCGCGAGTAGTTGCAAACACATACGACGAGCCAACAAAATTGCCAGAAGCATCGAAACGTGGAATCGCTGACCGCATACCAAGCGGGTCGAATAAACGCGTCTGCATAAATCTTGACATTGCATCTGTGGAACCGGATTTTTCACCAAGTGCCCGTGAAAGAATTTTTGTTACCAGGTTTGTCGTGCCAGAGGAATACTTGTACTTAGATCCTGGTGCCGCCTCAAGTTTTTTTGAAGCGGCGTACGACGCATGATCTCCCGAAAACTTTTCGCTTCCAAACAACATCTCAATGACATCTGATGATTGATCATCGACATAATCTTCCACCCATTCAAGACCACTCACCATGTTCAACAAATTGCCAAGCGTGATTGTGGCCCGGTCGTCGTTTTCCCATTCAGGGAACAGATGATCATCCTCTATCGACAACAAACCATCACCGACGGCCATGCCCACCAATGCCTGCGTGATGCTTTTCGCCATGGACCATGAAATTAAAGTTGTTGCAGCATCTGTTTCCGGGCCGTACATTTCGCGCACCACTCGTCCGTTATGCACAACAACGAGCGCCAATGTGGTTGCCAAATGTTGAGGCTGTGAGGCCAGTTCCGAAATGATGCCATCCAGAGTTTCGGCATCGACCGTTGGGTCAAGATCGCCATCGAGCCACTCGCGCGCGGGGAAAGTGTCAGATGCCACATCAAAAGACTAGGCGTGAAGCCCTGTACGGGCGTCACGGGTGCGTAAAACCCTCTACTTATTCACTAGCGTTTAGACCCATGAGCACAATTGCACCTGATATCCAGACAGCCGCTTCGGTTATTTCCATTGCATCATCAATGGTCGACACAGCAATCGCATCACTGATCGCACAAGGCGGACCTGACAAGAATCAGACATTGGCTTACGACATTGCTCATATCGCAGCTGCTGTCTCAACTGCAGAGTCACTTCTTGCGTACGGCGCAAAAGGCACGGTAGAAAACAACATCACCTGTGCATTCACAGCCGACATGGTGCATGACTTTGTGTCACGCCTTATTGGACGCGAAGAACTTTGGGGAGTCGAAGCATCACTGTTTGCACCAGCTCATGATTTCGTTCAGAGATACCGCGCTCCAGAATTTCTTGCCTCGCTTGCAGAAGTTCAAGGACCTCGCCATTTGGCAAGTGACTTTGAAATGGTGCAAGACACTTTTCGTTCTTACGCAAACAAAGTCATCGCCCCTCAGGCCGAACACGTGCACCGTCACAACGGTGATGTCCCAGAAGAGATAATCGCTGGCCTTGCCGAAATCGGTGCCTTTGGCCTCAGTGTGCCTGTTGAATATGAAGGATTCAGCGAAGGTGGAGAAAGCGAATACATGGCTTCGGTCATTGCAACCGAAGAACTCTCCCGTGGTTCGCTTGGCATTGGTGGTTCCTTAATCACACGCCCTGAAATTCTTACGCGCGCACTTGTTAAGGGCGGAACAGAAGCACAGAAACACGAATGGCTTCCAAAATTGGCAAGCACCGAAGTGATGTCAGCAGTTGCAGTTACAGAGCCTGACTACGGATCAGATGTTGCAAGTTTGAAGACAACCGCAGTTCGAGGCACAGGACCAAACGGTGAAGCCGGATGGATCATCAATGGCGTGAAGACATGGTGCACATTTGGTGCGCGAGCAAACGTACTGATGCTTCTTGCACGCACAGACCCTGATCGTTCAAAGACACACCGCGGATTGTCTCTGTTCATCGTTCCGAAACCACTTGGTGATTCACATGGTTTCATGTTCAACCAAGACGGTGGCGGAAAAATGGAAGGTCGCCCCATTGACACCATTGGTTATCGCGGCATGCACAGCTATGAAATAGCTATCGAAAACTGGTGGGTCCCTGCTGCAAACCTCATTGGTGAAGAAGATGGACTCGGCAAAGGTTTCTACTTGCAAATGGCTGGCTTCGAAAATGGTCGTTTGCAAACTGCGGCACGTGCAGTTGGCGTTATGCAGGCCGCTTACGAGGCTGCAGTTGATTACGCAAACAACCGCACAGTCTTTGGGCAGCCCATCTCGCAATACGAACTCACACAAGTAAAGCTGGGCCGTATGGCCGTTCTTATTCAAGCATCACGACAGTTTTGCTATTCAGTTGCTGGCCTTATGGGCAAAGGCGAAGGCGCGATGGAAGCCAGCATGGTGAAGGCCTACGTATGTCGCGCAGCTGAATGGGTGACTCGTGAAGCTCTTCAGATTCATGGTGGTTATGGCTATGCAGAGGAATACAGCGTGAGCCGTTTGTATGTCGATGCGCGCGTGTTGTCAATCTTTGAGGGTGCAGACGAAACATTGTGCCTGAAGGTAATCGCAAAGAACCTTTGCGACTCTAAGAAATAACTACAACAGTTCTAGTAACGACGCAATGCGTCGACACGAGACCAAATCGACGGCGTCGTCATACGGGTCAACAAGAATCGGTATTAATCCGGCTGCCGTTGCACCACCAACGTCCATCACAACACTGTCGCCTACGTATGCAATTCGCGACCGCTCAATCTCGCTGAAGAACGGCAGAGCAAAATCGAAGATATGCGGGTCTGGTTTCATCACTCCGACTATGTGACTGTCGATGATGCACCGCACACTTGCTAACGGACCTCCACCCACTTGACAGATGCCACTACGTCCAAGAATTTCTTCAATTTGTCCACTGGCATTGCTAACAACTCCAATCGGAACTCCCGCAGCACTCAGTCCACGAAGCGTTTCAGCAGACCCGGCAAGTGGCGCTCGCCATAAATGTGCATGACGGGTGCGCGACAATACGTACGTTGCCGCTTCGTGATTGTGTTCTGGCACGCCTACTAACTGCACGTATGCAGTGTTGTAAAATGACCAATCGTCTTCTCCAGAACCCTGCCGTGATTTGGCAGCCATTGCTCCGTAGTGGGCGCGAACATACGCATCCTGGTCAGAGGTAGCGCCGTAGTACGCCAATGTGGGCGCCAACACTGCGGGGTCTGGGATGAGGAAAACTCCCCCAGCATCAAAAAGTATGGCGTCGTACTGCTGGCTCATGCCAACGACACTAGGAGATTTGGCTTGCAGGACAGATGAACTTGTGGCCATTTCCCATACGATTAAGACGTGCGCCCATCTCGTGACTTTTTCAAACCTCTAGCCGCCGGAGCTCCTGCCCCTGTTCAAGAGATTCCTTTCAAGCCCAGTCGTGTCATCCACTTCTTTCCGCCTCACAACGAAAAGATGGTCGCAAAGCTTCCTGACACCATTCCGAATGTCGACATCATTCTTGGCAACTTAGAAGATGCAATCCCGATGGCTGACAAAGCCGCTGCACGCGCAGGCCTTATCAAGGTTGCTAACACTCTTGACTTTGGTACCACACAACTGTGGACACGCGTTAACAGCCTCGACTCTCCGTGGTTTCTTGATGACATCATCGACATCGTCACCCAAGCCGGAGACAAATTCGATGTCATCATGATTCCGAAAGTGGAAGGTCCAGAAGACATTCACTATGTCGATCGCTTACTTGCACAACTTGAAGCACGTGCTGGATTGAAGAAGCCATTACTGCTTCACGCAATTCTCGAAACAGCTCGTGGAGTAGCAAACGTTGAAGAAATTTGTGCCGCGTCTCCTCGTATGCAGGGAATTTCCCTCGGGCCTGCAGACCTTGCAGCTAACCGCCGTATGAAGACCACCCGTGTTGGTGGTGGTCACCCCGACTACATCGTTCGTGCAGACCCAGAGGGCGACAACTACGAAGGTGCGCGCACCGTTTATCAACAAGACTTGTGGCACTACACACTTGCTCGCATGGTTGATGCCTGCGTAATGAATGGAGTCCTACCTTTCTATGGTCCATTCGGCGACATCAAAGACACCGTTGCCTGTGAAGATCAGTTCCGCAACGCCTACCTACTTGGTTGCGTTGGCGCATGGAGCCTTCATCCTGTACAAATTGATATTGCAAAGCGTGTGTTTAGCCCTCGACCATCCGACGTACTTCAAGCGCAACGCGTCATTGACGCCATGGGCGACGGCACCGGAGCAGTCATGCTCGACGGCAAAATGGAAGACGACGCCTCTGTAAAACAATGCAAAGTTGTTGTTCAGCTCGCTCGCCAATTGGCAGAGCGTGACCCTGCACTTGCTGCTTCATACGGTTTCTAAACCCCCCCACAACACTGAGGAGACACCATGTCTGCACTACGTCCACGCCGTTCCGCTTTGTATATGCCTGCCGCCAATGAGCGCGCGCTAGAAAAGGCAAAAGGCATCTCTACCGATGCAATCATCTTCGACCTTGAAGACGCAGTATCCCCAGATTCAAAAGACATTGCACGTGCACAAGCAATTGCGGCAGTGAACTCTGGCGAATACGGCAAGCGCGAGCTCACCATTCGTTGCAATGCACTTGCAACACCATGGGGCCATGCCGATGTTGCAGCTGCTGCAAAAGCATGCGTTTCAGCTGTAGTGATTCCAAAAATCAACTCAGTCGCTGAAGTGAATGAAGTGTCAGCAGCTCTTGACGCGGCCGGCGCACCAAAAGAGATGATGATTTGGGCAATGATTGAAACCCCAACAGCAATCTTTGATTGTCGGGAAATTGCGGCACATCCTCGTGTTCCTGTTCTCATCATGGGAACAAATGATTTGGCCAAGGAATTGCGCGCAGCACAAGTACCTGGTCGCGCACCGCTGTACCCGAGCCTTCACACTGCACTACTTGCGGCGCGTGAAGCCGGAAAGACAATTCTTGACGGCGTCTACAACGACATCAAGAATGCAGATGGTTTCCGCGCAGAGTGTGTACAAGGTGCAGAGATGGGCTTTGACGGAAAAACTCTGATTCATCCAGATCAAGTGGGTGTCGCAAACGACGTGTGGTCACCGAGTGAAGCCGAAGTAGAACACGCCCGTAAAGTTATTGCCGCATTTGATGAGGCATTGGCTGCTGGAAAAGGCGTCGTACAGCTCGATGGCCGCATGATTGAAAATCTTCACGTTGCAAACGCACAGCGCGCTATCGCAATTGCAGACGCAATCGCTGAACTCTCCTGATTCATTACAAATTCGCGAGCTGCGGCTGCGCGCGGAAGCATTTAACTCTTCTTCTGATTGAAGAGCTCACGCACATTCGGTTCCACTTCAGGTCCAAGAAGAGACATCGCACGAATGCGAGCTGGAGCTTCTTCATCTGGCCCTTGCAGGGTAACCAGCCAACCAATTGCGCGCTGAACGTCAACTGATCCGTGCCGCAACATTGACTCGATATCAACCCAGTCTTTACTGCGATTAAACATTGCTTTCAAGACGGTGAGATGAGTTGCCGAGATATACGGAAGTTCTCGGTCACCAAATGGGCGTATCGACGACATCATGCGGATCTCGTGATGAAATTCATGTTCGGCGAGAAAGATATCAAGGGGGTATCGGCCAACATGCAGTCGCACTTGACCATCTCGCTTCAACAATGCAACCTGTTCTTCAGTAGGTTGGACTAGTCCAGACAGAGCTTCAACGACAACTTCGGCGTCTTCTTTCACCACACTGATATTGACGTCAACGTCCCAAGTTGTACGAGGCTCGGCCACATAATGCATTAACGCGAGCGCACCGCCAAAAGCATGATCTAGGCCAGCATCATCCAAGGCCTTATGAGTTGCAAAAATCAGTTCAGTGAACAACATCTTCAAACCTCGGAAATTTTAAGTACGGATCCGCTGGTCGAATTTCTACCAAGTCGACTACCGATAAGAGATCAGCCATCATCTCGCCACGTTGCACTAGTTCTTGCAACACAGGAGCGAGATGAACTTCCACTTCCCAACCCGCAACGCGCAGAATTCTGTTCATGGTGTCGACCGTTGGGGATGATTGCCGTGATTCATATTTCACGATGGCTGCAGGCGATGTACCCGCGCGACGAGCAAGTTCCCGCTTGGACAACCCCGATTTTTCTCGAGCTTCCCTGATGACCTGTGCTGCGTCCATTCCCTCACTTTATCAGGTGTTATCTAATTAGATAACACCTGATAAATCCCTTGTAGGGCAGGGGTTAGAGATTTGCGCGGAACAACGCGAGAGTGCGATCCCATGCAGTTTTAGCAACTGCTGCGTCATACACCTCAGGGCGAGTGTCGTTGAAAAAAGCGTGCTGAGTACCAGGGTAAATATGGAACGTTGCATCCTTGCCCAAAGCGTGCAACGAAGCTTCTAGTTCTTTCACAGCTTCCGGCGCAGCAGTACCTCTATCTGTTGCGGCGTAGTGACCTTCCACTACCGCTGCCAAGTTGTCCCACTCAATAACAGTGTCGGGTCGCATGCCGCCGTAGAACGGTGCTGCAGCAGCGATTGCGTCAGGACGCAAACACGCGGCCATCAGTGCAAGTCCGCCCCCCATGCAGAAACCGGTAATGCCTACTTTTGTACGTCCGGTACGTTCTTGCAAAAAATCGACTGCACCACTGAGGTCTTTTCCCGCTGTTGCAAGATTCATGCTCATCAGCAGTTTTCCAGCAAGGTCTGGTTCGTCAGTTACTTCACCGTGATACATGTCGGGAGCAAGTGCAACAAACCCTTCTGCAGCAAATCTGTCTGCAATGTCAGTGATGTGTGGAACTAAGCCCCACCATTCTTGAATGACGATTACGCCAGGGCCACTGCTGCCGGCAAGGTAGCCAGTGCATGTTCCGCCGTTACTTTTGAATTCGACCATTTCACCCATTGGAGCGCTCCTTCTCGAGTTGCGATTCCCAACCTAGACGGAACGGTCACACAACACTGCGCCGAAGAAGTTCATCAGCAGCAGGGCACGCACTCATGCGGGCAAGTGTGTCAGCAGTGCCTTTCGTAGTTGTCGGCCCAAAGACGGATGACACAAGTGCGTGTGGCACCACATCAAATCCTGATGCCCACGGGTCTGGCCTATTGCGCACTCCGCTCACCATGGCCGTAAACAATCCGGCTGGCAAACGAGTTCCTTCTGAGGCAACCATCCATACAGGCTGTTCGACACAATATGCAACAGCAGCAAGAGCAAGTGAACCACCCGCACACAACACACTGTCATTGCCAACAGCTAACGCAGACAAAATTGTTGCGTCAGCACATTCAGCAGCTGATGCAAGACCTTCGGGTGCCACTAGTTCGCAACTCACTTCACGTCGCGACAGGTACCGCAATGCGTCTTGTCCGTCGCCCAACGAATCAACAACAAGCGTGTGAATGTCGCCACGTCGTGCCAGTGCATCAACAAGATGACCAGACCAACCGATCATGCAAATGGTTGACGCGCCTTCCAGAGCATCCACCAAGTGAGTGGCCGTAGCGTCGTTGGCAATACGACGCGCCAGATCATCAACGTCGCGATACGGGTCCATGGAAGTGACCGCATGGGCACACACAGACCACAGCGGAGCATTTGTGGGGTGATGTTCCACTAACCGACGAGCAGACACAAGTGCCGCTGCTGGATCTCGGGAAATACCCGCAAGAGCATCAGCGGCCCCAAGCGCAATTTCCACTGGGTCGGCCCCATGGGCTCGTGCCACATAACGGAGATGCTCGATGGGGTGCATGTTCGCAACGCTACTGAACTAGCGTTGAAGACGTGGCAACCGCATCTCTCCCCAATCCCAGCATGGACCTCACCCTCACCCCTCTTACGGGTGATGCAAAGACTCTTCAACAGTGGCTCACCACTTTTCACCTCGCTTCGGTGGTTCTTGACCCATTCACGAACGAGAGTTCTTGGATTCTTGAGACCGCAGTCCGCATCCTTCGTCAATTCTCAGGTGCTGCTGTTCGCATCAACTTCATCGTCACCTGTGATGCAAGCGATGCCCGTGCATTTCTTGGCCCCTATGCTGACGAGTTCTTAGTGTTCTGTGATCCAGATCGTGTCGCAGTGAAGGCACTCGGATTGTCCGAACTCCCTGCCTTTGTTCTCATTAAGTCTGATGGGTCTGTACCGAACGCAGCTCAAGGATGGACCTCTGCTGATTGGAAAGAAGTAGCCGCAGCCGTTGCAGCACTCACTAGTTGGTCGCGACCCACCATTCCTGCCCCGGGCGACCCTGGCTCGTTTCGCGGCACTCCCGCACTTGTCTGATTCGTTACCGAATACAGGTCTCCCTGTTGAAGAGGCCATTGCGCCGCTAAGAGAAGCACTCGCAACACGTCGACACGCTGTCCTTATTGCACCACCTGGTGCAGGTAAAACAACTCTTGTTCCTCTTCGTTTACTGCATGAGGAATGGGTGGCAGGTCGTAAAATTGTGATGCTTGAACCGCGTCGACTTGCAGCCCGCGCTGCAGCACAGCGCATGGCGTTCATGCTGGGTGAAAAAGTGGGCGACACCGTTGGGTACCAAACGCGCGATGAACGAAAAATTGGCGCCACTACGCGTATTGAAGTGTTGACAGAAGGAATTCTGACGCGTCGTTTACAAAATGACCCGACACTCGACGGCACTGCTCTGGTGATTTTTGATGAAGTGCACGAACGCAATGTGCCAACAGACCTTGGTCTCGCATTCCTTCTTGATGCAACCAAGACATTTTCTACGGATGTAAAGATTTTGGCGATGTCTGCAACCGCACAGACGCAGTTATTTGCCCACGTGCTCGCCGACAACATTGATGATGCACCAATCATCACCTCAGAGGGGCGAACATTCCCCATAGATATTCGCTACGTGCCACGTCAACGTAATGATCGCCTTGAAAACGCAATCACGGATGTAGTTCTCGGAGCTCTCAACACTGATGACGGCGACATCTTGGTTTTCTTACCCGGAATTGGTGAAATCAACAGGGCACAAACACTTCTGAAAGAACGTGTGGCCGGCAATGTTGACATATTGCGGCTCGCCGGTGCTCTGCCATTTTCTGAACAAGACGCAGCGCTCAATGCCAGTGGTCTTGGCCGTCGTCGCGTGGTGTTATCAACTGATATTGCCGAAACGTCTCTCACGGTTGACGGAGTGCACATCGTGGTTGATGCCGGAATCGCTCGTGTGCCACGACTTGATTCGCGCACAGGGCTTACCGAATTGGTCACTGTTACGTCATCGCGCGCATCTGCTGATCAGCGCAGTGGCCGAGCAGGACGCGTACGTGAAGGTGTTGCCTACAGAATGTGGAGCCGTATTGAAGACTCCACTCGCCTTCCTCATTTACCAGCCGAGATAACCCAAGTCGACTTGTGTGGTGTTGCATTAGAAGTTGCTGCATGGGGAACGCCGCTTGAGCAGTTGTCATTTCTTGATGCGCTGCCTGAAAAGTCATTGCGTGTAGCTACCGACACGCTGACTATGTTGCATTTGTTGAACAACGAAGGCCACATCACACCGCTTGGCAGGTCAGTACTTGGTTTGCCTTTGCACCCACGTCTCGGCACCATGGTGGCGCGCAACAGAGACCTTCAGCCTCACGGATGGATCGCGTGTGTAGTTGCCGCTTTGTTGGAAGAACGCGACATCATGCGCGGCAAACCAGACACGCTGCCTGCAGACCTTGCATTACGCGTGAAAGCGGTACTGGGCATTGCACACCACGATGCCGCAGATCGTGGCGCTACCCGGCGCGTTCTTGAAGCCGCACGTGACATCGCCCGCCGTTCATCAATTCATACTGATGACAATGTTTCTGATGACGCCATTGATTCATTGTGTGGCGTTGTTCTGTTGTCGGCCTACCCCGACAGGCTTGGTATGCGCAGGTCTTCACCTGGCCAATTTGTAATGCGCGGCGGTGGTGGCGTGACCATGGATTCGAAAGACCCGATTGCGCGTGAGAAGTTTGTAGTTGCAGCCGATATTGATGCGCAACGTTCAACATCGCGGCTTCGTCGTGGCGCAGCGGTAGACATTGAATTCATCGCTACGGTGCTGGGAGACGATGTTGAACTTGAGTCGTACTTATTGTGGGACAAATCTCGCGATGACCTCGTGCAACGCGTAGTGCGCAAAGTCGGAAGTATTCGCATTGACGAACGTGACCTACAACCCACTCAGGGCGTCGAAACAACAGACGCCCTCATCGAACGAGTACGAGCAACAAATATGGCCGTGCTTGGTAATGGGTCAGCGACATCATTTAGACAACGCATCGCATTCTTGCGCCACCATCAAGGCGATGCGTGGCCCGAGACTTCAAATTCTCACCTACTTGCAACACTCGAGGAATGGCTTGTGCCATTTCTTGCCGGCGCAACATCGCGTAGCGACCTTGAAAAGGTTGATGTCACCATGGTGTTGCAATCAACTCTTGGATGGGATGCAAGCTCACAACTTGACCAGTTAGCACCACCGCAATTTTCTCCGCCGCGCGGTCAACCGGTGGAAATCAATTACGCAGACCCCGCTGCCCCCACCATTTCCATCCGCGTGCAGCATCTCTATGGCGTCACCACGCACCCATCAGTTCTCAACAAGACAGTCCCATTACGCATTCAGTTGTTGTCTCCTGCGCAACGCCCCATTCAGATCACTGCCGACCTGCCTGGCTTCTGGAAAGGCTCCTGGGCAGAAGTGCGCAAAGAGATGGCTGGCAGGTACCCCAAGCACGATTGGCCTATTGATCCCAGCGCATAGAGCACCCTGAGTGGGTTCGTTCTAACCTAGGTGCATGCCAGATTTTGTCTTTTCAGAGATCTTCCCCTTAGGGCCAGACACCACCGAATACCGATTGCTATCGAAAGACGGCGTGTCAGAAGTTGAGACACCACTTGGCACGTTCTTGAAGGTGACACCAGAAGCCATCACGCTTCTCACACAGACTGCAATGCGCGACATTGCACACCTCTTGCGTACAGATCACCTTCAACAACTCAGCAACATTTTGTCTGACCCTGAAGCAAGCGCAAATGACCGGTTCGTTGCGCTCGACCTATTAAAGAATGCTGGCATTGCCGCTGGTGGCGTATTGCCCATGTGTCAAGACACCGGTACAGCAATTGTTAAAGGCAAGAAGGGCCAGTTTGTAATGACTGGTGGCGGCGACGAAGAAGCAATTGCTCGCGGTGTTTTTAATACATACCAAACAAGCAACCTTCGCTACAGCCAGATGGCACCAATCACCATGTACGAAGAAAAGAACACCGGCAATAACTTGCCTGCTGAAATCAAGATTGCATCTGTTGACGGCGACTCATACAAGTTCCTCTTCATGGCCAAAGGCGGCGGTTCTGCAAACAAGAGCTACCTCTTTCAAGAAACGAAAGCATTGCTGAACGAAAAGGCGCTTCTGCCGTGGGTCTTTGAAAAGATGATCACACTTGGCACTGCAGCATGTCCGCCGTATCACTTAGCAATTGTCATTGGTGGCACATCAGCTGAACAAGCAGTAGAGACAGCGAAGTTGGCAAGTGCCCATTACCTCGATGCGCTCCCCACACAGGGCAGCGAACTTGGTCATGCATTCCGTGATCTTGACCTTGAACAAAAAGTTCTGAAGTTGTCACAAGAAACAGGCATCGGTGCACAGTTCGGTGGAAAGTATTTCTGCCACGACGTACGCATCGTTCGCCTTCCGCGTCACGGTGCTAGCTGCCCAGTTTCTTTTGCAGTGTCATGCAGTGCAGACCGTCAAGCGCTCGGAAAAATCACACGTGACGGCATTTTCCTCGAAGCCCTCGAAACAGACCCCGCGCGTTTCTTGCCTGAAGTCACTCACGAGGACCTCAGTGAAGAAGTAGTCCACATTGATCTCACCCAGCCAATGGATCAGATTCGCGCCACGTTGTCGAAGTACCCAGTGAAGACACGCGTCATGTTGACAGGACCAATGGTGGTTGCACGAGACATTGCACACGCAAAATTGAAAGAGCGTCTTGATGCCGGCAACGGGTTGCCGCAATACATGAAAGACCACTGTGTCTATTACGCAGGTCCCGCAAAGACTCCAACCGGAATGGCGTCCGGTTCATTTGGTCCAACCACTGCCGGCCGCATGGATAGCTACGTGTCAGAGTTTCAAGCTGCTGGCGGAAGCTTTGTGATGTTGGCAAAAGGCAACAGGTCGCGCCAAGTCACCGAGGCCTGCCATACCTATGGCGGGTTCTATCTAGGTTCTATTGGCGGCCCCGCTGCTCGCTTAGCCCAAGATTGCATCACCAAGGTTGAAGTCCTTGAATACGAAGAACTAGGCATGGAAGCTGTGTGGAAGATCGAAGTGCAGGACTTCCCCGCATTCATCGTGGTCGATGACAAGGGCAACGACTTCTTTGATCAAGTTGGCGACACCGGAACCCCGGTCCACCTTCACTAGCTATTCGGAGCTATTCGGAGCTATTCGGGTTCTGCAAAGCCAGGCCAGTTACCCATATAGCCAATAAACGATTCGCTCAGCCCTTCTGCACGCAAGGTGGCCCGCGGAACAGGCAAGGAACGCATAACAAACGCTGGGTCTTTTGCGAGACGTGGGAAATCATGGTTTGTAACTGCTGCTCTACCAATCGCAACAATGTCCGCACCTGCATCTACTGCGCGTTGGCAATCTGCAGCTGAATACAACTTGCCAGCAACGGCAAGTTTGGTTACACCGCGTTCAAGGTTGGCAAAAATGTCAATAAGGACCTTGCCATCGCAGTCCTCATCTACAGCGGTCTTGAAACAATCCCACAAAGACATATCAATCATGTCTACTTTTCCAGAATCAACAAGACGACCGAATATTTCAACGATTTCCGATGTTTTCATACCGAAACGTTCAGGCGAAAGACGAACTGCGAGGTTCAAGTCGGCACCGCTGCGTGCGCGAATGCCATCGACAATGTCGAACAACACACGTGAACGATTCTCTAATGACCCACCATATTTATCTGTTCGAACATTGAGTTCAGCATTCAGGAACTGACAGAGGAGATAGTCGTGAGCACCATGAAGTTCTACGCCGTTATAGCCAGCTTTCTCACTGCGAATAGCGGCAACAATAAATGCCTCCACCATCTCTTCCACTTCGCCAGTGGTCATTGCACGTGAATCCATTTTTTCATCAGCGCCTGAACTGACTGGCTGTCCGCCAATGAGTTCTTTCGGTGAACGACGGCCTGCGTGGTGCAGCTGTACAAATGACAAACTGTCTTCTTTGTTAATTGCATCAGCAAGCCGCGTCAGACCCTCAAGATGTTGATCACCAAAGCAGCCCAACTGACCAGCAAAACCCTGACCAATTGCTTGAACGTGTGATGCACATGTCATGGTGAGCGCAAATCCACCCTGAGCACGCATCGTGAGCCAACGGAACTCATCTTCAGACAATGTTCCGTCTACATGACTTTGTTGGTTCGTTAGCGGAGCCAACATGAAGCGGTTCTTCATGGCTGGGCCATGTGCAAATGTCACTGAATCAAAAAGAGAAACCATAATTACTTCAGCAATCCTTTGATGGCCTCACGTGTATTCGAAATTTCTTCAGGTGTTGCACCAAATTCCACTGCTGCAAAATCTGTGACACCAATGTCTGCCAACGCAGCAACTCTGTCTTGCACTTCACCAATTGAACCCATGATGGCAATATCAGCAGGGCCTGCCGCACCTTCACGGTCAAGCATGGCGCGATAGCTAGGCAACGTGCCGTACACGGCGAATACCTTTGCTGCACGCTCTGCCGCAGCAACTTTGTCATTTGTTACACACACCGGAAGTGCAGCAATGATGCGAGGCGCTGGACGACCAAATTCGTCTGCTGCTTTAGTGATGGTGGGAATGGTGTGACCAGCAAGAGTTGCTGGGCCAGTGCACCATGTGAGCGTGCCATCAGCAAGAGCTGCAGTAACGCGCAACATTTGCTCACCGAGCGCAGCCACAACGACTCCGAAGCCATTCGAACCCTTAGCCGAGATGTTTGCGTGCACATTGTAGGTATCGCCATCAAAGTGAGCCGTTTCGTTGCGTGATAATGGCATCAAAACATTGAGATATTCGCGCAGGTGACGCACTGGCTTGTCGTACGACATACCCATCATGTTTTCAATGATGACTTTGTGGCTAAGACCAATTCCGAGCGTGAGGCGGTTTCCAGACGCAGCAGCCACAGTGTGGCACTGCTGAGCAATGGCGTGGGGGTGACGCGGGTACGTAGGAACTACCGAAGTACCTAATTCGATGCGAGGAACTTCGCGGCCCACAATGGCAAGCGCCGTGAGCGCATCGTGGCCAAAGATGTTCGGTGCCCAGTAACTAGCGAACCCATCTTGTTCTGCCAAGCGGGCTTCGGCGACGACATCATCAACCGTTCCGTCGTTTACTGCTCCACCAAAAATTCCGTATTTCATAGGGGCTGACGGTATCAGGGGTGGCCAATGAAACCCTTACGAGAGGCTGACGAGGTCGAGCCATTCCTTGCTGAAGTAATCCACTTGCCCATCAGGCATCAGGATCACTTTTGTGGGCTTCAGACGTTGTACAAACTCTTCATCGTGGCTCACCATGATGATTGAGCCAGGCCATGATTCAAGTGCGTCAGCCACTGCCTCACGACTTGCTGGGTCAAGGTTGTTTGTCGGTTCGTCGAGAAGCAAAACATTGTTGCGACCCACCATCAACATGGCGAGCGCGAGTTTGGTTTTTTCTCCACCTGACAATGAACCAGAGTCTTGAAACACTTTGCTTCCTTGCAACCCGAACATGCCGAGCAATGCACGCATCTGAGTTTCAGTGAGCGCTGAACCAGCGGGCAACTCACGGCGCATATGCCAAATGAGGGATTGCGTTGGGTCAATGGTGTCGTGTTCCTGGGCGAAGTAGCCCACTTCCACTTTGTAGCCCCACTCAATATCACCAATGTTTGCTTGCGTTGCGCCGGCAAGAATACGAAGTAGCGATGTTTTACCGGCACCGTTAAGACCAAGAACAAGAAGGCGTTCGCCACGACCTAAATCAAATGAGACATCCTCGAAAATTGCTGGGCCGCCGTAGCCCTTTGACAGACCCTTGGTTGTGACAACAGTAATTCCGCTCTGTGGTGGTGGAGGGAACTTCACAGTCATCGCGCGATCCTTCTTGCGCATGCCAGTTGATTCGCCTTCAATACGTGCGATGCGCTTTTCAATGCTGTGCGCCATGGTTGCCTTCGATGCCTTCGCACCGAATCGATCGACAACTTCTTGCAGACGAGCCACTTCTTTGGCTTGCAACGAAGCTTTCTTCTCCGCACGAGACTCATCTTCAGCGCGTGAACGCTTGTACTGCGTATAGGTGCCGCGATATTCGTACACCATGCCGGTGTCGTCTTCATCTGGACGGTCTAAGTGAATTACTCGTGTAATTGCTTCGTCAAGAAGTTCAAGGTCATGGCTAATTACCAGCAATGCACCCTTGTAGTTACGGAGGAAATTCAGTAACCAGGTCTTTGCGTCGATGTCTAAGTGGTTTGTGGGTTCGTCCAGCAACAACATGTCACTTCCAGCGAACAAAATACGTGCCAGTTCCACTCTGCGACGTTCTCCACCAGACAGCACTCCGAGTGCGAGATCGAGCCGGTCTTCCTTTAGTCCGAGACCAGCAGCGATAGAACGGGCTTCGCTCTCTGCTGAATAGCCACCCTTGAGGGTGAACTCTTCTTCAGCCTTCGAAAACTTTGCAACATTCTTGTCGCTTGGGTCTTTCTCCATGACGACACGAAGTTTTTCCAACCGGGCAAGGTCTGCATCAATATTGCGGCCAGACAACACGTGACCAATTGCAGAACGTGCTTCTTGTTCTGGCGAAGTACGTGGGTCTTGCGACAAGTACCCGAAGGCACCACTGCGCATTACTTTGCCAGCGGCTGGATCATTTTCGCCACCGAGAACACGAAACATTGATGTTTTGCCAGCTCCGTTACGGCCAACAATGCCAACTTTGTCTCGCGCCATCACGGTAAACGTGGCGCCTTGCACCACATTTTTTCCGCCGACTTCGACGGTGACATTTTGTACTTGCAACATGATTAAGGAACCGGCGTCAATGTTGTAACTACGGGCACTACTGCCGTGGTGACGGGAGGAACTGTCGAATTGGAGATTGGAGTCTCACTACTTTCAGTCTCAGAAGTCATGG
Source organism: Ilumatobacteraceae bacterium (assembly GCA_044341035.1). Taxonomy (GTDB): domain Bacteria; phylum Actinomycetota; class Acidimicrobiia; order Acidimicrobiales; family Ilumatobacteraceae; genus UBA2093. Next base: position 19,090 of record JBIISL010000003.1, on the reverse strand, counting down.
TCTCATCAGCGATCGATGTAGACGGCATAATGTCGTCTGTAACCGATGAGTCATCCGTATATTTAGATGGCAAGCAAGAGCCTGTCCCAGTAGGTGCAGCACCCATTGCGGCAACAATGGACGACACGAGCACCTGGCGACCAGCAGTGGTTGGATGAATTTTATCTTTGTTGAGAACTCCTGTTTGCATTGAGGTTGTTCCCCAGTCAAGGACCGACACATGTGAATTCTTCGAAGCAAGAACGCGAATAACATTGTTCACTTCTTGCATTTGAGTTCGGTATAACGTTGTAGTTAGCAACAGTGTTGGCCGCGGAGCAAGTGATGTCACTATTGCCGTGAGATCTTTTTCATACATTGCCGCACTTCCGCTGTAGTTGGTACCCAGAAACACAACAGCGGCGTCCCAGCCCTCGTAGAGCCGATCACGTAAAACTGTGCGACCAAAGCCGGTCATTTTCCCGGCTTCTGCTTCAACAGCCACACGCCAACCAAGGGGCACTAAACCAGCACACATGGTCCCGCCATAGCGACTTGCTGTTCCTGCAATGATGGAATCACCGATAATGAGAACCCGATTTCCGGTGGCGACAGTTCCAATGATTGGGCCACTCAGGTTTGCCAGATTTGCTTTCACTCCGTCGACGACGACAGCACCAGACGAGCCGACACCAGGGATGCGACCAATATTGGTCAAGTTGAGCGTTTCAGAACCTTTGCCGAAGCCAGCACATGACGCCACAATGCCTGACAGGGCAATCAAAGTTGCAACAGTGCGAAAGCGGGGGGCTGACATGACCCCTCAAGGCTATTGGTAAATCACCCCACATAAGGGGCACCAACTGTTATTGCTGACCGTTATTACGAGTTGCACGTAACTCGTCACGAATTTCGACCAATAACTCGTTGGTGTTGAGTGCCGCCTTCTCTTTGTCGTCATTCGAACGAAAACGGTTATAAAGCTTCACCACCATAAAGAGCGCCAATGCAACGAAGAAGAAGTTCATAGCTGATGTAGCAAAGGCTCCGAATGGAATATCACTGCCATTGATGGTGAGGACCTTCTTTGAGAAATCTGGTTGCTGCCCACCAAAGATGGCCCCGATAAAGCCGCCCAAGATTCCGGGGCCATTGTCACTTCCCGCGAACGAGTCGACAACAGTTTTGAACGAAGCACCCATAACGAAAGCCACTGCCAAGTCAATGACATTTCCTCTATTGATGAATTCTTTGAATTCAACAATCACTCCCCGCTTTGCAAGGTTCTCTACTTTTGTGAAGATCTCACTCATTGGCTGCCGCTTTCTCAATCAGAACTAACGCTTCATTGAAGCACGCCCCGCCGCCTAAGTCATTGACCCCATCTGAAATCAATGCATTCGACACCATGCCATTAGGAACATGACGCATCCATAACCCCTTTGGAATTTCACAGACACCAATACGCATACGAGAATCAATTGAGACAGGAATCGTCACAGAACCCAGGCTGTTCGACACAGTCACCGTCTCACCATCTGTGAGGCCCCGCTCTGTCGCGTCTATCGGATGAACAGACACTGCCGCAGCCGGTGGGTCATATTCAGCAAACATTGAGTTCACAGTTCGAGCAGTAGCCGAAGTAAGAAGTCGCAGAAACAAACCAGTAGAACCTCGTCCTGTCATCGGCGATGGCAATGGCAATTCAGAATCGGGCGAAAACAATTGTCCTTTCATGCCATCTGGAAATACATCTCGAAACTGCACGCTATTTTGCGGCGTAAGAACCACCGAATTCTGCACAACATCAATATCTTTGGCTTTAGGTGTCGAAATTTGCACATTAAGACGGGTCGCCAATTCACGACCCAACCAATCATTACTGCGCGACTCTCCAACGGGTTCAATGACTTTGTTTATTCGTTGCAATACAAACGAGCCGTAACTTCCTGCAACATCATCAACTTCAAATTGAGTAGTCGCAGGCAATACGACATCTGCATACCGCGCCGTATCAGTCATCACCTGATCATGCACCACAGTAAAGACGGCATCGTTTGCAAGGCCCGCCAACATTCGCTGTTGATCATTCGCGGTAACAGCAGGGTTTGCGCCTTGTATTAGGAGAACGGAGGGTGCGTCGTCAGAATTCAGCCAACGCCCAACATGATTCATGTTTACAACTGATCGTGCATCTTGTATTTCTGGCAGCAATGCATCAATTCGTGCCGACGAGACCCGGGACGTGGAACCGAGAATTCCACTTCCCTCAATACCGAAATGACCAGCAACCGCCCACATGGAGAATATTGCGAGCATGCTGCTGCCGCCGTTGACATTGCGTTCGACTCCCCAACCCATTCGCAACATAGCGGGCGAGGAATTGCTGATGAGGTCCACACATTCTTGGAATACCGAGACATCAATTCCACATTCATCAGCAGCGTCATCAAGTGTCCATTCGCGACACACTGCGAGAAACTCCTCAGAGCCACTTACATGATCGCGAATAAATGCCGAATTCAGTTTTCCTCGGCGTTCTAATTCCGCCGCAATTGCCATAGCGAACACCGCATCGGTTCCTGGCAGTAAGGGCACGTGAAGATCTGCACGATCAGCAATGCCCGTTACTCGAGGGTCAATGACAATCACTGTTCCCCCATTGGCTTTACATTCATTGACTAGTGGCGGAAGGTGGGAGTTTGATGCCGTGGAATTCGCTCCCCAAATAACAAGGAGTTTTGATTTCGGAATCGACAGCGGGTCGGCTGATGAGAGGCCCGGAAAAACTTGATCCCATGCTCGACCATACGTGAACGCACAAATTGTGTGTTCAATCTCCGGAGCACCAAGGCGAGCAAACAATTCAAAGGTTGAACCATTTCCTTCAAGAATTCCAGACGATGAGTTATAGAGATACGGCGCAATGCTGTTCACACCGCGATCTGTAATTCCCGTTGTGATACGTGATGCAACGAGATCTAGTGCTTCATCCCATGTTGCAGAGCGGAATTCACCTGATCCCTTATTGCCCGTGCGAATCAGTGGAGTAGCTATACGTTCTGGCGAGTAAATGCGTTTCGTACTCATTTGCACTTTTCGACAAATGAAACCAGATGTAATTGGATTGACGTCGTCTCCCATAGCGGCATCGATATCCGTTATCACTCCGTCTGTCACAGTTACATCAAGCGTGCATGCGTCAGGGCAATCCAACGTGCAGGCAGTGCGAACGACCTGAGAACTCATCTCTCTATTGCTCCTCAAGATCTTCGAAACGGTTGATATTTCTCAAAGAGGGAAAAGCTGCCCACCAGACTCCGGCAACAGCAAGTGTGGCGATACCGCCACCAATGACAGTGGCAGGTGTTCCGACAAAGCTAGATACTGCCCCCGACTCGAAAGAACCAAGTTCATTAGATGCACCGATAAAGACATTTTCGACCGCACTCACGCGCCCACGTTTGTCATCTGGTGTCACAAGCGGAACTAAAGAGCTACGAATAAACACACTGATCATGTCGGCAGCAAAGATAATCAACAGAGCAATAAATGCAACGAGATACGACTTTGTTGTTCCAAGGACAATTGTGGCCACACCAAAGACTCCCACAGCAACCAATAGCGTGCGACCAACATGCCGACGAATTGGTCGAAAGGCCAGGAAAATAGCCATCGTCGCTGCGCCAATTCCTCCGGCAGCACGTAACCACCCATAGGCGATATCGCCAACGTTTAGCTGTTCTTCAGCAATAACAGGCAGCAACGCCACCGCACCTCCGAACAACACAGCAAAAAGATCTAGCGAAATGGCTGCCAACAGCACCGGAGTTTTGCGAATGAACACCAACCCTTCCACTGCATCGCGCAATGTTGGTCGCTCTAATGGAACTACAGGCTCAACAACTTTTGGCAACTGCACAAAAGACAAAAAGAACATCCCGCCTGAAATGAAAACTGCAGCTGCCCCGTAGGCCAATGCAGGGTCGACGGCATATAGAAAACCACTAATTGCTGGCCCAAAGATTGCAGCGCCCGTCCACGTAGCGCTGTAAAAAGCAATAACCCGCGGCAGTCCGCCATCTGGTGCGATCATTGCGGCAATTGGTCGTAAAGCGGGTGACAAGAAAGCACGCGAAGCACCAAAGAGAACAGCGATCGCAAAAATGGGGCCCGCTGATGTTGGGTCAGTCAGCGCATACAGCATCAAAAGAATGGAACTTATGAACTCTCCGAACTGAGCCAGCAATGAAACCTTTTTGCGATTAAGTCTGTCTGCAACTGTTCCGGTGATCAGCACCAAGAGCACAGCAGGCATGAATTCGGCCAGACCAAGCCAACCGATGTCTAGCTCTGAGTCAGTTATGTCAAAGATGTGTTTACCCAGTGCTGCTGCCTGCAGCATTACCCCAGTTGTAAGAACAAAACTTGAAATGAGAAGTGGACGTATTCCGGGAGCAGATAATGCTTCACGTGCTGGCATAACGCCAGGTTGATTTGTCATCGAGCGGTCCAACCGCCATCAACAACAACCTCTTGACCTGTCATAAATGAGGAAGCAGAACTTGCGAGGAACAGAATCGCTCCGTCTAGTTCGTGCTCTTCTCCCATTCGAGGCATAGGAGAATTACTACTAATGAACGCTTTCGCACCTGGGTCAGATTCCATTCCGGCAGTCATCTCTGATTGAAACCATCCGGGACACAACGTATTTACGCGAACACCTTTACGCGCCCACTGCAAAGCAAGTTCTCTGGTGAGGTTAACAACTGCGCCTTTGCTTGCGCAGTAATTGGACTGCTTGATTGGAGTTGACCCGACAAGCCCAAGTACCGATGCAACATTAATAATCACACCAGATTTACGCGCAACCATGTCAACGCCTGCAAGTTTGCACAAATGCCAAATTGCTGTTGTGTTCACTTCCATGACTTGACGAAAATCTTCAAGAGTTTCTTTCTCAATTGAATTTGGCAAACCGATTCCGGCATTGTTGATCAAAATGTCAACCCGCCCACAAGTAGCGACGACATGAGCAATGAGCGCTTCTCGATCAGTTGACTCTGCAACGTCACACCTCACTGCAATCGCGCCTGGTAATTCGGCCGCCAGTGCCTCAAGTCTGTCTATACGACGTGCAGTAAGAACCACTGTTGCGCCCGCCGCATGCAGCACGCGAGCGAACCGAGCACCGAGGCCCGATGAGGCCCCCGTGACAACGGCTACTTGGCCAGACAATGAGAATTGGGAGAAAGGGTCAAGAGATGCCATGCGCCGAGGCTATTGCGCGAAGGCTCGTGTGTCAGCATGGAAAACATGAAGGTACGCATTGGCTACGGATTAGGGGTGCGCACCACCCTCAATGACACAGGATTTCTCGATGTTGTTGACACTTTAGAGAGACTTCGCTTTGACAGTTTGTGGCTCAGTGAGCGCATCGGCGGAGACGCCCCAGACCCGCTGGTTGCAATGGCTATGGCCGCAGCACGTACTACGCGTCTGAAAGTGGGAATGAGTGTCATGGTTCTTCCCGGCCGTAATCCCATCGTGTTAGCCAAAGAACTCGCCACCCTCGACCGCATGTCGAATGGTCGACTTCTTCCTGCATTCGGACTTGGGGTTGCAGATGTTCACGAACAACAGGCGTTTGGTGTTGAACGCACAAAGCGCGCAAAAATGTTTAATGAAGCACTTGCGGTGATGCGTTCGTGCTGGATGGACGACGAAGTCACGTTCCATGGTGAGTTTTACAACTACGACAACTTGCGCGTGAACCCAAAACCAAAACAACAACCACCCGAGGTGTGGCTCGGCGGAATCGCCGAAAGCGAACTGAAGCGTGTTGGGCGTTTGGCAGACGGTTGGTTGCCGTCATTCGTTACTCCTCAAGATGCTGAAGCGGGCTGGAAGACAATTACTGCTGTTGCATCAGAGCATGAACGAGAAATAGAAGACGAACATTTTGGCGTCCTGATTCCTTATGTCATTGGTGAGCCACCCGCTGCCTTACTTGCAGGACTAAAAACGCGCAGGCCAGACCTCGATGATGTCTCAGTGCTCGTACCAACAGGTTGGGATGCACTAGCGCACACCATTCAACAATTCATTGACGTTGGAGCTTCGAAATTCGTGGTTATCCCGCTGGCAGAACCATCATCGGTGCCTGAATGGAACTCACATCTAGAAGAAGCAGCAACACACTTGTTGCCACTGGAAAACTAGTTACTTCTTTTTTGCTGGCTTTGTGAAATTGGCACAGAAGTCAATAAGAAGCCGAGTGCCATACGCAGTTGCTCCACGATTCAACCAACCGCCATCGCTATCGGCATCCATCGGGCCCGCAATATCAAGGTGAGCCCATGGCGTAGAGCCAACAAATTCACTGAGGAACAACGCCGCAGTAGTTGCACCGGCGAGTGGTCCACCAATATTGCGCATGTCTGCAACATTCGAATCAAGCATTCTGCGGTAATCGGTGAACAACGGCAATTCCCACAACAATTCATCAGTACGAGTACTTGATGCCTTCAATTGATCAATAACACCCGCGTTATTTCCCAATACTCCTGCCATTCTCTTTCCAAGAGCAGCAAGGCACGCACCCGTAAGTGTTGCAATATCAATCATGGCATCAGGCTTTGATTCGGCACCCAATGACAAACCATCAGCAAGGATCAGACGGCCTTCGGCATCGGTGTTGTGAATTTCGACAGTTTTTCCATTACGCATTGTGAGCACGTCGCCCAACTTCAATGCACTTCCACTTGGCATGTTGTCTGTGCACATGAGGTACGCAGTAACTTGCGTCTTCACTTTCATTGCACGTAGAGCACCCATGGTTGACAACACTGCAGCCGCACCGCTCATGTCCATTTTCATTGCGGCATGACTGTCGTTACTTGGCTTCAGCGAGATACCGCCAGAGTCGTACATGACACCCTTGCCAACCAGAACAACTTTTCCTTTGGCCGATGTTGGCGTATAAACCAACTTCACCATGCGAGGAGGCTCTGTGCTGCCGGCATTAACTCCGACGAGTCCGCCGCAACCCATTGCAATGAGCTGATCGCGGTTGTACACGGTGACTTCTAGGCCAGATGCGTTTGCTATGGCCACAGCATGATCTGCGAACTGGCGAGCAGTGAGGTGCGATGGTGGGGTGTTTGCAAAGTCGCGTGCTGTGCACACTGCAGTTGAAGTGGCGATTCCCATCAACATGCCAGCTTGAACATCTGCAGTTTTTTCAGCTGACACCAAAGTGACTGATGTGAGTTTTGCAAGCCCAGACTTGTCGTTCTTCAATGCGACCCAACGGTGAAGCGCCAGAGCGAATCCTTCAACTACTGCTTGTGTCGATGCTTTCGCGCTTCCACGCATAATGCCTGGCAACGTGGTGGCGATTGATTCGTATCGCGCGCATGCGCGAGCAGCCGATGCAGCCACATTGCGCAACACACTGGTATCCAAGTCACGCACATCACCGATGCCGACCAGCACGCGCACTGCAGTTTTCCCTGCAGCTGGTGTCAACGTATGCGTTTGTGATGTCCTGCCTTCAAACCCAAGAGCAGCTAGTTGCGCACGATTGAGACCAACTCCGCTCGGAATAGGGCCAGAAGCCGCAACCGGAATGACGATGGCTGCCACTTTGGCAGGAACGGACTTTGAAACAGAAAAAGCAGTACGCATGTCACCATTCTATGTGGTGCCACTCTCTGCGCTATCGCCGAAGTGTCTACGTGTGATAATTCGGCGCTTCATGGGTAATGGTGACATCGTGAGGATGACTTTCCTCACGCCCAGCAGTCGTCACTTTCATAAATCGAGCTTTAGTTTGCAATTGCTCGATATTTGATGCTCCGACATAACCCATACCCGAGCGAAGGCCTCCAATTAGTTGGTACACAACGTCGCCAAGCGGGCCAGAGTAAGCAACACGCCCTTCAACACCCTCTGGTACCAATTTCTGTTGCGAGGGACCGCTTCCCTGTGCGCTTCCGTATCTGTCTGCACCCAAGCCTTGCATTGCGCCGATAGACCCCATGCCGCGATACGTCTTGTATCGTCGCCCCTCAAAGAGCTCATGTTCTCCGGGAGCCTCATCGGTTCCAGCCAACAAACTGCCGAGCATCACAATATTGGCACCGGCGGCAAGTGCTTTGACTACGTCGCCTGAATACGTGATTCCACCGTCTGCGATAACAGCAACTCCCCTTGCAGCAGCGCGTTGTGCTGTGTACCAGATGGCAGAAAGTTGGGGCATTCCGGCTCCGGCAACCACCCGTGTCGTACAAATTGAGCCAGCACCGACACCAACTTTTACGGCATCAACACCAACATCCACAAGAGCATCCACGCCTTCTTCAGTCACAACGTTGCCCGCGATGACAGGCAGCAATGGCCATGCTGTTTTGATTCGTCGTACTGCATCAAGAACGCCTTGGGTATGACCATGGGCAGTATCTACAACCACCACATCTATTCCTGCACTGACTAATGCCGCAACTCTTTCCTCTACATCTGGACCGACACCCACTGCGGCACCAACACGAAGCCGTCCTCCCTGGTCGCGGGTAGCACGTGGGTACTCCTTCGCTTTCATAATGTCTTTTACCGTGATCAGACCTTGTAAGTAACCCTGGTCGTTGACAAGCGGTAATTTTTCAATTCGGTGTTTCTGCAGGATGGCCCGCGCTTCATCAAGAGTCGTTCCTACTGTGGCAGTGACAAGTGGAGAGGGCGTCATGAATCCTGTGACAGGTTTCGGGAAATCTGATGCATCACAAAAACGAATATCGCGATTCGTAATAATGCCTAGCAACAACCCATCGACATCTGTAATGGGAACTCCAGAGAAGTGGTATCGATGCATGAGTTCTTCTGCATCTGCAAGTGTGGCCGTAATAGGAAGAGTGACCGGATCGGTAATCATTCCGGCCTGAGACCGCTTAACCTGCGACACGTTGTTTACTTGTTCTGCAATAGTCATATTCCGATGCAATATTCCGATTCCGCCAATTCGTGCCAGAGCAATCGCCATCGGAGCTTCGGTAACTTTGTCCATTGCTGCAGACATCACCGGAACAGCAAGAAAGATGTTTGGCACTAGTTGTGCCGATACATCAACATCCCCAGGCAGGACATCACTGAATCCGGGAACGAGGACAACATCATCAAAGGTCAACCCTTCAATGGGGCTAAATACTTGATTGTTTAAAGGATTCATAAGACCAACTCCGAATCTTGTAGCGAGGAGACCTTTTGACACAAATCGCTGAGAGTCTGCACAAGCAAAACATGCTCTCGCTCGTGCATACGTTCAGTAAAAGACTCAAGAGTGTCATCAACATGAATCGGCACTACTTCACTTGCCAATACTGGGCCCGTATCTACTCCTTCATCAGGAACGAAGTGCACGGTAATACCACTGTGGGTACGCCAATGGTCGCGAGATTCAACAAAAGCGCGTTCGATTGCATGAGTTCCAGGCAGTTCCCCAGGCAATGCAGGATGAAGGTTCACTACCCGTGAAGGGAAATCTTGCAAAAATACATTCGACAAAATTCTCATGAAACCAGCAAGAACCACTACGTCAGGGGCAAACCCTTGTACGACAGCAAGAAGCCGAACGTCATAATCGTGTCGCACTTCATCTACTAGGGGTTCGACGATGGTTACCGGTACTGCGCTGCGCTCTGCTCGAGCTATGGCAGGTACAGCGGCTTTGTTGCACACAACACCGACAACGTCGGCAACTAACCAGCCATGCTCACAGGCATCAAGAATGGCTTGAAGATTGCTCCCGTTGCCAGACACCATCACGACAAGCCGAGCCCGACGTGTGTTCATCGCAGTTCAACCTGAGACGTATTAGCTACCTGAGTTTTCAACGCACCAATTACCCATGTCTCTTCGGCAATGAGATCTTGAATACGACTGACATTCTCAGGTGCAACCACGAGAACCATACCAATACCCATATTTAAGGTTCGGTACAGCTCATCAGTTCCAAGCGACACCAAACTTTCAACAAATTCAAACAATGGTGGTTTTGGCCAAGACGAAATGTCGACCGTTGCCGAAATTCCTTCAGGGAAAACACGTGGAAGATTTTCTAACAATCCACCTCCCGTTATGTGAACCAGCGCCTTCAGGTGTGGGTCTTTCAAGATGGGAGTTAGAACATTCAGATAACTCCGATGTGGCTCCAGCAAGGCATCAATAAGTGGACGTGTTAACGGTGGTGGCGCAACATCAAGTGGTAACCATTCAAGAATTTTGCGCAAAAGAGAATACCCATTGGTGTGCGGACCGTTAGATGCAATACCAATAAGCAGGTCCCCTTCCGCAATGCCAGGGCGTGGCAACAAATCCTTTTTATCGACAACACCTACCAACGTTCCCGCAATATCGAATGCTCCATGCGCATACACACCAGGCATCTCGGCCGTTTCGCCTCCGAGCAACACACAGTCTCCAGCAGCACAGGCTTCAGACATGCCTGCCACCACCTCCGCCACCATTTCGGCGTTGATGTGCGAGGATGCCAAATAGTCAAGAAAGAAAAGGGGTCTCGCACCTTGCACTAACACATCGTTGATGCAGTGATTCACGATGTCCATGCCGGTACCACGCACTCGGCCAGTCCGCGCTGCGAGTTCCACTTTGGTTCCCACCCCGTCAGTGGACGCGACGAGCACTGGCTCTTCAAATTCTTTCAAAAAAGAAACATTGAGGGCTCCACCGAAAGATCCAATACCGCGCAAGACATTGTCATTAGAGGTTGTCGCCACACTTTCTTTCAAAAGTTCTACAGCTCTGTTGCCTTCGTCGATGTTTACCCCAGCAGAAGAATACGACGTCAGCCCCGTCGCAGGTGCTCGCCAAGCAATATCACGTCGGTAGTAAGAACCCGCAAAAGAAATACCATCAATGCGAGCGTATGCATGTCGACGTGCAGTGGAAAGATCTGATCCAACACCCACTACCGTCACCACACGGCCTCCACTCGTTACAAGAATTCCATTTTTCTTTTGAGTGCCACCGTGAAAGATGTTGGTATACAACCCCGCGTCATCAACTCCTGACACCGGATCACCAATGCGTGGCGTCAACGGATAATGCGCAGACGTCATCACCACTGCGACAGCGCTGATTGGTTTCGTTTTTACTCGGATTGATTTGAGCGTGCCACTCACGCAGGCAAGGGCAATTTCCACTAAGTCCGTACTTATCAGCGATAAGAGAACTTGTGCTTCGGGATCTCCGAAACGACAGTTGTATTCGAGCAAGCGTGGACCATCTTTTGTCAACATCAGTCCCGCATACAGCACGCCCTTATACGGGGTACCCAATCGAGCAAAATGGTCAATGATGGGTTGAATAAATGTTTCGGAAAGTTCATCGAGTGCATACGGGACCGATACAGGTGCGTATGCACCCATGCCGCCAGTATTTGCGCCGAGATCACCTTCGCCAATTCGCTTATGGTCTTGTGCAATGGGCAGTGGCACTGCAATCACTCCGTCACACAAAGCCATCAAAGAGCATTCCGGACCACGGAGCATTTCTTCCAACACAACTTGACCAATTGCGCATGCATCCATGATCGCTTCTTCGGTTTCTACTTCATTATCAGGTACGACAACACCCTTACCGCCAGCCAGGCCCGACTGCTTCACAACAATTGGAGCATTCAATTGCTTCCACCATGCCATAGCCAATTGATGAGCGCCTTTTTCAAAGGTCGCGAATCGTGGACCAGGTATTCCTAGTTGCGCAGCTAACTCTCGGGAATAAACCTTTGAAGATTCAATCTCGGCTAACTGTTTTGTTGGACCAAACGCCTTCACACCGACAGCCGACAATGCGTCTACTACGCCTGCTGCTAGTGCTACCTCTGGCCCAATCAGGACTAGATCTACTTTTTCTTCCTGGCATAACGACACAATTCCCGGCACGTCATCGGCTGCGACACCAAATTGTTCACCGGGCATCCCGCCGTTCCCAGGCGACACCAACAAGCGTGAACACAGCAACGACTGCTGGACTCTATGAGCCATCGCGTGTTCACGACCACCGCTTCCAAGAATAAGAACTGTGAGCTGGTTTGGTGTACTCATGCCAGTACCTGTTCAAAGGAGTCTTTTCTCCGAGGTGCCGGCACCGCTACTGGGTACACACCTGTGAAACAAGCATTGCAATATCCCTCTTCACGACCAATTGCGCTCATCATTCCGTCAAGCGATAGAAACGCTAAAGAATCGGCCTTAACGACGGCACATAGTTCTTCAAGATTAAGACGCGCTGCAATGAGGTCATCATCATGACCCATATCAACACCGAAATGACATGGATGCTTAATTGGCGGACACGTAATCCGCAAGTGGACTTCTGTCGCTCCCGCATCACGTATAAGTTGAACCAAGGGTCCTGCCGTCGTCCCACGCACCAAGGAATCATCAATCAGAATCACCCTCTTGCCCCGTAGATTTTCAGGCAAAGCGTTGAACTTCATAGCAACACCGCGCTCGCGCATCAGAGTGGTTGGCTCAATAAAGGTTCTCCCGATGTATCGATTCTTGATGAGACCATCGTTGTACTCAATTCCACTCTGGCGGGAAAACCCCACAGCCGCAGGAATAGACGAGTCAGGCACCGGAATTACAACATCAGCATCTATAAATGATTCGCGCGCTAATTGCTCGCCCATGCGTTGGCGAACGCCATGCACGCTTAGTCCGTCCCACAACGAATCGGGTCTAGAGAAATACACAAATTCAAATGTGCAACGCGAAGATTTGACTGACGGCACCAGCGCTTGTCTGCGCGAAATCTCGGTTCCTTTTAGGGTCACAATCTCACCCGGCGCGACTTCCGACATTTCTGTGCAGCCCAACGTACTGAGGGCACAAGTTTCTGAGGCTACGGCATATCCACCGTCCGGCAATTTACCAACAGACATTGGGCGAAACCCCCACGGATCTCGCACTGCAATCACACGGTCCTCTACCAAAATCACTAGTGAATAAGCCCCGGTCCATGATGACAATGTGCGCGCCAAACGGTCTTCCCATGTCGCCCCACCCGCAGAAGCCAACATCAGTGTCATCACTTCTGTGTCCGATGATGCAGTAAGACCAAAACCTTTTGCAAGCAACTCAGAGCGCAGTTCATGTGCGTTCACCAAATTGCCGTTGTGGGCGACGGCCAATGGTCCGTGAACCGTTTCAACAAGAAATGGCTGAGCATTGCGAGCCCCTGATCCCCCAGTCGTTGAATATCGAGTGTGACCAATTCCGTTACTGCCGCGCAGTGGAGCAAGATTGGCCGGAGTGAACACATGACTGACGAGACCATCTGCTTTATGTATCCGGGCCTGAACTCCGTCTGACACTGCAATTCCTGCAGCTTCTTGGCCACGATGCTGCAGAGCAAATAGTCCGAAGAACACCATCTGTGCCACATCTTCTGCGGGTGAAGATATTCCCATCACACCACACTCTTCGTGCAGGCGATCTGCAATAACACTGTCGAAATAGTTGTCAGACATCACAGGGCTCCAATATTTTGTAGATTTTTTTCGAGACGTTCTTGCACTGGATATTCACCAGGAATAAATTGACGGCCAGTCAACCGTGTGTACGCAGAGATATAGCGCTGAGTTGTTGCAGAGATAATCGCAGCATCTAAAACAGGTGGATTCCCACTTCCGTTGTACCCAACTGCATCAAGAGCAAGCCGCACTGGTTCCTTGTCAAGACTTTCTGGTTCTTCACCGGAGTCAAGGCGCGCTTGATACGTATTCAGTTCCCAATAACGAGACGAATCAGGCGTATGCATTTCATCTATTAAGAGGACTGAGCCATCAGAGGCAAGTCCAAACTCATATTTTGTATCAGCCAACAAAAGCCCTGCCGTATGTGCAACTTCTTGACCGTGGGCAAAAAGTGCGAGCGCGGCGTCTTGAACCACATTCCACACATCACGATCTACGATTCCTCGTGACACCACATCAGCACAAGTCAGTGGCTCATCATGTTCGCCCGTCTCGCCTTTAGTTGTTGGCGTAATAATTGCATGTGGAAGAACAGTGTTCTTCCGAAGCCCATCTGGGAATTCATAACCGTAAATCTCTCGTGCCCCGCTGTTGTATTGGTGCCACAACGACGTTGAGGTAGTGCCTGTGATCGCACCGCGTACGACAACTTCAACCGCAAGAGGTGTTGCAGCATGACCAATAGTTGCATTGGGATCTGGGCAACTAATGAAGTGGTTGGCAACAATATGACGAGAATTTTCAAACCACCAGGCAGACAACTCATTGAGCACCTGACCTTTAAACGGTACGACCGCAACAATTTGGTCAAAGGCTGAAAGTCGATCTGTTGTAAGAAACAGCCGCGTATGACCGGGTAGCGCATACGACACCCGTACTTTGCCCGTTCTGCGATCCGCAAGATCAATTTCAAGATCAGAACATCCACTAATTATTGACATACCTAACTCCTTCTTGAAATAAGGCCAGACCTAAGCCCGCAGATTCTCCGCGATGAAATTTTGGATGTTGGCGCGCCACGACATGATTTTCGGGATGTGGCATGAGACCAAGCACGACACCAGTTGGGTCACATATGCCAGCAATATCACCAATAGATCCGTTCGGGTTTCCGTTCACATAGCGAAGCGCTACCTGATCATTTTTCAAGAGAGCGGACACTGTTGAACTGCCTGCCGTCAACCGGCCCTCGCCATGTGCAATAGGGCAGTGAATATTTTCAGTCAGATTGCGAGTCCAGATGCATTTTTTTGAAATTGGTTCCATTTCTATCCAGCGACAATCAAATACACCACCGTCGTTATGACCAAGAGCTACTAACCGATTATCTTCGGGCAAGATTCCCATCCGGACAAGAGTTTGAAAACCATTACAAATTCCAATCACTGGACGACGTTCTGTAATTGCCGCCCTGATTCGATCCCCGATTGAGTTCTCCAATTCCACAGCAAACAGACGCCCTGCACCAAGTGCATCTGCATAAGAAAAGCCACCAGCGATGACAATGATGTCAGCATCATCAATTCGAGATGGCTGAGAAATGAGATCTGACATCAGGTAAGAAATAGGTGTTGCGCCAGCTTGTGTAAGAGCAAAAGAGACATCAGAATCTCTATTTGTCCCTGGGGCACACAGCACAGCAGCAATGGGTGAACTTTTCATTGTTGCGTCTTCCAAATATCTGATAACTCAGTCACCGAGACATCGCGACGATTTGAAAAGAGTAGAGAATCATTGTCAGCGACAATTCCTAACTGACAAGATTCACCGGCAAAAAGTGACAAGACCTCGGGTACGTCTTCTGTTTTCACTTCAACAATGAACCGCCCATTGGACTCACTGAACAACCATTGGGCATCACTAGCTTTTTCACAGCACGACATATCAACCCCAAGGCGTCCAGCGATAGCCATTTCAGCAACTGCAACACCGATGCCACCCTCTGACACATCGTGACACGATTGAATGAGGCCTGCTCGTATTGCACCATGCAATGTCCGATACCGGGCACGAGCGGTTGTATCAAAATCAGGCACTACTCCGCTGACAGAAATATTCATTATTTTCGCAAGGTGACTTGCACCGAATTCACAGGATGTGTGGCCAAGAACTAACAACACATTAGAAGCACTTTTAAGATCTGGTGTCACTGTTGCATTGGCATCTGGAACGTGTGCAACTGCAGTGATAACCAAGGTGGGTGGAACAGAATGTCGCTCACCATCACTGCCGAAATATTCGTTGTTGAGAGAATCTTTACCAGAAACAAAAGGCGCTGAAAAAGCTACGGCGGCAGTACAGCAACCATTAACTGCGGCGACAAGATGTCCAAGTGTTGTTTCCCTACGTGGATCTCCCCATGAGAAATTATCGAGCAGTGCCACTTTGTCTGGGTCAGCCCCTACTGCCACCACATTACGAATCGCCTCATCAACTACTGACAACGCCATTCGCTCAGGATCTTGCTCACCAAACCACGGATTTACGCCGATACCTACGGCAATTCCGTGCGCATCAAGTGGCTCTGCCACAACAACTCCGTCTGCATGACCATCTAATAGGGCTCCAACCAACGGTCGGACAAGTGTTGCGCCACGAATTTCGTAGTCATACCGATGAATGATTGCCTCTTTCGATGCAATATTCGGATGTTGCAGCAGTTGTTGCAACGAAGACACAATGTCAATATCGCCGAAAACAGATGCGAACTCAACCTCGTTCATCTCTGTGCGGCGCGGCGAAGGCATCATTGCTGTCATGTGGCGCTGCGGCCGACCATTGTGAAGAAAGTCAGTATCAAGATCGAAAATAATGTCCCCGTTATTTCGCACAACGAGTCGCCCATCACCAGTGAATTCACCGACATCAGTGCACTCAACCCCGTATATGCGACATGCCTCTTTCAGAGGTTCTGTGTCTTGAACCGCAACAACCATTCGCTCTTGCGCTTCTGACAACCAGATCTCCCACGGAGAAAGCCCGGGGTACTTTAGAGGCAGACCGGACAGTTCAACAGATGCACCAACACCTTCGGCCATTTCACCAATGGCGGACGATAAACCACCAGCTCCACAATCTGTAATCGCACGAAATAAGTGTTGTCCCCTGCCCAAAACATCAATCAGTAATTTTTCAGTTATGGGATCACCTATTTGTACGCTGGCACCAGCAACATCACCGGTCGATGCATCCATTGTCATTGACGAAAACGTCGCACCCCGTAATCCATCTCGACCGGTACGGCCGCCCAATACAACAATCCGATCACCAGGTTGCGGTGTTGTCGCCACATATTCCCCGTGGGCAATACCGATACACCCCGCAAACACCAATGGGTTTGCGGTGAATCCATTGTCATACAACACTGCACCAGCAATAGTCGGTAAACCAATCTTGTTCCCGTAATCCGCAATTCCCGCCACTACACCTGCGCGGATGCGTCGAGGATGAAACACACCGTCAGGCAAATCTGACCCATTTGCATCAGGAGGCCCAAAGCACAAGATGTTGGTACAAGCAATTGGCATATGTGAGGCACCTAGAACGTCACGAATCACACCACCTACACCGGTATTGGCACCACCAAACGGCTCTACCGCACTTGGATGATTATGAGTTTCACATTTCAGTGCAATCGTTACGCCATCCACAAATGACACAATCCCTGCGTTGCCCACGAACGAACTCACAACAAAGGGGGCATCAATGGTGTCGGTTGTGTCTCGTAACTGACCCAAGAGAGAACGCAGCACCATGCCTGAATCATCGGTAATGCTTGCTCGAAAAGTTTTATGAGCACAATGCTCACTCCATGTTTGAGCGATTGACTCAAGTTCTATATCGCGTGCACCAAGTCCACGGTAATGGTCACGCACCGCTCGCAATTCTTCAATGTCGAGAGCTAGCCCTCTTTCACTGTTCAATTTTAGTAACTGTTCATCAGTTGCATCTATTGCAATAGGAACCACCTCAACTGGCACCACGTGCGCCCGAGACTCCATAGGAACAACCGGAATAATTAGAGAATCAACAGACCAATATTCAATGACTGGGTTTGCTAACAATTTGCGAACCAGCAGGTCAAGTTCACCAGGCTTTAGTGCCCCATCTATTTCTATACGCTTCGCAGTCGTAACAGCATCGATGCTTATCCCCAATCGGGAAGCGATCCGCAATAACTCTTGCGATGAGGCATCGGTGACGCCGGCATGAAGTGCGGTTTCCACAAAATGCTGACAGGTTGCCGGGTTTGCTTTCCATGATGCCTGCTGCAACAAGGAATCAACCAGAATGTGCTCCAGTGCAACACGCTCAGAGTTGTCAAGAATTCCATGAATGAAGTAAATGTCAATCACGTCTATTGCATCTATTGACGTGATTCCTAAGTCACACGCATCCTGGAGAAGAGTCCGAGCTCGGGGGTTGTTTTCATTGAGACGAATTTCTAGGCGGTTTACATCACTGGTAGATGATGCCGCAATTACTCCCACACACGAAAACTAGTTGTCAACATGAAAACTCTTCTTCTGTTTGTACGAGAAGTCAAGATATGTCTTTACAGAAAGTACAGAAAATAATTTTATATTATGTCAACGAAGCATGGCCTAGTATTAGGCAGTGCGTAGTTCGGACTCTCCAATTGTGTGCGTGGTGATGGGCTCTAGCAGCGACTGGCCAATCATGTCTCGTGCAGTAGAAATTCTGGAGCACTTTGCAATACCGCACGAGACTCAAGTGCTCTCAGCACATCGCATGCCAGATGAATTATTTGCATACGCTGAAAATGCAAAGCAGCGCGGGCTACGAGCAATTATCGCCGGTGCTGGTGGAGCTGCGCATCTACCCGGCATGCTGGCGGCAAAAACACTGGTACCAGTGCTTGGTGTACCAATTCCCACCACCCACCTAGCGGGTGAAGATTCGCTTTATTCCATCGTTCAGATGCCTGCAGGAACACCCGTGGCAACATTTGCAATTGGTGAAGCCGGTGCGGTCAATGCTGCACTGTTTGCAATAGAGCTTCTCGCACACGACGATGATCAACTGCACAATGCGCTTGCCGAGTACCGCCGCAAGCGGCACGACGATGCGGCGTCCAGCGTTCTTCCTCCCGCCTGATGTCAACAATGCTTGGCGTTATCGGCGGAGGCCAGCTTGGCAACTATTTTGTACTCGCAGCACAAAAGATGGGCTACCAGACTGCAGTCCTCGACCCTGATCCGCTTGCCCCAGCGGGTGCTAATGCGGACAGACATATCATTGCTCAGTACGACGACACCGATTCACTGAGAGAACTCGCTGCCATCTGTCGTGCAGTCACCATTGAATTCGAAAATCCACCAGTCTCGTCGCTGGAGTTTCTTGCTCAACACATACCTGTTCGCCCTTCGCCTGCTTGTGTAGCAATTGCCCAGAACCGCCGTGATGAAAAACAATTTTGTGAATCTATTGGTCTCTCTGTTGCCCCATATGAAGTGCTCGAAACACAAGCAGACATCGAACGCATCTGCAGCCACGGAATCAATCCAAGTCGTAATCCGTTCAGTACGCCGC
>JBIISL010000033.1:0-21311 GCA_044341035.1 Ilumatobacteraceae bacterium | reverse complement strand
CCCGACATTCGTTGGTGGACTCGCAAAGAGTGGACCCAATTCAACGGACAGATGGAATCAACCACAGTTCTTCACACACCCCGCATCATTAACTACTTGTGGTTCCACAATATTTTTGTGCACGTGCCCCATCACGTTGACGCCCGCATTCCGTTTCACAAGTTGCCACAAGCAGCCGCAGCAATTGCAGAGGCTTTCCCCGACACCGTGCGTTATTCGAAGTATTCACTGAAGGCGTACCTGCAAGCCACTAAGGCCTGCAAGCTGTATGACTTTGAAGCGGCAACCTGGTTGCCATACCCCACATCGTCTCGATAAGCCTCTAGCCATCTCGGTGGATAGCGCTTAGGAGTTTGCCCCCCAGAGCAGTAGGGTTTCCTTCCTGTGGGATCAGACAAAACAGCCGGCATCGAATCGGTAAAGGGCGCTAAGCGCAATGCTGAGGCGGCATCAAAACAGCCGACTAACCAGTCTCATAATCATGAGCCTCATGGCGAGCACAGCCATACAAAAGCTGGAACCGCCGCGCTAGCGCTCGGTGCACTGGGCGTCGTCTATGGCGACATTGGTACAAGCCCTCTGTATGCGTTCAAAGAATCGTTTACGGAGAAATCTCACGAAATGACTGTCGACACAATCAATGTCTACGGAATTTGTTCCTTGGCTTTCTGGGCCCTCGTCATCATTATTTCGGTGAAGTATCTCTTGCTTGTCATGCGCGCTGACAACAAGGGTGAAGGCGGCATCCTCGCATTAACTGCCCTCGTGATGCCGAAACGTACCAAAAATATTACCAAGGCAGGTCTCCTCGTTTCGCTCGGAGTGTTTGGAACTGCACTTCTCTATGGAGACGGAATCATTACGCCTGCGATTTCAGTGTTGAGTGCGGTGGAAGGCCTTGAGGAAGTATCTCCTGCTTTTGCTTCGTGGGTTATTCCGATTGCCGTAGTCATTTTGCTGTGTCTATTCATGGTGCAAAGTCGAGGCACCGGAGCCGTTGGCAAAATATTCGGACCGATCATGTTGGTGTGGTTCGGCACTTTGGCACTTCTCGGATTGTCGAAAATCATTCCAGAACCAGGAATCATCAGTTCCGTCAACCCCATGTATGCAGTTCGTTACTTCACACATGAATCCGGCAAAGCATTCCTGTCACTTGGATCAATCTTTTTGGTAGTCACCGGTGGCGAAGCCCTATATGCCGACATGGGTCACTTTGGTCGTCGCCCCATCACAATTGGCTGGTACGCAATGGTGTTGCCATCGTTGCTGTTGAACTATTGGGGTCAAGGAGCTTTTCTCTTGGCAAACCCTGAAGACATTGAAAGCGTCTTTTTCAGAATGGCTCCCGAACAACTTCTTATTCCACTTGTTGTACTTGCCACGTGCGCAACCGTCATCGCATCGCAGGCTTTGATTTCAGGGGTGTTCTCTCTCACGGCTCAAGCAGTACAGCTGGACTATCTGCCGCGAATCAAAATTCGCCACACGTCTCAGAGTCATTCAGGTCAGATTTATGTTCCGCTCGTTAACTGGGCTCTCATGATCGCCTGCATCGGATTGGTGCTCGGATTCCGCTCCGCTAGTAACTTGGCCGCTGCATATGGCATCGCAGTCACTATGACGATGGTCATCACAACACTCATCTTTTTCAAAGTACTTACTGATCGATGGAATTGGAGTCGAGTCCGCGCGTTTGCAGTTTGTATTCCACTGATTGTCATTGAACTGGGATTCCTTGGCGCCAACCTGATCAAGATCCCACACGGTGGATGGTTCGCGCTTGCAGTCGGAATCATCTTGATGGTTCAGATGCAGACCTGGCGTCGTGGACGCATACTTGTCGCTGATCGCATTCACCGCGGAGAACGCCCAATTGAAGAAGTTCTCGATGAAACCGAAGACGTGAAGCGTGTTTCTGGAACTGCTGTGTTCTTGTTTAAGGATCTGGGTAAAGCACCGCCTGCCCTTGTGAACAACTTGAAGCACAACAAAGTCCTCCACAAATGCACACTAATTGTCGCAATTGATACAGCAGAAGAACCACGGGTAGCGCCAGAAGATCGCGCCCACATCACCAAAGTTGCACCAGGAGTATTCCAAGTGCAGATCACCTTTGGTTTTATGGATGAACCAGATGTTCCAGCAGTTCTATCGACATTGTCTCACTTCGGCCTTGAGTTCGACGCAGATGACGTCACCTACTTCCTTGGACATGAATCAATCATTGCTGGTAAAGCACCCGGAATGAATCCGCTGCAAGAGCACTTGTTTGTTTGGCTTAATCGCGGCGCTGACAGTGCCGGCCGATTCTTCAACTTGCCAACGGACCGCGTCTTTGAAGTCGGGTCACGCGTCGAAATTTAATGGCCGAACGGCTACTAATAATCCGGCAACTGCAAGCCCTACTGCTGCACCTATGCACCAGCCTGCAAGAACATCAGATAGCCAATGCACATTAAGCACTATGCGTGTGAGGCCCATTGCAACAACGATCACTGCCCCGCCAATTGTTACCCACATCTTTGTGCGACGTGATATTTCGGCGACACACCACACAACTACAACAACACCGACAATCAGTGCCGTGGTATTTGCTGCATGGCCAGATGGAAAACTGGGGTTGCGAATCTGAATTACTTGAAATTGAGACGGAGGGCGAACAATATCCGTTGCCTTCTTCAGTACTGTCACAATCTGAGCGCATACGACTACTGACAACCATGGAGCAATTGCAGTCGCGACTGATCGCGACTTGACCCCCACCAGCACACCAACAACGACTGCCACAGGCAACAGCACGCTAAGCACGCCAAACGATGTAACAAACCGGGCTACAGAATGCACACGTGACGAGCCATGGTCAACAAAGAATTGCCAAACCGACTGATCGAATTGCGATATTCCAGATTTGGTGTGAATGCCGAGAGATATCCCCCATGCACAGAAGGCCAACAGTGCTACTGCGGCAGCGATACGTCGTGGATTAAAGGATTCCATTAGGCCAATTTGTCGGCAGGGTATTTGTCGTATGACGCCTTGAATACACCTTGATGTAGAAGCACCGTGGCAACCAACACCCCTGATGCGGGATCGGTGATGGACGTTCGTGTCCAATAACTCTCAACACGTCGACTCTGACCCATGCCTACTATTTCATGCACCAATTCATATTCATTGTCAACAAATAGCGGGCCATTGATAACGCGAACTTCTAAGTCAATAAACAGACCCACAGCAGGTCCGCGAGTTTTACCGGCAAAGCCAATCTTGTGAGCCAGAACACTGACCATTTCCGTAGGGATAACTGCACGACCCCATGGCGATTGCGCAGCAGTCTCTGATGCATACCACGGTGATGGTTCCGTAATCATCTTCAACTTGTCGTTTAGAGAAAACGGATACAGATGACCATTGCTTTCTGTAAACGACATTGACACACGCTCGGGTGCACTTTTGTCTCCCACGCGCAGTTGATCAACGATGAACAATTCGCCCGGATCTTTGAGAGCACCAAGCCTGCGGTCAAGTTCTGTTTCCGGATGATTCAGCCCCAGCGTCATGGTTCCGGACAGAACTGAATTGCCGTCTGGCTTCACAGCGCCAATGCGTGCTGATATTGCAGACGTACGAGTTGCAGTCGCTTGTACTTCTTCGCCTTCAATCACCATGTTTTCAAAATGGGAACTAATGCATCCGTGTTCAAACCACGCACTCCCCCACATCGCGACCCCCAATGGGTCGAACTGACTGAAGTGTGTTGGCCCTTCTATGGGCGCACCTGGTAACCCCAGCTTGTCCGCCGTTGCATCGTCATGCACGCTCGTGTGGCCATCATATTCCTGATCCCCCAACATCTGGCGCGGGGCACGAAACGGGCCGGTCAGTGTGAGTTCATTATCGAAAGCGAAATTTGCCATCACTCATTGTCGCACGAACTTCATTTTTGTTATGCACCGTACTTCGGACGAATCTTATTTAACGGGTAAACGTTCTGCCCGAAGAGCAGACCTGCGCACCTTGCCAGCATCGTCTCGCAGAGCAAAGTCCACGTATTCAAAGGTGCGTGGCACCTTGTAGATCACTAAGCGTTCGCCAAGGAATGTCTTTAAGTCGGTTTCGCTAATTTCGAAGGGGTCTGCTTCCACAATTGCGTGAATGACATTGCCCTTGTCTTCATCGGGAAAGCCGATGACAGCACATGACTTGATAGCTGGGTGTTCTTGAATTGCAGACTCAATTTCTGCAGGGTAAATGTTTGCACCACCAGACAAAATCATGTCTGCCGCACGATCACCTAAATACAAGTAACCCTCAGAATCAAGATACCCCATATCGCCGAGCGATTCCCATCCGCCTTCTAACGTACGTGCAGTAGCTCCGACATATTTGTAGGTAGGTGTCTCGCGCAAACTGCGCATCCACACTTCGCCCATCTCCCCTGCAGGAAGTTCTGTTCCGTCTTCATTTGTAATTTTCACTGTGCCAGGAACTGTTTTTCCTACTGAGCCGCGATGTGCAAGCCACTCATGGCCAGTAATGATTGTTGCAGTTTGCGCTTCAGTGCCCGCGTACAGTTCGAAAATACGTTCTGCACCCAACCAATCAATCCACTCTTGCTTTAACCATTCAGGGCATGGTTCAGCTAAGTGCCACACCACTTGCAAGCTGGAAAGGTCGTACGAGAGTCGTTCTTCTTCTGGCAACCGCGTTATGCGCTTCATCATGGTGGGCACCATGTACAACACAGTGCCTTTGTATTTCTGAATGGCTTCCAATGTTCCGTTTGCATCGAAACGCGGCAGCAAAACGACGTGTAATCCGTTCAGCCATGCCTGACAACTCCACACAGCAGGGCCATTGTGATACAGCGGCCCAGGCATCACTAAACAACCGCCCTTTTGCATCAACAACGGAATGGGCAAATCAGGGTCAAGAGCTGCCGGATCACCCGACACGATCAGTTTTGGACGACCTGTGCTTCCACCAGATGTTGGTGCTTTCCATGCCTTTGACACGACATATGAGAGACATGACGCATCGGCATTAGGTGCTCGAAAGCCAGTTGGCACGCAGACCCTTCCCGGGATGGAACCTTCTGCAACGCCAATGACCGCTGAAGAATTAGCAAGATCAATGATTGCATCCAGTTCACGTTGTGGCAGACGTGACGAGATGGGTTGGGGTGTTGCACCAAGCCTCCACGCCGCGATGTACGCGATGAAGAAATCAATGCTGTTCGGAACCGCAACAGTGACCATGTCATCTTCTCGAACGCCATGTTCGTGCAAGTACACAGCCAAGTTGTAACCAGCCTTCAGCAGGTCAACCCGCGACATAGTCTCAGCCGCACAGGTAATGCCTGGTGCCAGTGGAGCTTCAGCAGTGAGATCTTCCAAACGTTGGATAAACGAAATCATGCAATGAGTTCTATCCCATAACTAGCGGGCAGTCGGCACCGAAGGGCTATAGAACGAGCGACAACAATGGAAGCGACACAAACGAAACAAGCGTTCCGACTCCGACCATAAAGGCAACCAGTTCAGCCGAGAGGCCTGCACCAACCGCTACAACACCAGCAGTGACCATCGGTGGTGCAGCAGCCTGAAGAAGAGAAGTGGACCACGCAAGGTCATGCGGCGAGCCAATCAATAATGAGACTGCATAGACAAGCCCTGGAAATACCACCATCTTTGAAATCAAGCCAAACATTGCCGGCACCTGAACGGAACGACTGACGCTCAATGTGAAGCGTAAACCCAATGCGCACATTGCAACAGGTGCAACTGTTTTCCCAACTCCATTGAGAATTGAATACGCCTCTTCAGGAAGATCCACGATTCGAAACACAAGACTTGCAAGCAGTGCGAGGAATGGTCCGAAGCGTGAGAGCCGATTCAGAATTGGCCTCCAACCACTTTCGCCTGCTCCATACGTGCTTGCAACAAACGAACCCCACAATGCAAGACCGACGAATGTACCCACTTGGTCATATGCAATGGCGGAGGCAAGGTGATCAGCACCCAACAAACTTTCCACCATGCCAAGCCCAAGAAAACTCGTATTGCCGAGAACTCCGACGAGCAGCAATGCTCCCGTAATTGAACGATTCCATTTGAAAATCCGGGACGCAATCAGGACAACAACAATTGAAGCGAATGTCACCGACCATGCGACCGCAATCGGTAGTACAACATCCGCATCAAAGGAGACTTTGCTGATTTTTGCAATTATCACTGCTGGCAGCGCAATCTGCAATACGTACTTGTCTGCCCACGCAGTTACCACCACGGGAATTGGCCGAATAGTTTTTACAAGCCACCCAAGCAGAAAAGCACCAATGACAAGAGCAAGCACTCGAGAAAATCTACTAGCGAAGACCCTTAACAGTCATGATGATGGCAACCAGAAACACCACGGTGCTGACTACATCAATAATTGCGACGGTTCGAGATTTAAGTCCGACCATGCCGGACAACAACAAGTGACGCGAGATTGGTCTAACAGCCAATAGTGCCATCACGCCAATCTTTTGAGCGCGAGGATTCCACATCAATATCTTTCGTGATATCCGAGACTTCATTGCCAAGTCGCGACCGCGTCGGCGACCAAGATCAAACCAATGCCAATCCGTTATCGATAAGCGAAGCCCGATGAGCGTTACAAATAGGACAGGGTTTGTTCCACCTGCTGCAAGCAAGAGAAATGGAAGTCGAGGACTGAGCAACGACAAGACCAGAGGCGCTTTAAACAGCGCTGGGCTGAGAACGGTCCCGACTGCAGAGATGATTGAGATGGCCGAAATCGGCCTCAGGGCGCGCTCGCCAACCACTGTGCTGATCAGGGGGTGGATCCTCACAAGCACAATGTTGTTATGCCGAAATTACAAAATGGCATTGTTTAGGTTTTCGACACATGACCATTAGGTGAACCCTCGACATGATGTGACAAGTGGCCGTGTGAGACAATGAGCCATGACTACCCATAACGTCTCGTCGCCAATCCTCGGCACAGTCTTCAAAATCTCTGTGAAACCGGGTGACACCGTGCGTGCAAACCGTGAAATTCTGATTCTTGAATCAATGAAGATGGAACACCCCGTTGAAGCTGGTGTTGAAGGAACGATCGCGGCTGTTCTGGTATCTGAGGGCGACACCATCACGGCAGGTCAAGTCTTGGTACACATCACGCCAGGTGTCATTACAGATGTGACTGCAACCGAAGTTTCGGCAACTACCGCAACTGGAGAACGCGCAGACCTTGCTCAATACCGCAACCGTCGACACCTCACTACCGATGATGCTCGTCCAGAAGCAGTTGCCCGGCGGGCCGCCAAGGGACAGCGCACTGCCCGCGCCAACATTGCAGACCTTGTTGACGAAGGATCCTTTATGGAATACGGCTCGTTTGCCGTGGCCGCACAACGTCAACGCAGAACTCTTGACGATCTGATACGCAACACCCCTGGCGACGGACTCGTCGGAGGACTTGCAACTGTAAATGGCGCACAGTTCGATGAAGATGCATCACGCGTTGCTGTCGCGTCCTATGACTACACGGTTCTTGCTGGCACGCAAGGTTCGCTGAACCACCGGAAAAAGGACCGACTCTTCGATGTCGCCGAGCGGCTGCGGCTTCCATTCATCTTGTTTGCCGAAGGCGGCGGCGGACGTCCTGGCGACACCGACTCCCCTGGGGTTGCGGGCCTTGATTGCTTAGCCTTTGCATACTTCGCCCAATTGTCTGGCCTTGTACCAATTGTTGGCATTACATCTGGGTATTGCTTCGCGGGGAACGCTGCGTTGCTTGGTTGCTGCGACGTAATCATCGCTACGGAAAATTCCAATATCGGTATGGCTGGCCCTGCAATGATCGAAGGCGGTGGACTTGGACTTGTTAAGCCCACGGACATTGGCGATATCAATGTGCAAACAGCGAATGGTGTTGTTGACATTCGTGTTGCAAACGAAGAGGAAGCGGTCGCAGCAGCAAAGCAGTACTTGTCTTACTTCCAGGGTCCGTTGTCAACGTGGACCAGGCACCCCGATGATGTGATGCGCGGACTCATTCCTGAACAACGCACACGCGTCT
This sequence comes from Ilumatobacteraceae bacterium, assembly GCA_044341035.1. Classification (GTDB taxonomy): domain Bacteria; phylum Actinomycetota; class Acidimicrobiia; order Acidimicrobiales; family Ilumatobacteraceae; genus UBA2093. The sequence goes on along the minus strand of JBIISL010000033.1, from coordinate 13,220 downwards.
ATGACGTACGCACAGTGATTGATGCACTAGCAGACATAGGTACCGCTCTTGAGTTGCGACCAACTTTCGGTATCGGCATTCTCACTGTGTTCATGCGAGTTGAAGGCCGAGTGATTGGTGTTATTGCTAACAACCCTGCACACCTTGGAGGCGCAATTGATTCTGATTCGTCAGACAAGGCCTCACGGTTCATTCAACTCTGCGATGCGTACGACATTCCGATCATCAGCTTGTGTGACACACCAGGGTTCATGGTGGGCCCAGATGCAGAACAAACTGCACAGGTACGTCACTTCGGTCGCATGTTCGTTACTGCTGCCAGCATCACCGTGCCGTGGATCACTGTTGTACTGCGTAAGGGCTACGGCCTCGGTGCCCAAGCAATGGCTGGCGGCAGTTTCCATGGAAACACCATGACCGTTTCGTGGCCTACAGGTGAGTTTGGCGGAATGGGCCTAGAAGGTGCAGTGCGACTTGGTTACCGCAAAGAGTTAGAAGCAATCACCGACGACGCAGAACGCGCAGCACTTGAAGCGAAGCTGATTGCAAGCGCTTACGAACGGGGTAACGCACTGAACATGGCAAGCCACGTGGAGATTGACGATGTCATTGACCCAGCCGAGACTCGTGCACGCATCTTGTCGATTATCGGAAGAGGCACATCATGGCGTCAGCGCACGGGCAAGAAGCGCCCGATGGTTGACACCTGGTAACCGCTACTTAGAAAGCGGCAAGACCAGCTGATAATTGTGCAGCGAGGACTTCATCGGTGACGACATCAGAATCTTTGCTGAGTTTTTCATGTACTGCGGCAATTCCAACACCGGCAACAACTGTTCCGCTTAACATGGTCAAAAGGTCGGTAAGCGCCTGAACACAGTGTGACCCGCCGCCAGGTCCTGGACCAGCAACAATCACCATCGACTTCTTACCAATGATTGGCCCCTTCATAAACGGACGCGACGCCCAGTCGATGAGGTTCTTTGCCATTGCAGAATACGAATGGTTGTATTCGGGTGAGGCAATAATCACGCCGTCGGCTTCAGCAATGGCTGCACGCAAAGCCTCAACGATTGGCGGAACCGTGTCTGCATCAAGGTCTTGGTTATACATCGGCAATTCAGCAATATCGAATAGCGCGATGTTGGTACCTTCAGGAGCAAGCGCCGGAAGGGCCTTCAGAATGCGGGTATTGAACGAATCCGCACGTAAGGAACAAGAGAAAGCAATAAGTGTTGTCATTGCCGATTGACGCTACGGACACCATGCTCCGTATCCCACATGGTGACTATGAGATCTTCACCACGAACTTCAACAAGGTGCATAAAGGAAATATCTACTTCGTAGAAGATACTGTTTCCAGGTGTCTCAGGCATCCAAGCCCGCACCCGCTCTGGCGCGAGTGAGCGCGCAACCCCAGAAATGACAGCGTCTCCCCCTTCAAGCGATTCCAATAGTGGGGCTGAATGGAGAGAGATTCGATGGTCTCGTTCAATGTCAATTCCTTTGCGTGAGGAAGGCATGCAGCCAAACCACAAGATCTCTTCGTTAAGCATGACGTTGATTCCACTGAGTCGAGGGGCGCCGTCACGTTTCAATGTGCCGAGGACATGATGAGGGTGCCCCATGAATCGGGCAAGAATTGCTGCCGCGACGTCTGGCGCCTGTGTTTCAACTTCTGCCCATGTTGCCATCGGTTTCTACGATATGGCGTCTGGCGTGGAACAATGATGATGTGACAATTTCACCTATTTTCGACCCGGCCGCATGGCGCGAAGTACCTGGCTTTTCGTTCACCGACATCACGTATCACCGTGCAGTAGATCAGGGCACAGTCCGAGTGGCTTTCAACCGACCTGAAGTACGCAATGCTTTTCGCCCACACACAGTTGACGAGCTGTACACAGCCCTTGATCATGCCCGCATGACAACTGATGTCGGCTGTGTATTGCTGACAGGAAATGGGCCGTCACCTAAAGATGGTGGATGGGCATTTTGCAGCGGTGGCGACCAACGCATTCGCGGAAAAGATGGTTATAAGTACGCAGAAGGCGATACACAAGACACTGTTGATCGTGGCCGTTCTGGTCGTTTACATATTTTGGAAGTACAGCGCCTGATTCGTTTCATGCCAAAAGTTGTGATCTGTGTTGTACCCGGATGGGCCGCCGGTGGTGGGCATAGTTTGCATGTGGTGTCAGACCTCACGCTTGCAAGCCGCGAACATGCTCGCTTCAAGCAAACTGACGCAGACGTTGCATCATTCGATGGCGGATACGGTTCTGCCTACCTTGCCAAAATGGTCGGCCAAAAGTTTGCTCGAGAAATCTTCTTCCTTGGTCGTGAATACTCAGCAGACGACATGAAGGCCATGGGTGCTGTGAACGAAGTAGTGCCACACGCAGATCTTGAAAAGGTTGCACTTGAATGGGCAAACGAGATCAACGGCAAGAGCCCAACAGCGCAACGCATGTTGAAGTTTGCGTTCAATCTTGTTGATGACGGCCTTGTTGGTCAGCAAATCTTTGCAGGTGAAGCAACTCGCCTCGCCTACGGCACTGACGAAGCAGACGAGGGTCGCGAATCTTTCTTGGAAAAGCGCGCACCTGACTGGTCGCCATTCCCGTGGTACTACTGATTCATTTCGTTACATGATTATTCATGTCACTGATGGGTCTGACCCGCGGTTAGATCCTTTTCGCTGGCGCGACAGACAACTTGCGAGCAAGTTGGAACGACTTGATGCGGTTGGCGCTGGCATGTTTGTTGCCGAGGGTGATCTAGTAGTAGATCGAGCAATTGAACTGCGCTACGAAGCCATGGCGCTCTTGTGCGACGAACCAACTGGCATGCGACTAGCTGAAGAGGTTGATGAGTCAGTCCAGGTATTTATCGGCTCGGAGCAACTACGTGGCGACGTCACGGGCCTTGGTGTCCCCTTGCGTGCGACTGGACTATTTCGTAGGCCAGCCTTGGTTTCAGCACATGATGTTTTGTCTCGCGCAACCCGCGTGGTTGTGGCAGAAGAGATTGATAACCCCACAAACTTGGGGGCAATCGTGCGCAGTGCCGTAGCACTTGGATGGGACGCGATTGTTCTTTCTGCCGGCAGTGCGGACCCTTTAGCTCGCAGAGCACTACGCGTGTCAATGGGGTCAGGGCTATCGGTCCCCTTTGTTCGACTAAGCCCAGACGAAAACTTAGGAAAACTACTGCATCAACATAACTTCGTGTCATACGCCATGACCCCTGATGCATCTGCCGCTTCACTTGCATCGATCACTGTTGCTAACGATCAGAAAACAGCATTACTTCTCGGTAGTGAGCGTGATGGATTACAGCAAGGCACTTTGACCGCTGCAACACACATTGTTCGGATCCCGATGCACGGCGGAATTGATTCGCTAAACGTGGGAGCTGCAGCAGCTATTGCAATGCATGCACTAGGGCTTGACTCGCGTCACGGCTAGCTAAACGTTGCGCATTGCCTCGGCTGCATTAACCATGTAATTAGCCAGTTCAGTCGTGACATGTTCGCGATGTATCTCATCAACTTGAGTGATTGTCTGTTCGATTGCGGCTGCCATATGCATCAGCCAATGATCGCGCTCTAACGCCCCGATAACAAACGGTGCGTGTCGCATACGAAGCCGTGGATGGCCCCGTTCCTGCATGTAAGTATCTGGCCCTCCCCAGTACTGCATCAGAAATAGCGCCAAACGCTGACGCGCCCCCGTGGTCTCGCTTCCTTCCGGATACAGCGGCAACAGAACTTGGTCAGTTTCTATGCCGTCGTAAAAAACATCCACAAGGTGAACGAAGAAATCTGGGCCCACAATCTCATACAAAGACTTGCTATCCAAGGTCTCTGACATGGACTAAGAAAACTCTGGTTCTTCCCAACCAGGAAAGATATTTGGCAATCCATCGCTCACTTTGTCGGGATACACAGCCGCCCGCTTTTCCAAGAAGCTAACAACACCTTCTTTAGAGTCGGCACTGCGGCCGCGTTCTTGAATGCCCCGAGAATCTGCGCGATGCGCTTCCATTGGGTGAGACGCACCCAACATGTGCCACAACATCTTTCGTGACATTGCTACAGACACAGGAGCTGTGTTGTCTGCAATTTCGCGGGCTATGGCAACTGCTGCTGTCATCAGGTCATCCGCTGCATGCACACTGCGCACCAAGCCTCCGGCCAATGCCTCAGATGCAGGAAACACGCGGCCCGTGTAGACCCATTCAGTAGCTTGAGAGATTCCAACAAGACGTGGCAAGAAATATGACGAGCATGCTTCGGGGACAATACCGCGCTTAGCGAAAACAAAACCAAACTTTGCGGTGTCACTGGCAAGACGAAAGTCCATCGGCAAAGTCATTGTGACGCCGACTCCAACTGCTGGGCCATTGATCACACCAATGACTGGCTTAAGGCTTTCGAAAATTCTGAGAGAGACAAGGCCGCCACCATCGCGAGGAACGCCCTGTTTTGTTTGCACATCGCTGCCACCTTTTGCAAAGGTTTCTCCGCCGGAAGATAAGTCAGCACCGGCACAAAAGGCTCGGCCAGCACCTGTGAAAATAACAACTTTGACATTGTCATCAGCATCTGTCATATCGAGCGCTGCAATAACTTCATGCATCATGCGACCCGTAAATGCATTCAATTTGTCCGGACGATTCAGGGTAATCGTGGCAATACCGTCGGTCAGGTCGTAGATAATCTCTTGAAATTCCATATAAAGACCCTAGCGATACGAACGCAAGGGATCGCAGTTCGACTAGACGTCGAGGAACTTGCTGGAGGCAACACCAGACCCGACGCCACCTGCAGTTGCACCAATAATTAACAACGCAATCATGACTCCATTGAGATACGAATCGGGCACAACAAGTGAGCTAACACCTGTCCCTGCTTTGAACCCGGCCACTCCGGAAGTCCACGCACTGTTTAGTGTCCAGAGCCCAACGCACGACACCATGGCCCCTAAGAGCCCCTGAATCAGGCCTTCAAGAATAAATGGCACCCGAATGAACCAGTCTGTTGCGCCCACCAATTTCATAACTTCAATCTCTCGCCGTCGGGCAAAAATCGCAGTTCGAATTGTGTTCCAGATAAGAATCACAGCAACAGCTAGTAGCACGAGAGACATGGCGATAGTGACTGTTCGTACAAACCCAGACAAAGTGGAGATCACATCGAACTCATCTTCTGCAAGCGAGACGCCGGCAACACCCGGAAGAGTTCGATACTGTTCAGCAAGGCTACGCACTAGTTCAGGGTCGGTTGTTTTCGGTACAACTTTGAACTGCGACGGAATAGTTTCAATCGACAGCAGGCTCAAGGTTGTCGAGTCTCCAGCAAACACTCTTTTGGCTTCTTCAAAGCTTCCGGCTTTATCAAGATATGTAAGTTTTGGCACATCAATGATGTTCGGTTGAGACTTCAGGTTCTGCTCAACAAATTTCAAAGCCTCAGGTGTCACATCAGGACGAACGAACACGATCATGCCGACGTCACCGCGCCATTGCACCAGCAAATTGTCAAATGCCCGCTGCATGAGGAATGTTGCCCCCACAAGCAACAGCGACACTGCTGACGTAATGATTGCAGCAACGGACAATGTGACGTTGCGACGGAAGCTCGCAATAGTTTCGCGAAATGCGTAGGAGATACGTTGAATCATTCGTAAACCCCTCGTTCTTGGTCACGAACAATGACTCCACGGTCGAGCTGAATCACGCGCTTTCGCATTGCGTTCACAACGCGATGGTCATGGGTTGCCATCACCACAGTGGTGCCGGTGCCGTTAATGGCTTCAAGTAGCGCCATGATGCCTTCGCCTGTTGATGGGTCAAGGTTTCCGGTGGGTTCATCGGCAAGCAAGATGAGCGGACGGTTTACGAATGCGCGAGCAATGGAGACTCGCTGTTGTTCGCCACCAGACAGCTGATGAGGCAAACGGTCCTGCTTGTCGCCGAGACCAACGAGATCAAGCACCTGAGGAACTTGCTGTGCAATGAGATGGCGTGGTTTGCCAATTACTTCAAGGGCAAAAGCAACATTTTCAAATACTGATTTGTTCGGCAACAACTTGTAGTCCTGAAACACGTTGCCCATGGTGCGTCGCAGATACGGAATCTGACTATTTGCCATCTCGTTGATATTGCGACCAGCTACCCACACGTTTCCACGCTCGGGACGTTCCTGGCGATTCATTAGGCGAAGAAGGGTTGATTTTCCAGAACCAGACGGCCCAACAAGGAACACAAATTCACCCTTTGGAATATCAAAGGATGCATCGCGCAGGGCCGGCGTATCAGAGCCATAGACCTTGGAGACATTTTCTAGACGAATCATGAAGAGACCCAACCTAGCAATGCACGACTACCTCGCAAGGGCAGGCACGAAAGCCATACAGGCATTACTCTGCCTGCCCCCTGCGCCAACGCAGGAAGCCCTCCATAAAGGAATCAAGATCACCATCAAGCACGGCTGCCACATTGCCCGATTCCACTTCGGTACGAATATCTTTCACCATCTGGTACGGCTGGAGCACGTACGAACGAATCTGACTACCCCATCCAACTTGCGCGGGCTTACCGGCAATGCGATCTTTTTCGTTCTGATGCTCTTCTTCGATCTTGGCAACAATCATTGCCTTCAAACGTGTCAAAGCTTTTTCACGGTTCTGTAATTGACTACGTTCTTCTTGACTTGTCGCTACAGCACCAGTTGGCTCATGAATCAGACGCACTGCTGACGATGTCTTGTTTACGTGCTGACCGCCAGCTCCAGACGCACGAAACACTTCCATGCGTATTTCTGATTCATTGATTTCGAGATCTGGGGCATCCCTCACAGGCCACACCTGCACACTGGCAAAACTTGTTTGGCGACGACCCTGATTATCAAACGGACTGATCCGCACCAAACGATGGGTCCCCCGCTCTGAAGTCATTAACCCATACGCATAGCGCCCTTTGATAGTGAATTCAGCAGACATGATGCCTGCTTCAGTTCCGGGGCTCACATCATCGACGTCGACAACAAAACCTTTACGTTCTGCCCACCGTGTGAACATGCGCATTAACAGCTCTGCCCAGTCCTGCGCGTCCACTCCGCCATCCTTGGCATTGATTTGCACGATTGCATCTGCACCATCATGTTCACCTGTAAACAAACTGCGCATTTCCAAAACACTGAGCTCCGCTGCAACATGAGCAATACCAGCAGCTATCTCTGCCTCTTGCGAGGCGTCGTCTATCTCTCGAGCCATTTCGTGAAGCACTTCGAGGTCATCTAGTTCTGCACGCATTAACTCGTAGGCATCGAGATCTGCGCGCAGGTTTGAGTACTCCCCCGTCACTTGCTTGGCAACATTTTGGTCATCCCAGAGGTCTGGTCGGGAAACTTCTATTTCCAGTTCAGAAATACGCGCACGTGTTTGATCAATATGCAAATACTCGTGCGATTCGGCAATACGTGTTGCTAGCTCGCGAAGGTCGGAAGTGAAATCACGCATGATGAGTTATTGCTCGGACTCGGGCAGTCAGGCGGCGGCGCCGTGGCACATCTTGAATTTTTTACCTGAATTGCAGGGGCATGGGGCATTGCGCGGGGTGTTTGACCAGTCGCTCGCATCTTTCACGATGGGTTTACGTACTTCATCTTCTGGTGCAGCCAGCAGAGAATGGTCAACATCGTCACTGGCTAAAGCAGCTGCAGTAAAGCCATCAGTTACGACGTTGTCACTACTTGTCTCAGTGAGATTTTGAACTCGAAGAACGGGTGCTTCTTCGTTTACCACTTGTACGTGCATGACGTAGCGAACAAAATCTTGAGCGATTCCGGTCATCATCTGACCAAACATCTCATAACCCTCGCGCTGCCATTCGGTAAGCGGGTCTTTTTGGCCCATTGCACGCAAGTTGATTCCTTCTTGCAAGTAGTCCATCTCTTCGAGATGCTCGCGCCACCGTTGATCAATGATGCTGAGCATGACTTGACGCTCAATCTGACGCAGTATTTCTGAACCCAATTCGTCTTCGCGCATTTGGTAATGCTTCTGGGCATCGGCCATGACAAGGTCGTAAATGGCATCAGTGCCAGAACATTGATCAATTTGGTTTGCGGTAATGGTTGCGGGCCAGTAGCCAGACAACTCCAGTTCCAAACCATCGACATCCCATTCGTCACTTGCTTCTGAGACGCAATGAGTTTCAATCAAAGAGTCAACGGCCTCGGCCAGATATTCCATAGCTGCAACTTTGAGATCAGCACCCGACAAGATCTGATCACGGCGCATGTAAATAACCTTGCGCTGCTCGTTCATCACTTCGTCGTATTTCAATACATTCTTGCGAATTTCGCCGTTGCGCTGTTCAACAGTTGTTTGAGCACGCTCAATGGCCTTTGTGACCATCTTTGCTTCGATTGCTTCGTCGTCTGGCAGTGCGCGTCCCATTACCCAACTAAGAGCACCAGTCGCGAACAAACGCATGAGCTCATCATCAAGACTGAGATAGAAACGACTTGCACCCGGGTCTCCCTGACGTCCGGCACGACCACGCAACTGGTTGTCAATTCGGCGACTGTCGTGGCGTTCAGTTCCGAGTACATAGAGCCCGCCAACTGCGCGGACTTTGTTGCCCTCTTCTGCACACTGTGCTTTTTGTAACGGCAATAGCTGGTCGTACCTAGCCTGTGCTTCAGCACGAGCCGCTTGGAATTCTTCTGGCATCTCATCGATAGGTGCTGGCAATGCAAAGTCATCAACCAAGAGATCTGGATTCACGCCTTCAGACAGCACTTGCTGGCGCGCAAGAAGTTCGGGGTTTCCGCCGAGCAGAATGTCGACGCCTCGTCCGGCCATGTTTGTAGCAACCGTTACTGCACCGAGGCGACCAGCCTGAGCGACAATGAGAGCTTCACGAGTGTGCTGTTTTGCATTCAAAATCTCGTGTTTGATGCCACGTTTGGTTAGTTCACGCGACAAATGCTCACTCTTTTCAACACTGATTGTGCCGACAAGAATCGGCTGCCCCTTTGAATTGCGCTCAACGATGTCTTCAACAACAGCGCGGAATTTAGAATCTTCAGACTTGAAAATAAGGTCGGCTTCATCTTCGCGCACAACATTACGGTTGGTCGGAATCGGCACCACGTTAAGCCCGTAGGTGTTCACCAATTCAGCAGCTTCGGTCTGAGCGGTACCAGTCATTCCCGCAAGTTTGTTGTACATACGGAAGTAGTTCTGCAAAGTAATAGTTGCAAGAGTCTGATTCTCTTCGTTGATGCGCACGCCTTCTTTGGCTTCGACAGCTTGGTGGATACCTTCGCTCCAACGACGGCCCTCCAAGATGCGGCCGGTGAACTCATCAACAATCTTCACGTCGCCAGCATCAACGATGTAGTCCTTATCGCGGCGATACAGCTCTTTAGCCTTCAGTGCCACAGACAGTTGGTGTACCAGGTTCTGCTGCACTGCGTCGTACAAGTTGTCAAGACCAAGTTCCTTTTCAACTTTTTCAATTCCAACTTCTGTAGGCACAACAATGCGCTTGTCTTCTTCTACTTCGTAGTCAACATCACGCTGCAAGATGCGAACAATGGACGCAAACTTGTAATACATGCTGACTGCATCGGCCATTCGACCAGAAATAATGAGTGGCGTACGCGCTTCGTCAATAAGAATGCTGTCCACTTCGTCGACAATTGCAAAGTTATGACCGCGTTGAACTTTGTCATCAAGTGATCCGGCCATGTTGTCGCGCAAATAGTCGAAACCAAATTCGTTATTGGTTCCATAAGTGATGTCACACGCGTAGTCGAGGCGCTTCTCGGCCGGAGATTCACGTCGTCCAGGAATGACTAGCCCAACATTCAGTCCGAGGAACTGATGAATACGGCCCATCCATTCGGCATGAAAGCGAGCCAAGTAGTCGTTTACAGTGATGACGTGAACGCCATCGCCCGATAAACCATTGAGATACGCAGGCAAAGTAGACACAAGAGTCTTTCCTTCACCTGTTTTCATTTCCGCAACCCAACCGAAGTGAAGCGCGGCCCCACCCATGAGCTGTACATCGAAATGACGTTGCCCAATGACACGACTTGATGCTTCGCGTACAACAGCGAACGATTCAATAAGGAGATCTTCAAGAGATTCACCACGGTCAAGACGTGATCTGAACTCGCCAGTCTTTGCCTGAAGGGCCACATCAGACAGGGCGGCCATTTCAGACTCGAGGGCATTGATGTCCGGAACCAGGCCTTGGAGGGCTTTAACTCGCTTGCCGTCGCCGGCTCGAAGGACGCGGTCGAGAACTTTCATGCAGTTTCTAAGCCTACCTGCGCCCTTTGCCAGAGCCAGTTCGCTCGGCGACCCGAAACCCAGCAATACTTGATGCTCATATGGCCTCCAGAGCAGTTGACACAGTGATTTTCGACCTCGGAGGGGTGATTATGCGTAATGGCGGACCCCGCGACTTTACGCGCCGCTATCCCGATCATGACCCAGCCGTTGTGGCCGAAATCGTGATGGGGCCACATCACCTAGATACAGACCATCAGTGGCACCGCGTAGAGCGCGGCGAAATCACACTTGACGAATGCCGCACGATTACAAAACAGAAGCTTGACGACGCAGGCATTGTTGCCACGGTCCCTGCTGATGCTCCTGCGTCCAATGCAAACCCGTTCAACTTTCAACTCAACGATGAGATGGTCACATTCATTCATGATTTGAAATCAGCAGGAATCCCTATTGGAATTCTCACGAACAACGTGAAGGAATTCCGGCCGATGTGGTGGCCACTCATGGACTACGTAAACATATTTGACACCATTGTCGACAGCCACGAAGTAAAGATTCGCAAGCCGAACCCGGCTATCTACGAACTCACAATGTCCCGACTGAACGCCACGCCGACCAGAACCGCATTCCTTGACGACCTCCTCGCCAACGTGCATGCCGCAAACGCTCTTGGCATGCACGGCGTTCATGTGGAAGAAGACTCAACGGGCGCAATTGCCGCGGCCCGTGCCCTCACCGGTCTTCTGTAGTTACACAGTGCGCGATGGCGCTATACAAATGACTGATAGCGCCCCCATGTCTACAATTGATTGTGTTGCGGCCCGAAACGTTGCACCAGTGGTAACTACATCATCAATGATCAGGACATTGCGATGACGGCCCAATGGTCGTGCAACAAACTCTGGCGATATCAATCGTTCATCACGATCTAACCCTGTTTGAGAAACCGTATTAACACGCCTCAATAGCCGTTTCGTTCGAAGTGCCAGCAGAACACCGACATGACGAGCAATCAACTCTGCGTGATCCATGCCCCGCTCTTGTTGGTGCTTTGCCGTAGTGGGCGCCCATGTCACAACGTCAACATTGAAATCATTCCAACTAATGGAATCGACAACTATGTCTGCCAACAGACGTGCATTCATCCGCTTCCTACCGTATTTGAGACCCAATACAAGTTCTCTCGTGTGCCCTTCATGAGGTTCAACGCCCAATATCTGTATCGGAATCATTTCACCCGTGTTCGAACGCACAAGTTCAGTACGGTGTAGTTCCATGGCTCAAGCTCCCCTTCGACCAATGCGCGAACAATTCTCTGAACGCCTCTTCAGATGTGTGACCGGACTTGCATGCTTTGGCACCGGAATTGCATTCTTTGTGCGCTCAGAACTGGGTGTTCCCCCGTGGGATGTCTTTCACCAAGGAATCTCCAAGCACACGGGCCTCGGCCTTGGCACGGTGTTGATCATCGTTGCCTTCTTTGTGCTGTTGTTGTGGATTCCACTTCGTCTTCGCCCGGGTCTTGGAACATTGCTTAACGCAGTAGAAATTGGGCTGGTCGAGAATGTTGCTCAAGACCTGATCCCTCAGACCGACAACATGGCCATTCGTATTGCATTCATGGTGGCAGGGCTATGCATTATTGCTGCTGGATCCGGCTTGTACATCGGCGCCGAATTTGGGTCAGGTCCACGTGACGGACTGATGCTTGGGCTCAACAAACGTTTTGGAATCAGTGTTCGCATTGCGCGAACCATTGTTGAAATCACCGTGATGATTATCGGAATATTCCTGGGCGGACACATTGGTCTCGGCACGTTTGTCTTTGCACTTGGAATCGGTCCGATGGTGCAAGTCACCCTTCGACTATTCAGAATGTCGCAGAGTTCGCTTGATGCTGTAGCCGGCGAAGCTTCCGAACAATAGGGAAATAAAAAAGGCCCCGGGTGAATCACCCGAGGCCTTTTTCAATACGTTTACTTAGTAACGGTAATTATCTGGCTTGAATGGACCTGAAGGGTTCATGTCCATGTATTCAGCTTGTCCGTCGGTGAGTTGAGTCAGTGTCACACCAAGTGCGTCAAGATGCGCGAACGCAACTTTTTCGTCAAGATGCTTTGGCAACACATACACGCCAAGTGGGTATGCATCTAAGTTGGTGAACAACTCAATTTGAGCAAGAACCTGGTTAGTGAATGAGCAGCTCATTACGAACGAAGGGTGACCAGTTGCGCAACCGAGGTTGACAAGTCGACCTTCTGCCAAGACGATTACTGCGTGACCGTCTGGGAATGTCCATAGGTCAGTTCCAGGCTTCAATTCATCACGAGTAGCACCGCTACGCGCAAGGCCAGCCATATCGATTTCATTGTCGAAGTGACCAATGTTGCACACGATTGCGTTGTGCTTCATTCCGGCCATGTGCTCAGCAGTGAGGATTGCTTCGTTACCTGTTGCAGTCACGAAAATGTCTGCTTCAGCCAAAGCTGATTCGGTGGTATTGACTTCATAGCCTTCCATCGCTGCCTGCAATGCGTTGATGGGGTCAATTTCGGTAACGATGACGCGGGCACCTTGGCCACGAAGGCTTTGTGCACAACCCTTACCAACATCGCCGTAGCCGCACACAACTGCGAGCTTTCCGGCAATCATGACGTCAGTTGCACGGTTGATTGCGTCAATGAGTGAGTGGCGGCAACCGTAAAGGTTGTCGAACTTGCTCTTTGTCACGCTGTCATTCACGTTGATCGCAGGAAACAAAAGTTCCTTCTTGTCGAACATCTTGTACAAACGCTTCACGCCTGTTGTGGTTTCTTCGGTAACACCCTTGATAGAGGCTGCCATTTGAGTCCACTTTTGAGGTTCGGTCTTCAATGTGCGCTGCAAGAGACCAAGAATCAA
>JBIISL010000073.1:0-6456 GCA_044341035.1 Ilumatobacteraceae bacterium | reverse complement strand
TGGTGACGCGAGCAAATCACGCTGCAGAAGGCATCGGCGGTCACTTATCCACGTTTGCAAGTTCTGCAAGCTTGTACGAAATTGGATTCAATCATTTTTTTCACGGCAAAGACAACGGCGCTGCCGGGGACCACGTGTATTTCCAAGGCCATGCCGCGCCCGGAATTTACGCACGTGCATTTCTTGAACGTCGCCTCGACGAAGATGACCTTGATCATTTCCGTCGCGAGATCGGACGAGATGGAAAAGGTCTCTCCAGCTATCCGCATCCCCGACTCATGCCAGAGTTTTGGGAATTTCCCACCGTGTCAATGGGTCTTGGTCCGTTAACAGCGCTGTACCACGCACGCTTTAACCGCTACTTGCACAACAGAGGCATTGACGACACCTCAGCAAGTCGCGTGTGGGCATTTATCGGCGATGGCGAAACTGACGAACCAGAAACTCTTGGCTCAATTTCACTTGCTGCGCGAGAAAAACTGGACAACCTTGTCTTTGTGGTCAACTGCAACTTGCAACGACTTGATGGCCCTGTGCGTGGCAATGGCAAAATCATTCAGGAACTTGAAGCAGTGTTCCGTGGTGCCGGATGGAATGTCATCAAAGTGGTGTGGGGTTCAAAGTGGGACGAGTTACTAGCAGCCGATGTTGACGGATTACTGCTGAACAAGATGAACTCCACCGTTGATGGTGAATTTCAGCGTTACTCCATTGAAGGTGGCGCGTATATTCGTGAACACTTCTTCGGCTCTGACCCTCGCTTGTTGCAATTAGTTGCGCACCTATCTGATGACGAGTTACTGAACTTGCCTCGCGGCGGTCACGACTACCGCAAATTATTTGCTGCGTACAAAGCTGCTGTCGACAACCTCGGCTCTGGAAAACCCACCGTCATTTTGGCTAAGACCATCAAAGGCTGGACTCTTGGACCGCAGGTTGAAGGCCGCAATGCAACGCATCAGATAAAGAAACTAAACGCGGACCAATTGCGAGCCATGCGCGATCGTTTGCACTTGCAAGAAGAAATTCCAGACTCCGCGCTTGAAGGTGACATACTTCCGTACTACCGCCCTCCTGTTGACTCAGTTGAATATCAATACATGATGGAACGTAGGCGCACATTGGGCGGTTCGTTACCAAAGCGTGTTGTTCGCAATAAAACACCACTCGCCTTGCCCTCTGCAGAAGTGTTCACAGAATTCACACTTGGTTCAGGCGAGCAAGCAGTTAGTTCCACCATGGCGTTCACCCGCTTGTTGCGAAATCTTGCCCGCGACGATTCCTTCGGCAGCCGCGTAGTGCCGATCATCCCCGACGAAGCACGAACCTTTGGCATGGACTCCATGTTTCGCGAACTAATGATCTACGCATCACAAGGACAGAAATACGAACCAGTTGATCATGACCTGTTGTTGTCGTATGCAGAGTCTGCACAAGGACAAATTCTTGAAGAGGGCATCACTGAAGCTGGCGCAATGTCTAGCTGGATTGCTGCGGCTACCAGTTACGCCACACGCGGCGTACCGATGGTTCCGTTTTACACGTTCTATTCAATGTTTGGCTTCCAACGTGTTGGTGACCTCATTTGGCAAGCTGCAGATGCTCGTGCGCGAGGCTTCCTCTTGGGTGCAACAGCAGGTCGCACCACTCTCATGGGTGAGGGCCTGCAACATCAAGACGGGCACAGTTTGCTGTTAGCAACTGCAATACCTGCATGCCAGGCTTATGACCCAGCTTTTGCATTCGAAGTGGCTGCAATCGTTCAGCACGGCATTACAAAAATGTATGGGGAAAATCCGGCTGACATCTTTTACTACATCACGCTGTATAACGAGAATATTCCAATGCCATCACAGCCAAGCCATGTATCTGCGCAAGACATCATCAATGGCCTGTACCAATGGGCACCCGCAGTATCAGGCACCGCGCACGCATCAATTTTTTTCTCTGGTTCAGCATTTGCCGCCGCAACTGAAGCTGCCAACATCTTGCGTACAAAATATTCCATTGATGTCGACCTGTGGTCAGCCACGTCATACAAGTCATTGCGCGACGATGCCATGGAAATTGAACGGTGGAATCGTCTTCACCCAACCGAAAAGAAACGCCGTTCACATATCGAGACATTGCTCGGTGCAACAGCCGCCCCGGTCGTTGCAGTCACTGATTTCCTGCGCATCGTTTCAGAACAAGTTGCTACGTTCGTGCCGAGTCGCCGGTTCTTGTCTCTCGGAACGGACGGCATGGGCCGCAGCGATACCCGCGAAGCCCTGCGTGAATTCTTTGAGACGAATGCCCCACACATAGTGATTGCGGTTCTCTCTAGCCTCATCGGATCACATGGCGTGACAAAAGAAGTTGTCGCTCAAGCCATCATTGACCTCAATATCAACCCAGACGCAGTACATTCTCTTACTCGCGACTAAACCAAAGGAATCAGCCCGTGGCCACTTTGTACATCACCGGAAATCCTGACTCTGATTCGTTCCTCAACGCCAACGGCACTGCACTGCTAATTGGCATGCTGCTCGACCAACAAGTTCCGATGGAATGGGCCTTCAACGGTCCATGGACATTGAAGCAACGCCTCGGTCATCTTGATGCAAAGAAGATCGCAGCAATGGACCCAACAGAGTTTCTTGCAATCTGTTTAACGAAGCCTGCCATTCACCGGTTTCCAAAAGCAATGGCGCAACGCATTCAAGGAATGTGTGCAGTGCTTGCTGAAAAATACAAAGGTAAGGGCGAAAACATGTGGGCCGACATTGACGATGGCCATGTGTTGTTTGAACGCCTTCGTGAGTTGCCCGGATTCGGTGCAGAGAAGGCACAAATTTTTATTGCGTTGCTTGGTAAACGATTTGACATTAAGCCAACAAACTGGAAGAAGGCAGCAGGAGTGTTTAGCGACTCGAACCCTCGAACCATTGCTGACATCACCTCACCAGAAACATTGTTGACAGTTCGTGCATGGAAAAAAGCAGAGAAAGCCGCTGATCGCGATAAGCAATCGCGGCCTCTCAAGTAGTCTCACTGCAATGACCGTGCTCATCACCGGCGGTGCCGGATACATCGGATCCATTACCGCGCGACTCATTCGCGCATCTGGTCGTGGCGTTGTGGTGCTCGACACTCTTGAAAATGGTCACCGCAAGGCAGTAGGCGATGCCCCATTCGTTCAAGGTGACATCGCAGATTCTGGTCTCGTTGCGCGCGTTGTAGCCGAGCATCAGGTTGATGAAGTGGTGCACTTTGCCGCATACAAAGCGGTTGGTGAATCAATGACCAACCCTGGCAAGTATTTCAGCAATAACGTCACTGGCTCTCAGAAGCTTTTCGAATCTCTACACAAGGCTGGTGTAACGCGAGTTGTTTTCTCTTCTACCGCAGCCGTGTACGGCACTCCGCAATCAGTTCCGGTCCGCGAGACCGATGTCTTGAGCTGTGAAAGCGTGTACGCCGAAACCAAATTGATGATTGAGAAAACACTTGGTTGGTATTCACAGACCACCAATATGCGCAATGTGTGCCTGCGCTACTTCAATGCAGCAGGCGCTTCCGAAGACGCAACTCTTGGTGAAGACTGGCGCTTCTCACAAAACCTCATCCCGCATGTCATGAAAGCAGTATTGGGGTTTGCTCCAGCGCTAACGGTGTTTGGTAATGATTTCCCAACACCCGATGGCACCGGCGTACGCGACTACATCCACGTTGAAGACCTTGCACGTGCTCATGTTGCAGCGCTTGATTATCTTGCAAAAAGAAACGACAGCATCACGTGCAATGTCGGTACTGGTCATGGCACAAGCGTGATGGACATCATCGCTGCCACCGAACGTGTCACGGGCAAAAAGGTTCCCTACGAAATTGCTGGCAGACGCGCGGGTGATCCGTCAGAATGCTATGCAGATCCTCGACTCATCAATGAGACATTCGGTTGGTCACCTACGCGCAGTCTTGATGACATTATTTCTTCCGCATACGCCTGGCACACTTCGCACCCACACGGACACGATTCGTAAATTACGCTGACAACGCACGCTGACGGTCAAGCCAACCGAGCAATACTGCAATGGCCCGCGGGTCATGGCGAAGCCGATGTCCTGCACCTTGAATGACTCGTAATTCTGCACTGCCATGCGCAGCTGCCAACACACGTGAGTCAGCAACAGGCACACTTTCATCATCATCACCGTGCATTACCAACAATGGTCGTGGCGCAAAACGTTGCGCCGCATCAACTGGGCGGAACCGACGTAGTTCCCGGCTCCATTCATCAAATGATGCGGGAAACCCTGGCGTACGAATCGCTCCAATCTCACGGGCGTGTTCAAAAAAACGTCGTGGCTGACTAGCCCAGTCATCAAAATCTGCACGCGCACTGAGCAGTGCACATCCGCGCACTCGAGGGTCGTCGGCTGCAACACACAAGGCAAGTGCACCGCCGGTGTTTGTACCCACCAGCCACACACCATCAGGCGATACTTCGTCTTCTAAATGATCAATGGCAGCACGCAAGTCATCAACCCACCCTTGCATTGAAAAATCACCTTCACTATTGCCGCATCCACGAAACGTAAACGTGAGCGCAGCCCATCCCAAGTCATTTGCCATGCGGTCCATCAGTTGCGAAAACGAGACCCCAGATTGTCGAGCATCTACTGACCCACTGGGAAAACCGTGACACAAGATGACGCCCGGCAATGACGATGCATAACCAGTCGGCGTTGCTAGGTAGCGGTTAAGAACTAACGACCCAGATTGGAAAGTTCCGTTGGTCGAATCTGGCATCTGAAGCGAACTTACGCGCGTGGCTTGCGAAGGCGGCGTGTGGCACCAACTGTTGCCAAGGTGTACCCGCGGTTACGCGCCTCTGCCAATGTGTCAGGCCCAAAGCACAGACCCACGCCTTCAGCAACAATCGAGTCAACAATGTCTTGTTCGTTCCACTCATCAAGGTCGTACACCAATTGTGTGCGCTTGTCTCCAAGGAATCGTGTGTGCTCAAACTTGACTGGTCTTTCCATACAGATAACGGTAGTACCCCAACCACCTTTGTGAAGGAACGGCGGACTAATCAGTTCTCTTCAGGGACAAGCAATAGCCCAATAACGGCTGCGGTGGAATTGGCGTTCCACTGCTGAAGGTCTACTTGCCCAGGATCCATCTCAGCGATGACACGACCCATAATTTGGCCGTGCAACCAATAGGCGCAAGCTAATGGGTTCAGATTCTTACGTACCCATCCATTGAGTTGGGCCGTTTCTACAGACGCGGCAACTGTCGCGAGAAATGTTCGATTAATTTCATTTATCGCTGCTCCTAATTCGGGACTGCGCTGCGCAGCGCCCAAGACACTTATACGAATTGCTCGAGCAGGATGACGCTCTGGTCGGTATCCCCACTCCATTAGCTTGCTAAGCGTCCTGACATAATCAGCTCGTGTCTCCACTAACTCCATCATTGCTTCAAGTGGAATCTCAGTTTTTAGACACTGCCAGTACCACTCGACATATGCAGCGTTGACGAGTTCAACGCGATTCTTGAAATGGTGATAGATGGATGGCTCTTTGATTCCCATGTTTTCAGCAATAACGCCCAGACGCACGGCTGCCTCGCCACCTTCTTCCATCATTTTGATGGCCTCAGAAATGATGCGAGATCGGGTGCTTTCAACAGGAGCCATAGATTGGCAATGTTACATGCACTCAAAACTGCGGCCCGACTCGAGGGAAACTCACCCGCCAGCCATCTTTATGACAAGGCAGTTCAACATGATGATCTAAATCTGTTCGGCCTGCGGCCCCACTGCGCCGATGGCGGCAAAATATGCCATATGAGCGTCTGCAACATACACGACATCAACATCGTCGAGAATTTCCACACCTCTGCGTGCGGCTTCCTCTAACAAATAGGCGGTCAAGGTATTTTCATCAACCACAACGGGCGTCTCAATATTCTGAATTCGATCAGTGACGTCAAGTGGCATGAGATCTCGCTCGTTCATCCATGACAAATGCGCTAGTAGCAATTGACGAACTTCTTCCATCGTGAGACGAGTTTGCGTTGACTGCGGCAAAGCTCGAGCCACAAATTCTGCTGCCCTATCAATGTCATAAATAACACGAGGGGCCACCATGTCTAAACGTTGTGCTTCACGACCCACTACAACTGCAGCGATAACAAAGACAGAAAGCGCCGAAACCACTACAAAGAAAACGGTCACTATCGACATTCCATCAGCCTACGAGAAATGAAAAGAACCCGGGCGCAAGGCCCGGGTTCTTTCAAGTTTTTATCTACTGCCAAAACAGTTAATGATCAGTTACTGATTAGTTAATGATCAGATACCGATGCGTGTAGCAAGAAGCTCGCGGTGGTAGGTCGGATCACCAAAGATGAGTTCACTTGACTTCGCACGCTTGAAGTAAAGGTGTGCTGGGTGTTCCCAGGTGA
>JBIISL010000072.1:0-6466 GCA_044341035.1 Ilumatobacteraceae bacterium | reverse complement strand
CCATAGAGGCCCGCAAAGAATCATCATCAAGAATTGTGGCAATGCGCGCGGCTAATCCGGAAACGTCGGTGGGATCAGCCATCACGTATCCAGTCACGCCATCAAGTACCGCTTCTGCTGCCCCGCCGCTATCGCCAGCGACTTGAGGCACACCGCATGCTGCGGCCTCAACAAAAACGATGCCGAACCCTTCTTGCTCAAGTCCGCCCCAACGATTTCGACACATCATCGAAAAGACATCGGCACATCCGTACAACGTAGGTACTTCATCGTGCTCAACGCGGCCCAAGAACGTCACCGGAGCTTTCAACTCGTTAGCCAATTTTCGTAATCGATCTTCATCACGACCCGTACTAGCGATAGCTAAACGTAAACGCGGTCGGTGTGGTGTCAGTTGTGCAACAGCTTTGATCAGCGTGTCGAAACCTTTTCGGGGAACTAGACGACTAAATCCGAGAACCACTTCATCATCAGCACCGAATCCAAAACGAGCCCGTGCTGCCTTTTTGTCTGCATCATTGAGAACTACAAATCGTTTGGTATCGACGCCGGGAGGAACGATGGTTGACGGAAGTGCTCGTCCTGCTGCATGATCACCTTCCATTGCGGGGTAACCACCTGCGGCAATGATGTGTTCAGCACCGCGCAACACGTGCCCCAACACCTGACGAGAAACCGGAAGTCGGCCAGGCACCGTGACTTCTGCACCATGCAACACCACCATGTATGGCACTGACAAACGGGGCCCCACAAGACCCAATGGCAATGCTGGGTCAAGCACGACAAAGTCTGCGCCAAAATCTTTGACCATTGCGTTAATGCGTTGCACCATCCACGGGTGTGGCAGCAAAACAGGCTCGCGTGTGCGTTCAATGCGATATGGCTCACCTGCATCAAAAGCCGCTGAATCTGCATGAGGACTCGTAAGCACCGCAAACGAATCAGCTGGCAACCGACGCCACCACTCCCATAACAAGGACTGAATTCCACCTATCTTCGGCGGAAAATCATTGGTGACGAGAAGATGTTTCATAAGCCCTCCCGCAAGGTTGGCAGATTCAGCAACTCATCGCGCACCATAGGGTCAGAATCTTCATGATTTATGAGACCAGTTAGACCCAATCTGGCTGCAGCCCACACCGCATGGGCACGTAATTCACTTCGAGGGTGTGAGACATGCTCGCGTATGGCACCAACTACTTCAGGGTTGCTCGGGTCTGCGATATTGCCAAGAACAATTAACAAGTTTCGCCGGACCCATGTCATGTCACGTTTGTGCACATACCAACGCTGACATGAGTCATTCAGTGTCTCATCGTCCATTGACAACCAATTCAAGACTTCAATGATTGATTGGAGTTGTTCTGTTGATTCTCTCAGCACTGTTCGTCGTGTCGGTGGACAAACAGTTTGGCAATCGTCACACCCATAGATGCGATCATGAAGCGCAACGCGATACTCACGATCGAATATCCCTGGCTTCTGTAGCAACCATGCCAGACACTTGTTTGCGTCAATGACGCCCTCTTTCACAATGGCCCCTGTTGGGCATGCAGTAATGCACCGTGAACAGGCGCCACACCCGTCATCAATGGGCGTAGCTACTGGAAGCACTGCAGTTGTAATCACGCAACCAATAACAAAAAAACTGCCGTGTCCTGGCAACAAAATATTCGCGTTCTTCCCGAACCAACCGAGGCCAGCTAGCCACGCCGATTCACGATCAACCATTGCATTGTCATCTGCAAATACAACAGCACGGTGACCATCCTGTCGTAAGCGTTCAGCAACAACAGAGAGCGAATCTTTGAGATGACCATAATGATCGAGCCATGCATAGCGAGCGACTCGTGCTAACGGAGACGATGTGACGGCATCTGGGTGATCAGCAATTGCATACGAACGGACGCCGACAATGATCGATTGTGCTCCGTCAAGATGCTGGGTAGGTGTTGTCGAACGTTCGGGACGCAGGAACGTAAATTTCATGTCGTTGACCAGATCTTGATCAATGCGATCGTGAATCTGCTCACGCGCACGAAGCATCGCGTCGGCCGGAGCAACCCCGAGTGAATGAAGACCAGCGGCCTGACCGATGGCGTGCAGTTGAGCCCAATACTCAAGTCCCTGAGGGGCGTCTGGAGAGACGACTATGGGATTACGGGAGGAAGGTTTAGCCAACGGCACGGTGCCGAAGCGTAGGCACCAAACCGGCCTGAGCGAGCAACCTAATTTCCCGAAGTTCCTGAAGATCAAGCACGACAGCACCTTCAGCAGGCGCATCACATATAAAACTCATGATGCAATCACCACATGCGTCTGTCTCGGCCATGACACACGTGGCACACGAGATCATGAGAACTGGTTCGTATTGAGGGGCTTCGGTGATGGTGAGGGGCGTGATGTCCATGTCATAAGAGTGACGAATGGGTGTGACACGGTTCCGTTTGTTACACCTGCATGCGGGTGGCTTCAGCCGAGCTAACGGCTACAACCTGAGCCAACATGCTTGCCGCAGCACCCGAATCGATGGTGGCGCGAGCGAGATCAATACCGTCAGCGACGGACCCAACATGCTTGGCAACAAAGAGTGCACAGCCAGCATTGAAGGTGACGATGTCACGAACAGCTCCGGTTTGGCCACTGAACAAACCATTCATAATGGCCAAGTTGTCGGTGGCGTCTCCCCCGCGAATATCGGCAAGCGTGGAGTGCGATATTCCGAAATCAGCAGCATCGATTTCGAATCGAGAAATGTTGCCATCCCGTAATTCGTACACAATGTTCGGGCCACTAACCGCTAGTTCATCTAATCCGCCGTGACCATGTACAACCCATGCACTGGTGACATTACGTGACGCCAACGCACCCACCATTGCCTCCATCATGTTTGGCATTGCAACGCCGACCAACATGTTCGAGATTGGCGCCGGGTTTGCCATTGGCCCCAACAAGTTGAACACCGTTGGAATTCCGATTTCACGACGTGATGGGCCGGTATAGCGAAAAGCCGGATGAAAGTGAGCTGCCAAGCAAAACCCGAATCCGGTAGCCGCTATTGATGCTTCAACACCTTGCGGATCAAGTTCAATTGCGACTCCCGCAGCTTCCAACAAATCAGCTGCACCACATTTTGATGATGCTGCCCTGTTGCCGTGCTTGCAAACCGGCACTCCTGAAGCAGCAACTACTAACGCTGACATTGTGGACACATTGACCGTGTTGCTCTTATCTCCACCTGTTCCGACAATGTCAATTGCTCGCGATGCAAGCTCTGCACTGAGATGAACTTTCATGCCAGCTGAACGCACTGCATGCAACATGCCTTCAAGTTCTTCAACTGTTTCACCCTTGGCTCTCATTGCAACCACAAAAGCAGTCATCTGAGATGGCGTTGCATCGCCGTTCAGAATTTGAGTAATGGCAGATTCAGCTTGTGACGATTCAAGATCACGGCGATCAAGAATCTGGGCCAGCAACGTAGGCCAGCCGATGAATTCGTGGGAATGCGCCATGCACCAAGTATCTACGCTGTGCGGCGTCTTTGACGAATGATTCTGCGACGCTCACGTTCTGTAGCGCCTCCCCACACTCCGTCCTTCTCTCGAACCGCGATTGCGTGCTCCAGACAGGACGCCCGCACCATGCAGGAACTGCAAATTGCTTTCGCTTCTTCAGCTGCTGCGTCTGAATCAGGAAAAAAGACATCGGGGTCTAGGCCGTTGCAGGCCCCTCGGTTCCGCCATGACAGATCTGTTCCGGACATCGATATCCCCCTCGACCACGGGGAGAGTCCCCGCACGGGGCAGTGTATGTGTCAGGGGTCACACCTGCAAGTCCTGCCAAACAAGAGGGCTTGCGGCCCCCCTTATGGCTTAGGGGCGAAGATCCGTCAGAAGTTCTTCTCGAGTTTCATCAGACAGTGATGCAATCTCGAGATAATTCCGCTGATCACACAGCACTGCAACAGGCCCAAACGCGAACTGTTCAATCTGCTTATCGGTGAAATCAAAGGTGAGGTAGTGAACCGCAGCCGTGACATCGAGACGAGTTAAACCGGCCGCATGCTGGGCATCAATTGAGCCCCGCACCTTTGAACCATCAGATAGTTGAATACAAATGCTGTCTTCAAGGCCAGCCAATTTTGGCAACCACTCACGAACTTGATCTTCAGATGTCAGTTCAAGAAACAACGTGGCACATAATTGGCCAGGCATCGGAATCATTGGGTTGTACACCTTTAACTCTTCCATTACGCCTTCGTCAGTGACTAGCTTTTCCGCACGAATCATTTCTTGAATCTGCAAACGCATGGTGTCCCGATTCTCAAACATGATTGTCAACATCTCCCCAATCGCAATACGACGGCGACGCTTCACTTCAATTACGTGTGCGCGAAAATCTGGGCGTTCACGCTCATAGGCACGAAGGTCTGCGATGTCATCGAGGGTGAGTTTGCGTGACGAGGAGGGGGTATTGGTATTCACTTTTTTCTCTCTTTACTTAGATGGTTCTTCTGCAATGCCGTAGGCGCGTGCGACTACTTGTAACGGATGTTGGGCGACAATTCCCGTTTGTTCAATGATTGCCGTATTGGCCAAATGGCAGTCACCAGCAACTATTTGGTTATTAGCTGCTTCCAATTTGTTGGCCAACTTCTTGGCAATTGGCACAGAGAACTCTTCGTTGCCCGCTTTAAGTCCCCACATGCCGTCGATACCTGAGCATTGATCAATCAGGGTGATCTTTGCGCCGGTCAACTTCATGATGTCGCGACTGCGCAATCCAATGTTCTGAGCACGAAGATGACAAGGAATGTGATACGAGATACTTTCCGGAATCTCGCCAGTGAAATTCGTATCAAGCTCGGTTCCCTCTGCTTTATGCAAGTTCATCAAGTACTCAGAAGAGTCGTATGTGTGTGCTGCTACCAATTCGGCGTCTGGCCCGCCTACATAGTCGACGTAATCCTTCTTCAAGATGTAGCCACAGGTCGGCTGTGGAACAACAATGTCTTTCCCACCACGAATTGCAGCGGCCAAAGCTTTCACTTGCTTTGTAGCAACCTTGATGAAGCCGTCCATGTCGCCACTGTGCAGGTATGGGGCACCACAGCAACCAGCGCCATCAACTAATGAGCAGTCAACGCCATTGCGTTCGAACACCTTGACTAGGTCCTGACCAATGCCCGGCTGTTGGTATTCCACCAAACATGTAGGAAACACGGCAACAGAACCCTGCTTCTTTGCCAACACCGGAGTAGCGCGCTTTTTGAACCATGTACTGAAACGCTGCTTTGCATACGGAGGAAGCAGACGAACAGATGAAACACCTGATGTCTTTTCAACAATCTTTCGTACTAGTGACCCAGGTTTTGCACCCAGCACAACGTTCGTAATGGTTGGAATGGTGGTGGCCAACTTGCCAAGCGCATCGGTGTGCCCCATGGTTTCAGTTGTTGCGCGCTTGCGAAGGTTTACTTGGCCATTAGCCATACGCATTGAGTCATGGCGCAACATTAGGCGCGGGAAATCGAGAGCCCATTCGTGTAATTCAGGAATGTATGGGCAGTTGACATAACAAAGTTTGCATTGGAAGCATTCGTCAGCGACTTGATCTTGTTGCGCGGGAGTCATACGTCCGGCGTCTTGATCATCGTGTGCGTCGACGTAGTCAAACAGAGTGGGAAAAGAAGAGCAGAACTTGAAGCAGAGTCTGCAGCCATGGCAGATGTCGTACACGCGTGTGAGTTCTTCGCGGACATCTGCTTCATCGAGATAGACAGGATTCTTTGGGTCATATGTGATGGTCATCTGAAATTCAATTCTCGTCAAAGGTTTTACAAAGATGAGGTGGTTGTTGATTTCTCAACAACCACCCACCTCTTCGTTCATCGTGACCAATGGGCCACGGAAAAATTAGAGAGCTGCAAGGCCTTCTGCGAAACGACCTGCGTGGCTTTTCTCTGCGCGAGCAAGAGTTTCGAACCAGTCAGCAATTTCATCGAATCCTTCTTCGCGGGCTGTCTTTGCGAATCCTGGGTACATCTGTGTGTACTCGTAGGTCTCGCCAGCAACTGATGCTTTGAAGTTTGCTTCTGTCTCACCAATTGGCTCGCCACTTGCTGGGTCGCCTACTTCTGCGATGTACTCAAGATGTCCGTGCGCATGGCCGGTTTCACCTTCAGCAACAGAGCGGAACAAAGCAGCTGCATCTGGGTAACCCTCGATGTCTGCTTTCTGTGCGAACCATATGTAACGACGATTTGCTTGGCTTTCGCCTGCAAATGCCTCCAACAGGTTTTCGTGTGTTTTAGTTCCCTTCAAGGCTGGCATGAATGGATCCTTTCTTTTTTTGGTTATTTTGTTGCGACTAGCGCAGAACACGCGCCGCATTGTCCTCGGTACACGATGTGGGCATCGCTAACCGAGAAATCGTCGAGGCCGCGCAATACAGGCGCCTTTGT